>CAZPYX010000042.1:0-26197 GCA_964590635.1 uncultured Bdellovibrio sp.
GGTTTGGAGGTTCAGTTGATGAAACTAGGGAACGGATTGAAGGCCGCGGCTCTTGGTTATGGAACCGAGAAACGTGTCATTCTTCTTCATGGTCCGGTGGGGTCTGCAAAGTCCACAATCTGTCGTATGTTAAAGAAAGGCCTTGAGCGCTATTCTTTCTCTGATACAGGTGCGGTTTACACATTTGATTGGGTTGATGAAAAGTTAGAACTCGATGGAATTCTGGGTAAGGGAGTTAAGATCTTCCCAACGCCAATGAACGAAGAGCCTTTGCTTTTGATTCCAGATGACCTTCGCTCATCAGTTTATGAATCTTTGAATAAAGGCCAAGACGGCACCTTCCGCGTCAATGTGGATGGTGAACTTAGTCCTCCATCACGCTTTATCTTTAAAGCTTTGATGGAAAAATACGACGGCGACTTGATGCAAGTCTTCAAGCATGTCCGCGTAAGACGTCTGTTCTTGTCTGAGGCTGACCGCGTAGGGATTGGTACTTTCCAACCGAAAGACGAAAAGAATCAAGACTCGACGGAACTTACAGGTGATATCAATTATCGTAAGATTGCAGAGTACGGTTCAGATTCAGATCCGCGCGCCTTCAATTTCGACGGAGAGTTCAATATCGCGAATCGCGGTATGATTGAGTTCGTCGAGGTTTTGAAGTTGGATGTGGCCTTCTTGTACGATCTTTTGGGAGCGTCACAAGAACACAGAGTTAAACCTAAAAAATTCGCGCAGACCCATATCGATGAAGTGATCATCGGTCATACGAATGAGCCAGAGTACCGTCGTCTTCAAGACAACGAATTCATGGAAGCTCTTCGTGACCGTACTGTGAAAATAGATATTCCTTATATCACTCGTTGGAGAGATGAAGTGAATATCTATAAACGTGATTTCAATTCTCAAAAGGTGCGTGGCATTTCCATTGCTCCTCATACAGTTGAAATGGCGGCGATGTGGGCGATCCTCACGCGTTTGGAAAAACCTAAAAAGGCAAACCTCACTCGTTTGCAAAAACTAAAATTGTATAACGGTAAAACTTTGGCGAACTATACGGAAGACAACGTGCGTGAGCTTCGTAAGGAAACTCAACGTGAAGGTCTTGAGGGTATCTCGGCTCGTTATATCCAAGATAAGTTATCAAATGCCCTGGTGGCGGCACAACAATCCAATAAAGGTTCCGTGAATCCGTTCATGGTCTTTAAGGAATTGGAATCAGGTCTGAAGAGTCACTCGTTGATTTCAAATGAAGAACTGAAGACTGAGTACCGCGAGCTTCTTGGCGTGGTGATGCAAGAATACGAAGAGATTATTAAGGCTGAAGTGCAAAGAGCGATCAGCGCCGATGAAAGCGCGATGCAAAGACTTTGTGGTAACTACATCGATAACGTGAAGGCTTACACGCAAAGAGAGCGCGTAAGAAATCAATTCACGGGTAACGATGAGGAACCGGATGAGCGTTTGATGAGATCGATCGAAGATAAGATCGAAATTCCTGAATCTCGCAAAGACGATTTCCGTCGCGAGATTATGAATTACATCGGCGCCCTGGCTTTGGAAGGTAAGAAGTTTAACTACAAGATGAACGAACGCTTGCATAAAGCGATTGAGCTGAAGCTTTTTGAAGATCAAAAAGACAGCATCAAGTTGACGACTCTTGTAAGTAACGTTGCCGACAAAGACACTCAAGAAAAGATTGATGTAGTTAAAACCCGTCTCATCAAAGACTCTGGTTATGATGAGATTTCTGCGACGGACGTACTTCATTACGTTGCTAGTATCTTCGCTCGTGGGGATGTAAAGAGTAAATAATGTCGATACGGGAAGATCAAAATCGATTTAAAGACATCGTCAAAGGCAAGGTTAAAGAAGACCTACGCAAGTACGTTTCCCAAGGCGAAATGATTGGGAAGCGTGAGGACGAGCTCGTTAAGATTCCGCTTCCTCGCATTGATATTCCAAATTTCCGTTACGGTCCCAAACAATCTGGCGGGGTTGGCCAAGGTGAAGGTCAGCCTGGTCAAGATGTCGGGGATCCCGGTGAAGGTGGACAAGGTCAAGCAGGTGAAGCTCCTGGTGAGCATCTTCTTGAAGTTGAACTGTCGATGGATGAACTGGCTGACATCCTTGGTGAGAAGTTAGAGCTTCCGCGTATCCAACCCAAAGGTTCTAAAAACATTGAAGCGGTGAAGACCAAGTTCACAGGACTTGCTCCTGTCGGACCTGAGGGTTTGCGCCATTTTAAATCTTCCTATAAGCAGGCATTGAAGCGCCATGTTTCTTCAGGAAGTTACAATGCTGAAGATCCGATGGTTCTGCCGATCAAACGCGATATGAAATACAAGTCCTTCAAGAAAGTGACGAAGCCGCAAACTCAGGCTGTCGTGATTTACATGATGGACGTATCGGGCAGTATGGGAGACGAGCAAAAAGAGATTGTTCGTTTGGAAAGCTTTTGGATCAATACTTGGCTTAAGAAGCATTATAAAGGTTTGGAAACTCGTTTCATAATCCATGATGCTGCGGCAAAAGAAGTTGATGAAGACACGTTCTTTAGAACGAGCGAGTCCGGCGGAACTCTTATCAGTTCAGCTTACAAGCTTTGCCAAGAAATCATCCAAGCTGATTACTCTGTGAATGAGTGGAACATTTATCCGTTCCATTTTTCAGATGGCGATAACTGGAGCGGCGAAGATACGCGTCTATGTATTAAGATGTTACAGGAGTTCTTCCTTCCTAACTGCAACCAATTCGGATACGGCCAAGTCGAAAGTAAATACGGCAGTGGCCAGTTCCTCAAAGATTTGCAAAAAGAATTCGGCGAAGACGAACGAATTACAACAAGCCAAATCGAAACCCGAGACAAAATCCTCGATTCCATCAAAGATTTCCTCGGCAAAGGAAGATAACCCGAAAGGTACGCCGTACCTTTTTGCCACGCGAGGCATTAATAGGCCTGACTTATTTTTAGAGAGGCGAACCATATGGCTAATTTAACACCCGAGTTAGAAGCAGAGAGAAAAAGAATTTGTCAGATCGCGAAGGACGCCGGTCTGGACTGCTTCGAAACTATTTTTGAGTTGATCACTTACGATCAAATCAATCAATTCGCGGCCTATGGTGGCTTCCCAGTTCGTTATCCTCACTGGAAATTTGGGATGGAGTACGAACATCTTTCGAAGAGTTATGAGTATGGCCTTTCGAAGATTTACGAGATGGTGATCAATACCGATCCTTGTTATGCCTACTTGATGGAAGGCAACGCGATGATGGACCAAAAGCTCGTGATGGCTCACGTGTATGGTCACTGCGATTTCTTTAAGAACAATATCTGGTTTTCGAAGACAAATAGAAAAATGATGGACCAAATGGCGAATCATGCGACTCGTATTCGTCGCTACATGGATCGCTATGGTATTGATGTTGTGGAAAACTTCATCGATGTTTGCTTGAGCGTCGAAAATCTGATCGACCGTTATAGTCCCTTTGTGGAAAAGTCTGTGACTAAGTCGCCAGAGCCTCCAAAAGAGAATAATTATTTACTTAGAGTGGATCGCGATTACATGCGCGATTATATCAATCCGCCTGCATTCGTGGCGGAGCAAAAGAAACGTGCGGAAGATGAGGCTTTTGAGAAAGCGCAAAGATTTCCGGCAGAACCCGAAAAAGATCTTCTGAAGTTCCTCATTCACCATGCGCCTCTCGCGGATTGGCAAGTGGATGTTCTGACGATTATCAGAGACGAAGCCTACTATTTCTCTCCGCAAGGTATGACAAAGACCATGAATGAGGGTTGGGCTTCGTACTGGCATTCTAAATTGATGACGACCAAGATCCTTGATGATTCCGAGATCATTGATTTCGCCGATCATCACGCTGGTGT
The DNA here is from genome assembly GCA_964590635.1 of uncultured Bdellovibrio sp. Lineage (GTDB taxonomy): Bacteria > Bdellovibrionota > Bdellovibrionia > Bdellovibrionales > Bdellovibrionaceae > Bdellovibrio. The sequence continues at coordinate 3,887 of CAZPYX010000042.1, forward strand.
TATGGGAATGGCGCCGAATGGATATAACCCATACAAAGTGGGTATTGAACTTATGCGCAATATCGAAGAGCGTTGGAACAAAGGTCAATTCGGCCGTGAGTGGGACGAATGCGATGACGTGCGCGAAAGAAAGCACTGGGATAAAAAATTAAATCTCGGTCGCGATAAAATCTTTGAAGTTCGTAAAGTATGCAACGACGTGACATTTATTGATCAATTCTTAACAGAAGAGTTCTGCGTTAAGAATAAAATTTTCGTCTATAAATTTAATAAGAAGACTCAGAAGTTTGAAGTCGATACGCAGAATTTCAAAGCGATCAAAGCGCAATTACTTTTCCATATGACGAACTTTGGACAACCGATCATTCGCATTGAGGATGCAAACTTCGAAAATCGCGGAGAACTTTTACTGACGCATCTGCATGAAGGCATCGACATGCAGCCCGATTTCATGAGTGAAACTTTGAAAAACGTATTTAAGCTCTGGAAAAGACCGGTGAACATCGCCACAGTGATGGACGAGAGCCCGCAGCTTTTCAGATTTGACGGAAGAGAATATACCCAGCATAAATTGGGTGAGGGCCCAAGCGCCAATTCGTCAAATCAAGAGAGCACAGGTTCATGAAGAATACTCGTTTAGTTTATAGTACCGATCCCAAAGACAACGTCACTTGTTCCGATTGCAAAGAGTTGAAGTCAGAGTGTCGTTGTCGACCTGAAGATTCTGTCGAGGGTGCAAAATTTACTGTGGTTTTTCGCCTAGAGAAGAACGGCCGCGGAGGCAAGACAGTCACGGTTCTCGACGGATTCCCAAGGAACGAAAATTACCTCAAAGACCTATCAAAAGAGCTCAAAGCGAAATGTGGCGTCGGCGGTTCATTTAACCTCGGCGAGAAGCATGGCATAATTGAAATTCAAGGCGATAAACGCGAACAACTTAAGAAGATTCTTGATGCGAAGGGCCTACGCTATAAGGGCATGTAAATCTGGACTTTTAGTAACTTGTATTTTTGTTCGTTAAGCGACATTCTTCAAATATGAATATGTTTATGAACATTACAGAGTCCACGAGGAGAGCAGGTTTGGCTTCAAAAAGGATAGTGATCGTTGATGACTATGAAGAAAGTTGCAAACTTTTGGCAGAGATTTTGAGCTCTACCTATGACTGCTCTTACACTTCAGACAGTTTGTCTGCGGTTAATCTTATCAATGAAAAGAAACCAGATCTTATTTTGTTAGACTACAAAATGCCGGGTTTGCTGGGCGTTGATGTTTGCCGTGAAGTTAAAGAAAATGATGCGACTAAAAATACGCCAATCATTTTCGTTTCTGGCGCAGCAACGATCGACGAACGCATTAAGGCATTTGAAACTGGTGCGGATGATTTCATTTCAAAACCGTTTCATGTTAAAGAGTTGATTCTTAGAATCAAAGCGCGTCTTTCAGAGAAGGAGCCGGAAGTTGCGGCTGAACTGACCGCTGCAAACTTGAAAATGAATCTTCTTTCTCGTCAAGTTTATGTTGATGGAGAAGAAGTAAACCTAACTCCAAAGCAATTCGATATCTTAAAGATGCTAGTCGCTGCGAAGAACCACCTAGTAACGCGCGAAAGGTGTTTGATGGAAATTTGGGGAGACACGGAAGTGACTTCTCGAAATGTCGATTCGCAAATCAATTATCTAAAACGTAAAATCCAAAAATTTAACGGCCGCATCGTAGCCGTTCCATCTTTGGGTTATCGCCTCGAAGCCCAAGAGTAAAAAGGCACCTGCTTCTTTTTCGGGTCTACAGCGCGTAAAAACAAAAAGCGGATGGAAACTTCCGCTTTTTGTTTTTCTAGATCACACTCTTTGATCGATTTTCCAAGAAAACTTACTTAGTAAGAGCCTGGGCCAATTTTTTAATATCACTTAGTTTTTCATCAAACTTCGCGAAGAACGACTCTTTCACGGAAAGATTTTGTAAAGCGATTTTAAAGAAATAAGATGAAACCTCAGGGTGTTCATTGAAGCTCTTTCTAAGCTCCTCAAGTGCCGGCTGATCTTTCTCAAGTCTTGTGACGATCGATACAAGTTTCTTGTCATCTTTCAAGTCATTGGCAGTTTCAATTCCAAGATTTGAAAGCTTGAGATCTTTCCATAAACTCTCAAGTCCCTCGTTATAGTCTTTATCGATTTGTTCGCGGTATTTTTTAAATTCAGGCCCTTTGGAAGCTTCGATTGCCGAAAGAAGATCACTTGTGATTTGTGTGTGACGATCCCAATCTAACTTTAAAGACTTATCTGTCAGGAATTGCTGCCAGAAATCCGGCTTTTCAGCAGTTGGTGCCGCCTCGGAAGAATTAAGCCAAGAGCTTCCATGTCCCTCTTCGATGGAGCGAGCGATTAAAGCGGAAGAGGTAAGAACTTCAAAGCGTAAACTTTCCTTAAGGATTTTTTCACCACTTAATCCTAACACTTGCTCCTGCAAAGACTGCAGTCTCATCTTGTCATCTTTTTTGGCTTTTTTATGGGGAAGTGATTTTAAAAGTTCCAAAGAGCTTTTCAACCATTCAGCTCCCAGAGCATTGAAGATCACAGGCCCTTTACATTGAGTGGCCATAAGTCCGACGCGCACAAGTTGCAAAGCCTTGGGCAGGCTGCGCTCCTTAGAGATCTGCTCGCGAGCAGTTTTGAAGGCCTTACTGAACTCGAACAAATGCACATCGCCACCAAAGTCCCACGCAAACGCATTGCACCCCTGGATTGAAAGATCTGAAATTTTCAAAACGTCTTTGGTGACTTTTGGAGCGCTAGAAGAATTCCTAAAGTCATTGATCTTAACAAAAAACTGTCTGCTTCCCGCGGATGGAATGATGATCTTTTTTTCTTCAGGAAGTTTTTCATTCAGTTTACTTGCGACTTCAGAAAGAGAAATCGGCGTCGACTTTGTAACAGGAGTGGCTTCAGGTGCACTGGCTGCTAGGGCAATGGAAAGAATTAGGTGAAACATGTGCCTCCTAAAGTCGTCGTTTCTTGGCCACCTTTACTAATTTTTGGACGGCCCAAAGAATATCTTTATTGTATGAGAATATTCTATCAACGTTCTTTACATCAATCCACTGAACTCCTCGATGATAGTCAGCATCGGCCACATCTGTGGGCTCGTGCCAATTCTCATCAAGGATTCCTAAGTAAAAAGTTGTGTCACAAGCATTGATCTTGCCGTTCCAAGGAAAGTCGTACTTTCTGCGAAATTCAGTCTCTTCAAGAACACGAATTTTATATCCTGTTTCCTCGAGAGTTTCTCGTTGCGCAGCTAGTGCAGCAGATTCGCCATCTTCAACGCCGCCACCGGGCATAAAAAAATATTTTGTACCAGAGTGAGGATCGACGGCATTGAATCCCAAAATTTTATTTTTATGAACAACGATGACCGAGGCGCGCTGGCGATAATTTTTTTCCGACTTTTCTTTTTTTATTTCATCGCGACGGTTTTGAAAAAAAACGCTCAACATCTTCGAGCACTCTGCTGCCAAAACTCCACGAGTCACTTTGACTTGGTGATTGAGGCGACCGTCGGTAAGAATTTTATAAAGGCTGTCAACGCCACCAGCTTTTTCGTCTGAAGCACCATAGACAACGCGGCCTAGGCGAGCTTGTTGAATGGCTCCTGCGCACATCACGCAAGGTTCAAGGGTCACATACAAAGTGCAGTCTTCTAGGCGCCACGACTGAAGTTTTTTGGAGGCCCGGTGAATCGCCAAAAGCTCCGCATGACCAAGGGGAGTCGTCAGGGTCTCGCGCACATTGGAACCTTTGGAAAGGATCTGGCCGGATGGAGAGATTAAGACCGCTCCCACAGGAACTTCGCCTTTTTCACCGGCTTGAACTGCCAGTTTCAGCGCTTCCCGCATCCATTTTTCATCTTGCGAAGAAAATTCAGAATCCATGTGCCTCAAATCCAGGTGATTTTTAAACCCTTAAAGTTACTGATAATCTCAATAAAATTAAGTAGATAACTATATATGACAAAACCCTACGCGAACTTCGTGGAAAAGGGTATATCCGGCAAATGAACAATTCGCCGCGTCACGACCTCATAGGGTTGCCCCTTTGCTGCTGCTTTGTTATACACTCTGCTTCTTGTTTCCACAGTTGAAGGGAAGGTGATTGTCGTGGCAATGGTTAAGATCAAAGACGGAGAGTCTTTCGAATCTGCATTCAGAAAATTCAAAAAATCTTGCGAAAAAGCAGGTATTCTTTCTGAAGTTAAAAAACGTGAACACTTTGAAAAGCCTTCAGTAAGACTTAAAAAGAAATCTATCGCAGCTCGTAAGCGCGCTGTTAAGAAATCTAGAAAAGGTTGGAACGACTAGTTCTGAATAGGAACTAAGTTTTTCAAGCTAAGGTAACAAGAGGCGGCCCATGGTCGCCTCTGTTCTATAAAAAGCTATAATTATAATATAGCTATGTAAAATAGGCCTTTTCCTTCAATTCCTTCTTATGACTTTGGGAGACCCTATGGAAATCAGAGACAAATTAGCCGCTGATGTTAAAGCCGCAATGATCGCAAAAGAATCAGTTAAGTTGGGAGCTCTTCGTATGCTCCAAGCTGCGATCAAAAATCGTGAAATCGATATGCGCCCGGATGCAATCACTCCCGATGAAGTGTTGCTCGTAATCAAAAAATTAGTAAAACAAAGAAAAGAATCCATCGATCAGTTTCAACAAGCTGGCCGTCAGGATCTAGTTGATCAAGAAACAGCAGAGTTGAAAGTTCTTGAGGTTTATTTGCCAGCGCAAATGGGCCGTGAACAAATTGAAGCTTTGGTTGTAGAAGTTATTGCAGCATTGGGTGCTAAAACCGTGAAGGACATGGGTCCTGTGATGAAAGAAGTCATCGCAAAATCCGGTGGCGCCGCCGACAACAAAATCGTAAGCGAAGTTATCAAAGCTAAATTGGCTTAATTTCTGGACCTTGACGGAAGTCAAAGCGTGAACACGTTCTTTATGGGCAGTTCACTCGGAAATTAAGAGAAAACTTTTGAATACAGACGGAGATCGCAAAACAGTTCATGGCTGTCTTTGAGACTCTGTCTGTCGGAGCGTAAGCAGGCATGCGATTTTCTCAAGACTTTATTGAGAAGGTTTCTGAGGCTAATAACCTTGTCGACCTCATTTCTCAATACACACAGCTAAAACCTAGTGGTAGCGGCCTTATGGGCCGCTGTCCGTTTCCAGATCACGCTGAAAAAACAGCGTCGTTCTCGGTTTCGGAAACCAAGCAGGTCTATCATTGCTTCGGCTGTCACAAGAGCGGGAACATGTTCTCATTCTTGCGTGACTACCAAGGTATGAACTTTCCTGAGGCTGTAGAGTATCTTGCGAATCGCGCCAGTATTCCGATTCCGGCTCCTGAAAATGATGATCCAAATCGCGATCAGCTTGCAGATAAAAAGAAACAGCTTATGAAGGCGAATAAAATCGCCGCCGATTATTTTTCTGATCAATTGAAGCGCGTTTCTAATGATCACCCAGTGAAAAAATATATCGCAAGTCGTGGACTTTCCCAGGAAGTGATCGAAACTTTCGGCATTGGTTACGCCATTGCTGAGTGGGATGGTCTGGAAAGACATCTGCAAGGTAAGTACATCTCCATGGCCTTGGCAGAAGAAGCGCGCTTAGTAAAAGCCCGCAATGGCAAGCCAGGTTACTTCGATCTTTTCAGAGATCGTTTGATGTTCCCGATCTTTTCTCCAATGGGTGAACCCATTGCATTCGGTGGACGTTACTTAGAGAAAAAAGAAACTGAACCAAAATATTTAAATTCTCCAGAGACGCCGGTATTCATCAAGGGAAAAGTTCTGTACGGACTTTCTCAGACGGCAAAATATATTCGCAGTGAAGACATGGCCTTGATTGTTGAAGGCTACATGGATCTTGTTTCGCTTTATCAAGCGGGTATTCGCAATTCTGTTGCGACCATGGGAACCGCGCTGACGCCAGATCATGGACGCATGCTAAAACGCATGACCAAAAATGTGGTGGCGCTGTTTGATGGTGACTCTGCGGGAATGGAAGCGGCGGAAAGAAGTTTGCCGATTTTATTGGCGGCGGACTTGTATCCGAAGGGATTGACTCTTCCAAACAATATGGACCCTGATGACTATGTGAAGAAGTATGGCGCCGAGGCTTTGAAAATTGAGCTAGAGCGCGCTCCAGACTTGTTTGTGATGATCTTGGCCCGTTGGATGGAAGGCTATCGCGGCGACGCTTCAGAGAAGGTGAAGCTTGCGGATAAATTGAAGCCTTTGTACGACGTGATCCCGGATCAACGTTTGCGCGACTTGTACCTGGCTGAGGCTGCTCAGAAGATGAGCGTGACCCTACCTTGGCTTCGTCAGGCTGTGGGGCTACAAAGCAGCGGTCCTGTATATTCACAGAACAGGCCTGGAATCTCTAGGACGGTGCAGCCAAGCATGCAGCCTCAAAATGCTAACCCAACACCTACTTCTGCTGTGTCAGACTCTGCAGAGGGAGGCAAAATTAGCTTGAAGGGTGCCTCCAAAGCCGAGGTAATGCTGCTGGGCCTAGTGCTCAAAAGTCGTGCCAACTTCGAGCGTTTTGTGAGTGAAAAAGCACTCGACTACATCGCGCACTCAGGAGTGAAAAAGATCCTTGAGAAAGCCTCCGATGTGTATAGACAAGATCTTAATAAGTTTGATAAATTGACCAGTCTTCTAGTCTCTTATGTAGATCACCCTGAGTTATTATTTGTAGCGGAGCCAAACACTGATGGCGATCCAGGGTTCGATGAAGAGAAAGAAGCAAAGCTTCTAGGCGATTGCTTTAAGCGAGTGCGCGACAATTTCTTGCGCGATCAAGCGAAGCAATTGGCTCAGGAATTAAAGTCCGAGCCAAGCTCAGAAAAGTTGGAACAGATTATGAAAGCTCATAGAGATAGACTCTCTCTGAATAAAGGGTAAAGGCGAGGTATTGATGAAACAAAACCTACCAAACAAACAAGAGAAAGAACCTGTTAAAGTTCTTTCTTTGCAAGAACAAGAACTTCTAATTAAAGAAGAAATTCAGAAGTTTCTGAAGCTTGCAAAAGAGAAAGGCGCGTTGACGATCGAAGAGATCAACGACCTCCTTCCTCCTGAAATTATCGCCCCTGCAGCTCTAGATGCCTTCATGCATGGCCTAGAGGCTGGTGGTGTAGTAATTTCAGACTTGTCTGAAACTTCGAAAGACGAAGAGGGCGAAGGTTCATTCCTTGAAAGCCCTGATTCGGACGACGAAGAAGTAGATGAAGAAGAAAAAGCTGAAAGCGAAGACGTTAAGGGCAATGACCCTGTTCGTCTTTATTTGCGTAAAATGGGTAGCGTCTCTTTGCTTACACGTGAAGGTGAAGTTGAGATCGCCCGCCGTATTGAAAAAGGGGAGCGCGAGATCGTTCGTGCGATCCTTTTGTCTCCACTTGGAACTTACGAGATCATCCAACTTGGTAAACGTCTTGATGAAGGACGTATCAAAGTTAAGGCGATCTTCCGTGGTCTTGAGGACGAAGATACTCAGTACGACGAAAAAGAATACATCGACAAAATTCATGAATTGATCGGCAAAGTTACTGAGTACCAAAAGGCCTCAGCGAAACAGTTCGAAGTTCTTCGTAAAGAAGAAACGAACACGCCTGCTCGTCAAGCAGCCATGAAAGAACTTGTTCTAATGAATGACAAGTTGATGGCGAATTTTGAATCAGTGAACTTCAACCGTAAAACAATCAACCGTATCGTGATCAAGTTCAAAAACTTGGTGGGTCGTATCGGAACTCTTCGCCGTCGTATCAAAGACGGTGTTGAGCGTACGTTCTCTAAAGACGTTGCTTCGATGATTGAACGTATGAAGCTTGTTGAGTCGAATGAAAAAGAATTAACAAGAATGACCCGTGATACAGGTTTGAACTATCAAAAGTACAAATCTTATGTGCTTCAAGCTCAAGAAGCTGAAGTTCGTATCAAGCGTTTGGATTCAGAAACTGAAATGAATCACACTTGGGTGAAAGAAACATACACTGCCATCTGGAAAGGTGAGCGTGAGGCCGATGCAGCGAAATCTGAATTGGTTGAGGCGAATCTTCGTCTGGTTGTTTCTATCGCTAAGAAGTACACGAACCGTGGTTTGCAATTCTTGGATTTGATCCAGGAAGGTAACATCGGTTTGATGAAAGCCGTTGATAAGTTCGAGTACCGTCGTGGTTACAAATTCTCGACTTACGCAACTTGGTGGATTCGTCAGGCGATCACTCGTGCGATTGCCGATCAGGCGCGTACGATCCGTATCCCTGTTCATATGATCGAGACTATCAATAAGCTTGTTCGTACATCTCGTTACCTCATTCAAGAGCTTGGCCGTGAGCCAACCCCTGAAGAGATCGCGGATAAAATGGACATGCCGGTAGACAAAGTTCGTAAAGTTTTGAAAATCGCAAAAGAGCCGATTTCTTTGGAAACTCCAGTAGGGGAAGAAGAAGATTCACACTTGGGCGACTTTATCGAAGACAAAAAGGTGATCAATCCGGCAGAAGCGATTGTGAACCTGAACTTGGCGGAACAAACTCGCCGTGTTCTTTCGACTTTGACTCCAAGAGAAGAAAAAGTTCTTCGTATGCGTTTCGGTATCGGTGAAGAATCAGATCACACTTTGGAAGAAGTGGGACAAGACTTCAACGTAACTCGTGAACGTATCCGTCAGATCGAGGCGAAAGCTCTTCGTAAGCTTCGTCATCCTTCTCGCAGCAATAAGTTGAAGAACTTTGTTGATAACTAGGTTGTTTTAAAATCAAAATTGAAGTTTTTAAAAGGGAGGACATCGTCCTCCCTTTTTTTATTTCGAGGTCATCAAAAAGCCATTGCCAATAGTCAGAATTGAAAATCAAATCAATGTTTACAGGGAGATTCTATGATTTGGAAGACAGGTCTTGTAACCGCATTGATTGTATTGGCATCTTGCTCACATCAAAAAGCCCCGACGCAAAATTTTGCAAAAGATTGGATTCGTCAGTCTGATGAAATTGCCAATCAGTACTCGCGCGAACGAGGCATTATTTCTCCAGAGATGGCTTCGATGCTGGGATTCCCAGAGTTCGATGCGGAGGTCACGGGCTTGGATGCAACTTATGAAGATCGTGTTGTAGCCTTTGAGAAGAAATGGCTTGTTAAATTAGAAGTCGAATCTCAAAAGAATCATCCGCGTGAGACCCTTGAAGATATTTCCATTCTTAAAGAGAAGGTGCAGCAGACTATTGAAGGTGTCGAGCTGAACAAAAAACTGGCTGTGATGAATTTTGACTCAGGCAGTAAAGAAATCTTTTCGATTTTGCAGATGATGGTTAATCCGCAAAGTCCAAAGGAAAGACAGGCAAAGGCTGTCGATCGTTTTAAGAAGTATGTCAATGGCACGGGTGCTTATAAACCGTTCCTTATCGCCAGTGTTGAGCATTCAAAAGATTTGACCAGAGAGTTCGCGGGAAAGAGTCCGGTTTACCCGTATAAAAAAGAAATCGAGATCTATCTTGCGGAAAGTCCAACTTATGTTGTCGGCGTTGAAGAGCTCTTGAAAGCGACGGGTCGCACCGATTGGCAGGCGGACTTTGATAAGTTTAAAAAGCAAGTTGCGGATTATGATTCTTTTGTAAAATCAGAAATTTTACCGAAGGCCCGAGCCAAAGCTCAGCTGCCTCGTGATCTTTATGCCTTCAACTTGAAGGCGACCGGCTTTGATGTCAGTCCCGAGGAATTGATTGAAATTGGTGAGGCGGGATATAAAGAGCTGTATCCTCGTTATGAGGCCTTGGCTAAAAATCTTGCGAAGAAATATCATCTGAAGTCTTCGAAGCCTAAAGACGTGGTGGCTTATTTTAAAAAGAAGCAAATCACTAAAAGGGATGAAGTTGAAAAGCTTTATCGCGACGCTGATGCACGCTTAAAAGAGATCATTATCAAGAATCGTATTGCCTCTTTGCCTTCTCAACCTTTGGTGATTCGCCTGGGTGGAGATGCTGAAAGTAAAGCGGCTCCGGTGCCTCACTTGAATCCGCCTCCTTTTGTGAATAATAAAGGGGAGCGTCCCGAGTTCATAGTTCCGACTGCTAAAGACAAAATGCCTTATGACGACTTTACCCACAAATATGCTGCGATCATGTTGACGGCCCATGAGGGGCGTCCTGGGCATGATCTTCAATTCAGTCGTATGCTTGAAGGTGGCATGTCGATTATTCGTGCCACTTATGCGATGAATAGCGTGAATGTCGAAGGCTGGGCTTTGTATGCTGAGGACATGGTCTACCCTTATGTTAAAGACGAAGAAAAGTTGTTTGCTTTGCAAATGCGACTTTGGAGAATGGCTAGAGCTTTTTTAGATCCGCAGATTCAGTTGGGTCTAATTAAAGATCAGCGAGTTTTCGATGTGTTCACCAAGGAATTAGGTGTTTCGAAAGAGATGGCTGAGCTGGAGTTGCGTCGTTATTCAATGATGTCTCCGGGGCAGGCGCCATCTTATTACTATGGATATTTGATCGTTAAAAAAACTCGGGATTGGGCTGAGGCAAGAGCTGGTCAGAATTTTGACCTTAAATGCTTCAATGACCAGATTCTGTCCTATGGAATGCTTCCACTGCCGATGATTTTTGATAAGGTTAAGAAGAGCCCAGCTTGTCTTGCCCTCGATTAATTTCGGGGTGGCGCGCTGTGGCTTTGTAGTCCTCATCATTTTTGGTAAGGTAGTTCCTAACCAGCCCGATGGGGGCTTAGCTTAGTTGGTTAAAGCATCCCGCTCATAACGGGAGGATCGTGGGTTCAAGTCCCTCAGCCCCTACCATTACCGCAACAAACAAACACACTAAAGATTCCTGGAAAGGAATCTTTTTGTGTTTCTGGGGTGTAGATCTTTTGAACGAGAGCCGCAAACTTGGTCTTTCGAATATCAGTATAAATATAGAAATCTAGAAACCTGCGTACTGTGGGGAGTTTTCTTTTTTGTCTTCGTTTTGCCTCGGATTGGTAAAAAGAGCTGTGGAGGAAATCATGCCTGCACAGTTCAACAAAAAAGATACCTACGAAGTCACGGTTACTTATTCAGGAGAAGCTTTATCAGATTCTCAACATCGTCAGTTGTTCAGAATTTTAAACACGGAAAAAGAAGCAGAATTGGTAAAAGAAGCCGTGGAGGAGAACTGTGATGAACACAACTCTGAAGCTTCTGGTGTATTGCCGAGTGTCGTCTCAAGAGCAAAAAAAGAACGAAACCATAGAAAGACAGCTTGAACGCATTCCCATCGAACTAAAAAAGCAGCGGCTTTTGAAGGAAGATGGCGGACAGTACGAGCTGTATTCCCGAAGTCCCCTTTCCGATGAAGTGGATCCTAGCAAAGTCTTCTTTGTGGACAATGGATTTAATCTCGAATCTATTCCTGAGAATACAGCCTTGTTTGAGGCTATTGAATTGATTCGCACAGGAGAAATTAACGGTCTCTTTATTGACAGCACTGATAGGCTCTTGCGTTCTCGAAGTGCTGAGATCCGAGGTCGCATTCAAGATTTGTTGGACCTTCACGAGGTGAAAGTATTTAGCAATCAGGGCGAAATTCCAAGAGGAGTTTTGCTTGAGATTATGTCTGCCTTTGGCTCCGAGGATAAAAAAGCGATCGGTAGAAAATTGCAGAGCGGGAAAATTTCGAAAACTAAGAACCTTGGTGCTCCTTCAGGAGGGTGTCCTCCTTATGGCTATGACTGGGACAAAAGAAAAAAGGAGTGGGTCGTCATGGAAAATGAGGCTCAAATTCTACGTTGGATTGTTGCAACTACGGCAGGAGTTAGTTGCGAAGGACTGCCTGGATCGTTGCGCGAGCTTGTCGATCAGCACCCAGACGGAGTTCCCGATCCGACATTGTTACAAGCATTGATAGATCTTGGAGTTAATAAAGTAAGTTATTACGAAAGAACGAACAGACAGCACTACCTTAAAGAAAATCCTGAGGGAAATATTACGCGAAATTGGCTGCATACTTTGTTGAAGGGGGATCGCTACTGTGGTGAGAAAACTTTTTACTTTAGAGATCCAGGCTTGGTTGGCAAAGGCAAGTTGTCTTCAGAAAAGAAGGAGAGGGTTGTTGTTCAAGTTCCTGCCATCGTAAGCAGAGATCAGTGGACGGCGGCGCAAGCGGCAAGAGCAAGAAGGGCTTGTGTTGAGGGGAAGAATGTTAAAAACGATTATCTTCTCGAGAAGATTGCATATTGCTCGTCTTGTGGCAGTCCCATGAGCGCAAGAACGGGGCGCAACAAAAAGTGGGTGGCATCTAAAAAGTCTGTTCAGGAGTACCTCTCGCTTTATTATGTCTGCGGTAACAGCGCCAAGCATCGACCAAATCCGTGCTCATGCCGTCGTACGCACAATGCACGCAGTGTAGATCCCCTTGTGTGGAACAAGGTAGTTCGATACCTGCAAGACCCAGATTTCATCGTGGCAAATGAAAACATCATTCGTGAAGATCGAACATTGCAAAAGACTATTGATGGCCTCCAGGCGGAGTACAGTGCTTTAGATTTTAAGTTGAAACAACTTGAGAAAAAAATGGGCCGTCTTTTGGATGCCTTCATAGAAGGAGCGATTTCTAATGTCGAACATGTAGCTAAAAAGAAGGAACTTCAGATCGAGAAGCTACAACTTGAGAAGCGGAAATCGAAAATTCGAATTGATCTACATTCGAAAGAAAAGCTTCTTAAGGAAATGGATAGAGTTGACGTTGCAGCTATTCAAGAGCGTTACCGCGATCGTCTTGCTTCATTGAGCTTTGGTGAAAAGCGGTCGGTTCTTACAGCATTGGTGAAACAAGTTTCCATTTCATCTTCAAATGAAATTCATGTGAACTTTAGATTGCCAGTATAGCATCGACGGATAATGGAGCCCTGCAAATTGCAGGACTCCATTATTTTCGCGGTTACTCTAGAAATAGTTCTTCTAGCGAAGACCCGCGTTTTTAACACCCGTTCTGATTAGCTCATAGTAGTCCTTTAAGGTATTGGGGAGACGTGTTTCCACTCCCCATTCTTTTAAAATTCCTACGCACATTTCGCGTGTTTTCTTTTTTGCCCAGGGAGGATTTCCGTCATTAAAAAAATAAATGCTGTCTTTATGGTTTACCCAGGTGTTTGGATCAATATCTGAAACTTCACCATTAGACTTTTTCACCCAGATAGGTTTGTAGTCTCGGTTGTATAAAACCTCCGAACCATCGTCACAGATCCACTTTCCATACGGCAATGTTAATCTCATCGGCACTCTGGTTGACTGAGGTTGTTGACGGTAAACTTGGACTTCATTTCGTACGCATAGTCCAGGGCCACCATCAGAATAAAAATCAATCGTGCCCTTCACAAGGTCTTCCTTAATCACAACTGCATCGATCTGAAGTGGTTTTACGCGAATGATGGTACCACGCTTGAGTAACTTCTTTTCTCTCTCTGCGATGGTTACCACGCCGGACCATTTTGATAAGCCAGAAATCGCAAGATCAATCTTATTAAAGATATTCTGCAAAGGCGGACAGTCTGGATAAACTGACAGAAGTAACTTTGCAGCACCAAGTTTATTGATGAGGTTATCCGCATCAACTTTTGAGATCGTCTTTCTGAGCTGCACCTGTGCTTTATGAGCGTAATACATTTCACGAAAGTCTTCGTCCGACATTTCGGCTTGCGTAGGGTACTCGTGTTGAACCCAGTCATCTAATTCGCAGCGAATAGATTCAAGGATCTTGTGAACACTCTTTCGTAAGTGAGTGTGAGCCAACACCTCATCAAATAATGCGCCGACTTCCTTGTGCCTATCGATCGAGATCTTGGCATTCGGTCTAACTCGTCGTCCTCCGAATACATTGAAGCTGATTGTAAGTGGTGTGGGCTTCGATGGCTTCGCTGCCGTCACTTTTGGGGAATCAGTCCCAGCTCTGAGAAAGTGCTTCCAGTTAGCCGCGCCAACTTCTTTTGCGGCCAGGTCGAGAGCCTCATGGTGGGAAACTTGCTTTTCTTTCTTAATCTTCTTGGCTCTGCGTTTGATAAACGCAACAGAATGAACATCAAATGATGACTTCACCTAAAACCTCATTCTCTCTATGTGGATACTTGTCACTTGCCCACCAAACTCCAACCGAGATCATAAAGGTTAAAGAGTTCAATCAGTCGTACTTATAAGACATCGCTGAAACAGCTTCGCTACTGGCAAGCGGCTGGTTTATGCCTGAAAACCAACGGCAGGCTATAGGTTGCCCAAATTTTGGTCAATGCTGGGTGCTGAAGGTCGAAAGCTTTTTTCCGTACTCACGACCACCAAAGCAAATAACTCGCTGGGTTATGAATAATTCTTACGTATGAGCATTGACACTTCGGTTTTTTCGACCTCAAATGAGATTGAATAAACCGAAGTCCAACAATGAGGAGGGACATCAGTGAATACGGTACTAGTAGTAACACAACCCACGGAAGTCAGCAATCGCCTACAGGAGCTTGGCATTACTGAAGAAATTCTTAGACAAGTCGTCGAAGCTGGAGAGAGGGCAAGACTGACTTGCACCGACAATCATCCGCGCACGACGCCTGGTTTTTTAGGGTGGGCCGAGATGGTTAAGGTTTTGCGTGATCGTCTGATCCCGCTTAAGTGGACGAAAAATGACGGCGGCGGCCTTCCAGTAGTAGTTCATCCGAAACGTAAAGTTTCAGTTGCAGTCATGACGGGAGATGAGGGTACCGGTATTGAAGCCGCCGAGCTAAAGTCAAAATACGCAAAAGGTGCTGCGACCGCTGCTGTTGTCGAACAAAATCACACCCAACTTAGTTTTGACGATAATCTTCTTGGGCCACGAACTATGAAGAAAATAGTTGGCTCGATGCTGACTTGGTACCTTGTGGTTCGTCGGTTAGCTCACGAAATTAGATTCGAACTTTCACTCCCGTCTGGTCTCAGCGAAAATGGTCAAGTTGTAGAGTGGAAAGAGAGAATTTTGTTTGCACCAATTACTCTTGAGCACGATGCAGTGAAGATTGAACAAACAGCCGAAGAAGTCGATGAAATAGTTGTCGAAGTTACTCGAAAGTTTTAACATGAGTTGAGATGTTTAATTCTTCCAGACTGGTTGTAGCCAGAAAAAGACGTGGGCTTTCTAAAAAACACTTATCCGAGGCAATCGGAGTAAGTGATCGTATCCTATTGTCTTACGAAAAGGGGGAGGCAAAACCTTCTCCCGAAACACTCAACCTTCTGACGACGGAACTAAATTTTCCTGAAAGTTTTTTTCTTGGCGCTGATATTCCTGAAGTAGCTCCACAAAGAGCAAGCTTCAGAGCATTGACAACTCTTCCCGCTTTCAAAAGGGATTCAGCTCTTGCCGCAGGCGAGCTTGCTACTCTGGTTAATGATTGGATGTCTGCGAGGTTTAATCTTCCTCAAGCTTCTATTCCTGATCTTCGTGGTTATGATCCTGAAGCTGCTGCTGAAGCTCTTCGTGCGGAATGGGGTCTTGGACAAGGGCCCATCAAGAATATGGTTCATTTGCTTGAATCTCGTGGGGTAAGAGTTTTTTCTCTGCCATCAAGAGATGCAGAGGTGGATGCGTTTTGTTTTTGGCAAGGTGCAACTCCTTTTATTTTAATGAATACAACTAAGTCCGCTGAGCGTAGTCGATTTGACGTCGCTCATGAGTTAGGTCATCTTGTTTTGCATCAACATGGAAAGCCGCAGGGCCGCGAAGCTGAGCTTGAAGCAGATCGTTTTGCATCAGCATTTCTGATGCCCAAAGCGAGTATTGTAGCGATCGGGAATCGATTTATTACCGTCGATCAAATGATTATCTTAAAGCGTAATTGGAATGTTTCAGTTGCAGCCTTAAATCATCGCCTTCACTCTGTTCAGATGATTTCTGAATGGTTGTATCGAAAATTTTGTATAGAAATTTCTGAACGCGGGTACAGAAAGTCTGAACCAAACAGTATTTCCCCAGAAATTCCTCAAATATTTCCAAAAGTATTTGCTGCACTTAAGGATGCTGGATTTAACCGAAACGATTTATCTCGAGATCTTTCTATTCATACAGATGAATTAAGCTCTCTTATGTTTGGTTTGCTTATGACTTCCATTCCGGGCGGACGCGCCTCTGATTCTCCGAAAACTCCATCGGTAACTTTGCGACTAGTTTGATGGGACAGGGAAAGAGTCGTAAAAAAGAATTAAATGCATTTCTTTTGACTCTTTCAAATGAAGAACAAGTTGTTTTTGATCTCGCTAAAAAAGCATATGACAGGATAATCAAGGCTCATGACTTTCAAGGAGCTTGTTATCATATGACATTTCTCCTTAAGACAATTCTTGTGGAAAAATTCGAGATTGAAACTGATGCCGTTATTGGGTTTGTGAACGATGGCACTGATGATATTATGATCTCTCATGGTTGGCTTGAGTACCGAGGTAGGAAAATTGATATTGCATTATCAAATCCCAATTACGGTCAACAGCCAGGACCCTTGTTAATTTTGGATTACAAGCTTCAAGAACATGGCACTGCTGAGTATTCTTATCATCGCATGCAAGGAGAGGCTGGAGACAAGGCTAGTAAAGCTCTACTGAACTCAGAGTATCCGCAGGTTCGAATGATGGCTGAACAAAAAGAAATCGAACACAGCCTTATGGAGGAGATTGCAAAATCTCATGACCGAATTGTGGAATATTTAAACAATGCTCCACCTGCATCTAAATATGATCGGCTTCTCGAAATTCTTGAAATAAAATAAGGTTAGAAGTCATAGGAGCACTTGTGACGAATAGAGATGCTGACTTTTCAGAAGCAACTAAAGAAGTTATTTCTCGTCGATCGGGCTATAGATGCGCATTTTTGGGTTGCGACCAAACTGTCGTTGGCCCTGGCAAGTCGAGTGAAGACACCGAATATCATGGCGTTGTAGGGCATATTTTTAGCTCTGCACCCAACGGGCCGAGAGGTACTGGAGGTCTTTCATCAGATGAGCGAAAGTCACCATCCAATGGAATTCTGGCTTGCTCGAATCATTCTAAAATTTTCGATAATACAAAAGGAAAGGATTATCCGGCATCCTTGCTGCAATCTTGGAAAGCTATACATGAATCTAAGATTGCAAAAGAGCTTAAGGGTCTTCCCGTTACTTCTCGTGCGGGCTGGGTAAAGGGAATCACTTTTCTTGCCACACCGTTGTTTAAGGCTGGACAAAAAATTACCTTCGGCAAAGTGACTTTACTTTTCGGTGGAAACGGAACAGGTAAAACCGCGATATGTGAATGGCTTTCAGCAGCTTCAGGTCAGATAAAATATATGGAGAGATGGTCTCTCAGGAAAGCTACCAATATTTTATTTGATATTGAGTATCTGAGTCCTGAGACATCGGTCGCAAAAGTTGAATTTAAAGATTCATCTTATGTATGCAGCGTAAATGGAACATCTCTGGAATCTCTACGTCATGCATTTAGAGTGGTATACTTAAGGAATGATCGATATGGCAATGGTGTCCCATCAGCGGACATTGATTATCTTGCTCACCAGTGGGGCATTCATCCGTTTCAAGTTCCGAATATTTTATCAAAAATGGGGCCTGAAAAATATGGCTTCGTGAGGAGCGCGGAGATTCGCGAGGAGTTGATAGATGAAGACGATGTGGCTAGTTCAAAAACCAAACATCGGGTATATGCAACAGTCGGCGAAAATGAATTTGATTTAGCATTCGGAACACTTTCAGGTCGTGAACAAGGGCAGGTTATTCTTATTGGTGCCATGATAATTGCAGAAGAGTTGTCGCAGGTGACACCAACTGTACTTATCGTCGAGCTGCCAGGAACTTATTTTCCCGATGGCCTACTTGCTGAATACGCAGAAAGACTTGCCGGTCCAGAGTTTCAATTTCAAACGGTGTTAATTTCTCCCAATGAGCATCGAGTTAATTGGACAGGCTGGTCAATAGCTCGTTTCAAAGGAAGACCACCGGAAGTTGAGATTCATCAGAATAACGTCTACGAAGACACATAGAAACTTTCAAATAATGAAATTAAAATGGGTGCCTCAAGTGAGACACCCTGTGGAGATAAACTAGGCTGGTTTCTTTCTGTGAGCGACAGAAAGAACCTTTTTTGCTTCTTCCAACTCATTAAAGAAAACCTCATAGAATCGCTTCGATTTTTTGTGAATCACATAGTCAGATAAGTTGGCATAGTGATCTCTCGCAGTCTGGCTCATCTTGCCGTGCTGAATGTGTCCTGTAATTAGCCCTTCAACATGATCCAGGTCGCAGCTAGTAAGATATGTTTGCAACATAGATCTGAAATCATTTTCAGAGAGTCTTTCACCATATAAACGCTCTGAGATTTGATAAACGGTATCCAGGTGGCTTTCTGGTCTTGCACCAATCAGATACCCTTGATGAGTCTTTCTTCGACGAGGATCAGAAGGAAGTAAAAGAGGAGAGCCATTCGCAAGAAGTGGGCGATATTTCTTAAGGTAAGACTCCAACAGACTTACCCAACGCGGAGGAAAAGCAAAGTAGACCCAAGGTACTCTTCTGTCGGCGTGCATGGTTTTATCGATGCGATCTGTCTTAGACGGTTTGTACTTTAGAATCCAGTCGCCATATTCACTTTTATACAAGTTTTTAGGAAGGAGTTCCCCTGTGATTGGGTGAGCAACCTCCTCAATCACAATCAAATTGCAAAGATCTTCAGGTCTGCACGAAAAGTGTAGCATTAAGACTGCTTGCAAGAGATTTCTGATTTTGTTGGCTTGATTCAAAAGACGATCATCTCGTTCTTCTGAACGAGCCTCATGACGAATGGATTCAAAGTCCCCTTCTGTCTCAGTAAAAACGAGTGCAACCTTTTTCTCAATACGAGAGTACAAGACGGCGTAGTCAGGAAGTGGCTTCAGCTCGCGTTTCTTTTTAACTGTTGAGCTTCTAAACGTCTTACACTTCTTCTTCTTAATTCGAATGTCAGCAATAATACCTTTCATTGCGACATCAGAGATATTTTTGAATTGTCCAAGCTTTGCAGCGTAAAGGTATTTAGCCAAGACAATGATAGTAGACACATGAGATCTGGCAGTCTCGATAGAGTAAGCCTTTTGATGATGCTTGAGATATTCATTAACATCACTTCCATTAAAAACGAGGCTGAGATCCTTACTTTGTTCGATCTTATTACGATGAAAGTCAGTATATAGTCTGAGAACTTGTTCGTAGTTTAGCCATGTGTTTGGCTTAATCTGTCCTGTGATTAAACTTTCAAAGTTTTCGCTGTGAGATTCATAGTTAAGTTCTTCATCAAAATAATCTCTAGTTGCCAAAGCATAGCTCTTAACTGCCTGAATTTGTTTTTCGATTTCCTGGACAAAAACTCGAGTTTCTTTTTTCTGTGATACGGAAAATCCCTGAGCTTGAAGCGCAACTTTCAAACAATGCAAGTAATGAGTCGCTGTTGTATGTTTAAGTTCGGGGCGATTGATTGTCCACTCTCTGAATGATCTCCAGTCGTTCAGCCCAAAGGATTCAGGAAGAACAGGGCTACTAGTGAGCCAAATTTCAAATTTCGCCCAGCAGTTGCGAAGACCTTTTTGATAGTCGGATTTAAACTTCAGGTTTTCTTGGAGGTCAGGAAGCAAAGCACGCCAGTGCTTGAATGCAGCAGCCTGGCTCTCAGAAAGCTCCAGCGGCTGATTGAAAGCTTCGGCCCCTCGTCGTACAGAATTACAGAGATTGTTTATGTATTGATTGGAATATCGCTTCTTATGATTGGCCCTGGGATCTTCCAGGTGCTCGCGTAGCCAAGCCACCACAACTTCGATGTGTGTTGGTTCATTGAAAAGATCAGTATGACAATCGAGGATCTTTTTAACGATACGGAGCTCAGACTTCACTTGGTTCGCCAAGAGAAGTGTCTCAATTTGATCCATCAAGGGTCTGATGCGAATAAGGCCGTTTTCCATATTTACCTCTATTATAGGGTTCTTTCTTACACTTTGCGACAAATTAGTATTATAGTGTCCCATCATTGGATCTTCTGAATGACGTTTTGTTTTATACTAAAAATTATATATCATTAGTAAAAACAATCACTTATGATTTTTATGTCTCGCTTTGAGACGAGCTCTTTCTTTGGGTCTTCAACCAGCGTTCAAACTCTTCAGGCTCGACACGGTAATCGCCCCTTCGAAGTTGAATGAACTCCATTTCTTTTTGGATTCGTTCAACGGCCACTCTTCTGGAGCAATTCAAGCGTTGGGCAATCTGTTTGGCTGTCATCATTGGTTTCACGGAAACCTCCTTGAAGAGACTTTTACCGATTTAGTGCTTTAAACGATCAAATTATTTTCCCGTGCTCGTGGGTGCAGGCTACTTAGAGAAAATCTGATAGGTGCGTTTTTAATGTTAACAATACATATAAATATATGTATTGTTAACATATACACATGGAGGCGATTATGACCAAGGAAGTTCAGGAAACTATTCGAGATGAAATGAAAGAGGTTCTAAAGCAGAGAATCAATGAACGCATTGAAAAGCTGGGTATTACCCAAAAAGACATTGCGGCAGGGACAGGCATTGATCAAAGAAATCTTACGAATCTTCTTAAGAATCCTGGTGGTGGATTGAATCAACTTTTTAGAGTTGCTCAGTATTTACAAGTTCCAATCGATGATGATGAGCTTGAACTTGAAACCATTTATTGGATTAAACGCAGAGGAGAGTTTAAAAGTTATCTTTTGAACAAAATTAAAGAAGGTATCAAAAATGATATTCGCAATCATTTGGACCTTATTCGTTACACCTATAGACGTTTTGAAGACGACTTTAATCTTCTGGAAAAAAAACAAGAGGTCACAAAAGAAGGAGAATGGTCAAAGATTCAGGAAGATGCCCTGAAGGTGATTACGAAATTGGTCTTTGCAACTTTTGACCTGAAGATTGCCACAGATCTAAATCCTATTACTGTTCAACGAAAGTTCGTCAATGACGAGTACCATTTCTTTTACAAATCCGAATTGGATAGAAAAGCTAAAGGTCTAGTATCGGTGAATGTATTTGTTTATGAATCATTTAAAAAGAAGTACGGCGCTCAATTTTTTTATGAAGAGGTAATTGTTAAAAGTGTTCCGCTAAATCAGGGAGAGTATGTTCAGGACGTTGTAGACACAAATAATGGAACAGTTTTATGGATGAATCCTTATTGCTAAAAATTGCTCCTCTGATTTTGGAGCTGACTTGAAAGTGCAATAAGATTCTATCGGGGCGACTTCAATAGGTGCTGGCGTCGAATACGCCAGCCCATCTAAAACCGTTCTTTGTTCATCAAGTAAGAAAAGTTTTTATCCACGCGACGGCAGAATTCTTGAGACATGGCTTGCAATTATGAATAAATTTATAGCTACTTTTTTTTGAAAGACTTTTTACTGATTGAGTGAATTTACCCCACTCAGTTCCCTCATAAAAGTCGAATTTAACTTTTGCGAACGATCCGTCTTTAAGACGAATTTCAAATTGCTGGCGTTCCAATGTCTTAAAAAAGTGTCCCATGTCTACATAAAACTTTTTCCAAAAAACAAAAAGAAATCCTATTACATAACCATCGCTATTTTTTTTCATATCTTTTACGTATTCCAGAGGAGGAATTTCCGCACCAGAACATTTGAATCCAAGGCGTTTCATCAACTTCAAAGGACTTTTATTATATTGATGAACATGGGCTATTAGTCTTCCAATATCTGTCATATTGTCTAAGCTAAATTTTGAAATTGCAAAAGAGGCTAAGGCAAATGGCAGATCAGATTTACGGTAGTCTTCATGTACAAAGACTCCTCCGAATTCCGCTCTCGAAGATTTTTTGCAAAGTTCAAGATCCTTCGTAATATAGCAAATTCCCACAATACTCTGAGAAGTATGGTCAAAGGCCTCATATACTTCGCGCTCGCCAATCATTTTCTCAAAGCGTTCTTCCGAGCGAGGGAGCAAGAAGTCATTCAAATTTTTAAGATGGAAATGATATGCATTTGCCCGATTTGCAATTGGGGTGGAGCGAATTTCAATGTTTGCGACAATAGTTTTACTCACACGAAATTTTAACCGTGAGGAAAAAGGCAGTCAACTAGGGGTTAGCAACCTTGCCTTCAGTGCTGCTTGTTTTAACGCTTTCTGATTTTGATCCTCACCCGCTTCTTTTTGCAAATTCTAGTTGTCGTTTTATAATCTGTTTTTTTACGCCTTCTTGTATT
>CAZPYX010000043.1:0-25879 GCA_964590635.1 uncultured Bdellovibrio sp.
ACAAAGAAGTCGTCACATGAATGAAAAATTTTAAATCGACTCCATGAATCCATATAGCTGCATTGTTCAATAAATAATTAAAAAAGTCGACAGCAAAGGAAACGCGAGGGCAAACTCTATGACATGACATTGAACAAAATGAAATTAGTGAAAACATTGACAGGAAGTCTTTTGGGTCTCATGTGCTGGGGAGCGGCATTCGCTCATGCATCGGTCCCAACGGGAAAAACAACCGTGGTTTATTTCGGAACGCAAACTCAGGAAGACTTCGATAAGAAGATCAAACCTGTTTTTGACAGTCAGTCTTGCAAAAGCTGCGAGCTTGTAAACTACACTCCTTATACTAAAGAGGGTGCTTTGGACATGCCAAGCCTTCGTGAAAGAGTGGAATCTTTACCGGAAGCAATGAGCTTTGTCTTCTTCGATTTCAATATGAAAGCCAATGACCATAATAAGGAGTTAGTTGAGCTTTTAAATAAGAAGGCTCAAAAAGGTTTGGTGATCGTGGGTTCTGCGGGAGCTCCGAAGGCCAATGAAACTTCAAGCTCTTTGAGTCGCACGGTTTTGGGACAAGTGCAGAATGCATTGATCATTGGTGAGTTGGGAGACCGTGATCGTCTTATTCCTTCGGCTTTCTATGGACCCGAAATGTTGACGGCTCTTCGTCCTCCTAAAGATAAAATCGGGCAGGGATACAGCCCCTTGATTTTTGCAGCTAACTTGGCGGATCATTGGTCTAAGCACAGCTCGCAGGAATGGACTGAACATTTTAAGAATAAAAAATCCAAAAGCCGCAAACTTTGGTTGGACCTAAACGACATGTTCTAAAAGCTTCGAACGGGGATTTCCGCAAAGACTTTAAAGAGTCTTTGCGCTTCGTTCGGCCACTTCGAATCTCAGTTCAGGCCGTCAAACCCTGCTGAAAGTCTTCTTTTCTATTAAGCCTTTGCGAAAATACTGTTCAAAATACTGTTAATCTTTTCAGAAAGCCTGACATGCTCTAGCGGCCGGGGAAGATTTCTATTCGGTCTTGGTATTCCTGTGGAATACGCTCTTGAATAATTTTTTTGATTTCGCTGTCAGAGTAGCGGCTGGATAGGTGGATCAGAACTATCTTTTCGCTTTTGATCTCTTTAAGCCTTGGAATGATTTCGTCCAAGTGGGTATGGCCCCATTGGCGAGCGGCTTCGATGGTTTTTCGGCTGTCTAGGTATGTGGCTTCCATCAAAAGGATTTTTGAATTGCGAACCCAGGGTCTTGAGTTTAGGAACTCTATTTGGGTGTCGCCGGTGAAGCTTACAACCGGAATGTGCTGCAACTCGTTCACTTCGTGGCCTTGGCGTTTGAGTTCAACGATTTCTTCCTGGGAAAGGCCTTGAAGTTCTGCTTTAAGTTTTTTGTTGATCTCAAAGATTGTATAGCCGAATGAGTCCACGCGGTGAGTGGTTGGAAAGACCTTTACATAGGTTTGCGCATTCAGTTGAATTTCATCATCGGCTTCGACACCGATGAATTCGTATTTGTATTCATGACCTTCTATTTTTTCCCAGATCTTCATGATTTGATCCAAAGGTTCTACCAAGGATTTTGGCATATAGAATTTGCCAGCTTCTTGGGATGTCATGGCTTTTTGGGAAATGATATAGGGAACTCCAGCGGCATGGTCGAGATGACCGTGGCTGATAAAGAAATTTTTAAGATTTAAAAGGTAAGGGTAACCTTGGGCGACGTCGAAACTTAAAGAAAGTTCCGGCATGGCGATGGCAGTGCGGATACCTGATAAAGAAAGGCCGTGAAACTTATACTTTTGGTAACTCCAAGGTTCGCCGGCCTTTACTGACATTTTATCTCCGCACATCGCCGTCGAAAAAAAAGACCCGGCAGACTTGTAGAGGGTCTTTTTTTAACGGCCTCAAAAAAGTTTAGTACGTGGACTCCCGGGATCAGGTCGTAGCAAAGCGATGAAACGGGGGCTCGTGTTGTCTAGGAGGCGTAGACGAACAGATGGCGATAATACTTAACTACACCTACACACCAGACCGTTGTGATCAATTGTTGTTCATCCTGGAGCAGGCTGAATAGGTGGTCTAAGCTTGAAAGCATGTATTCCATTTGCTCTTTGTTAGAGTTTTGTGGCCATACATCGTACTTGCTATGGGTCACCGTGATATCGTTCGTCAGATAGTTGTCTGTGAACTTGATGATTTCCTCAAAAGTCACATCGTCTTTCAAAAGATTTTTGCACTCAGCAAGAACTTTCTCAGTATGTTTTCTGTCGGCGCCGTCTTTTTGAAGAGCTGCAAGTAAAGGATAAAGTGATACTTCAACACCTTGGAAGATCGAACTTGAGTTTGTAAGGATCTCTGGGCAGTTGTAAACACAAGTATTCAGACCTTGTTTGCTGTATTGCTCAGACAATTTTTCCAAATCCATCTTAGCCCAACCTTGGAAGTAAGGCGTGTAGGTTTGCCATTTGTAGGCGCCACGGATTAGAACTTCAGTTCCATGGTATCCATAGGCAGTGTAAGAAACATGTGAACCTTGTGATTCCAGTTTTTTGCGAAGGGCCGCAGAACCATCAACCAAATGACGGAAAGTTTCAGCAGTCACTTCGACGAAGTTTTTCAAACAAAGCTGACCGATTTCAGAATCGAAAAGAGCTTTTGAAGGGACGTGGCGATCGCCAGTTCCTTTGAAAGCACGGTTGAGCAAAGGCATGATGATTTTTGTTCTTGGAACTCCACCGGCCATAAGGTGGGCGAAAACAACGTTGGCCCCCGCAGGAATGTGCTGTTCAAGTTCCTTCATGAAAAGATCGGTGTTCTTTTTGAAACGAAGAACGCTGTTTTTCTGGGACTCTTCAACGGACTTCCAGTCCAACTTCATGTCTTGCCATTCGCCAAGTTTCACATCTTTCAACTGATCACATGGAGTCACGCCTTTAGAGTCTGGTTCCATATCAAAGCCAGCCTCTAGGGGAACATTGATAAATGGTTTTGGAATATTAGCTGATTCTTCAGCTGTCAAAGCGCGAAGGCTGCCGTCTTTTTCACGGCGACCAACTGTTGCACGGACAATCGTCATGCCGCGATGTTCTGCTTCTTCAACCAAACCATTGGCATAGCCACGAGAGAAAAGCTCACCAAACAACACAAGGACATCGCCTTTTTTGTATGGAGCCAAAGCCGGTTTGCCGCGAAGCGAGAAGAGTTGCGTCATAAATTAACCTCACTGTTAAACGGCTATAGTCATCCTGTCGGGCTAGACCGTCAACTTTTGACTCTGGTTGTCTCAATAGATACTCTGAAAAAGGAGGATATTAATGCGAGTGGTAAGTATGGTCCCGTCTTGGACGGAGACACTTTTAAAAGCAGGTATCAATGTCGTTGGACGCACACGCTATTGTATTCATCCTCCGAAGCAAATTACGAATATTCCCATTGTCGGTGGAACCAAAGATGTTTCTTGGGATTTGGTAGCTGATCTAAAGCCGGATTTAGTCTTGTTAGATCAAGAAGAGAATCCTTTGGAAATGGCTGAAGAATGTCCCGTTCCTTATTTGGCGACCCACGTAAACTCCATCGAATCTTTACAGAAAGAATTGGTGCGCTTAGGTGAGTATTTTGAAAATGCGCATCTCTTAGAGCTGTCAGTCCAATGTCTGGATATCTTGGAGGCGCCAACTCCCAAGTGGGATTCAAAAAAAATTCCAGGATTTTTGGAGTGGGTTAAAGTTCCTTCGGGGAGTGCTCACAAGGTTGTCTATCTTATTTGGAGAAAGCCTTGGATGGCGGCCAATAAAGAAACATACATCGGCTCTGTTCTTAAAAAGCTGGGCGCTGAAATTGTAGCTTTTCCAGAGGACGACAAGTACCCAGTGCTGGAGATTGAAGATTTTCCGGAAGCTTTGTTCTTATTCTCCTCAGAACCCTATCCCTTTGCGAAGAAGATGTCGGACATTAAATCTTTAGGTGTCGACGGAGCCATCGTGAACGGGGAATCCTATTCATGGTTCGGTGAACGCAGTATAGAATTTCTAAAAAAAGAGCTGTTAAAGTAAATCAGAATCATTCAACGCACTGAGTGGCAAAAAGGTACGGCGTACCTTTTTCCTTTTTGCCGGTCGGGCAGTTATTTGACTAAGAACATTCCTGGATAAGAAGCTGCGCCAAGCTTAAAGATTTTTTCCATCATACCTGTGGCATCTTTTTGTAGTTCGGCTTCTCTTTCTGCTGTTGCCGGTGCTTTTGTCTCACCCTTGATGGCCAAGACAAAGCGATTGAAATCGTTTGTTGATCTCAAGGCCACAAAGAAGTTGCGGTTTCTTTCGTCACCATTGTCTTGCATTTGCGTGCTCCATGATTCTTGAGCGATCAAATAGAAGTTTTCATTGATGTCGATAGGCTGTGTGCGTACTTGGCCTTCGCAAATCATTAAACCACGAGTTGCCACATCTGCTTGCTCAGCTTCGTTCAAGCGAGAGTTCAAGATTGTCAAATAATCTTTGCGACCGAACCAGCTTGGGTCTTTGATAAACAATGACGGATTCAAATTTACGATCGCACACTGCTCGTATTTGTTAACGCGAATATTCAACAAGCTTTGTTGAACAGTCATTGACGTTGATGTTCCGATGTTGATCGCATTGCTATTGCTTGTTGAATCAACCCAAGACCAAGACAAAGAGCCACCCAGATCAACTCCTAAAGAGAATAGGTCCAGGAACTTTTTTGACATACCTGCCTTAGCACTGATACTGACTGATCTTGCAAACGAAGCAGAGTGGGATTTAACCAAAGAGAAATTTGTTCCCACGGTTAAACCTTGATTAAAGCCTTTGATGTATTTTGTTTCGCCAACTTCTTTAATAGCCAAACGCGTTTCAATTTGGAAGAAACGGCCTGGGTTCTTGCTCACAGCGTGGAAACAATCCGTGCCGAAGCCCATTCTTAACAAGTCATTGGCTCCGCCACCTTTGTCAGCGTATTGGCTTGGCAAGTAGTCATTCGCCCAGAAAGCACAAAGCTTTTGTGCGGTTTCTTTAGAAAGAGTTCCTGTCGTTACCAGGCCTTGAAGATCTTCTTTGTTCAAGATGTAGCGCGAGTTCGTCAATTTGATATTCATAGCCTTCGTCAATGGAGCCGCAGCTGCCATTGTATTCAAATTCACCAAGGCCAAGTTATTTTCTTGGGCAAACTGAGTATTTGCAGAGCGAGTCAATGCTGCTGTTGCTAAAGTGGCCTTAGCTGTTAAGCCCTCTTTGATGACTTGGGCGATTAAACCCTTAGTTGCAGTGTCATTTTTGCCAGTGCCGTTAAGAAGGAATGTGCTCACCGCAGATGCATCAACAATTCTAAGAGGACGAGAAGCCTCATCAACATTCAAAACGACTGGACCTACAAATGTCGGAGACTCAAGACCTGAACTAGTGTCGATAGCAGAATCCAAAGAAGCACCAGATTGTTTTAAGCTGATTCCATTTGCTGAAACTTCGACTTTGCTTTCGTCAACAGGGTAAACCTCAACAAGCATGTTATTGCGGTTGCCCAAAGCCTTTAGATCTTGGGTTTGGAAAGTGATGTCGGTATTGATTTGGCCACTCATCACGTTCACGAATTTTTCAGCAGAAGCCACATAGGTGTTTTTGCTGTTGTAGTCGCGGTTTTGAACGATTGCCAATTTAACAAGATAAACACCGTCACGAAGTCTTTCAATATCGCCACGACCATTTGATAAACTTGAGTACATCAAAAGACGCGGTTCCATTTTAATTTGAATTTTCTTGGTCACATTCAAATTCAAAAGATTGTCGACTTGGTAGCCGTACGACAATGTATTGTAGTTGAATGAATCCAAGATCACTTGAGTTTTTGGACGAGATTCAGTCTTGCAATCCAAAGCAAGCTTTTCTGTGGGATCGACATAGCGAAGATCGCGGCCCATGGAGCCAGTGTTGTCCCAAGGGTTCACGATGATGTCTAGTTTTTCATTCATGCCTAGATCGGTGTTTTCGATTTGCACGAAACCTTTGATGTAGTGCTGGCAATCAAAATATTTGATCTTGATGCTTTCGTCCCAGTTTACACAAGAGTTGTTATCTGTCTTTACAGACAAAGATTCCACCGTGTCGGAGTTGTTTTGACGGAACTTAGTAACTTTGAAAGTTTGCGCGCGAGCTGTTTTTTGGTCAAGACCGCTCTTCACGCAGGCTTTGACATTGTAGATCACTTCACGAGTTGAAGTTGTCTCTGCGCCAACGCGAACATGTTTAATTTCAAGTTGAGAGACTTCAATTTTTGGTTTTTGATAAACGTCTTGTTGAAGGCCATCTGTCGTTGTGCCAGAGCTTGTGGTTGCGCCATTCTTATTGTCAGATGCCTTCAGCATTTGCGCGTTGATATAGTTATCAATTTTAAAGTTTTGTTCTTGAGCTACTTGGCTAGCAAGTTTCAAGAATGAAGATCCTTTGATTTGATCATAATCGCCCAAGATATAGATACCATCAAAACCAACAAGGCCTTCAGGTCCATTTTCAGGAAGAAGTTGAACGCCAAGAACTAGCTGCCCACGGGTAGGGATCGCTGATAATGAAATAGGAGCTCTGACAGCCAAGCTGCCATTTTCCATTTTTGCGTCCAGCATTGCGGTCTGTGCGAGCAAACGATGGATCTCTTTACCGGCCTCTACATAAGAGTGAATCATTTTAATGCGAGCTTTGAAAGAACCCGCTGTCAAAGGACGAAGGAAGATCTCGCCATTCATTTTTGTGAGCTGAATGGATGGAGTGCCTCTCATTTCAATCAAAAGATCTACACCCGCTGAAGTCAGTTTCTGTTCAGTGACGAACAAACGACCTTCCTCCAACCACAAAGGACGAGTGCGAAGTTGTTGATCAGCAGAAAAGCCTTTCAAAGCCAACGCGGAAGACTTTTGCGACTTTACCAAGTTCGGAATGGCATCTTCATTTTTAACATCCATCACTGCCGCTAGGTTTTCGCCGTGTGACCATGGATTGATTGCATAGGAAACGGTGCGAACACCTTTATGAAGGCCAGTGCCACGGATGTGACGGTCGATTTTAATATACTGAGAGTCCGCCAAGTAATTGTATTGAATGCTCTCAGACCAAATTAAGCAACCAGACGCATCTGCTGTTACTTCTTTGCCAGTTTCTTCAATCTTGAATTTATGGCCAGAGATCACTTTGTTATAGTAAACGTCTTTCAAGCAAGCATAGAGATTGAATACTTTCGAAGTTGGAAGTGCGAAGGAACCTTCTTTTGTAGCTTCTAATACTGAAGAGCGGCTAGGCGCGGCTTCGACATTGAAAGTTGCAGCGTCAGAATTGTCTGAACCATCTGCAGATTGCGCAGATGCACCCTTATCTTTAGGGGATGGCAAGTTACAAGCTGCAAGACTTAGCACATTCAAACTAAGAAGAAGTGTAAGGAGAGTCTTAGATGTCTGCATAGGCTGTCTCCAACTTGATCATCAACGATTTATAGCGAGTTTGAACTGGGTTTTCATACATGACTTCTGCATCTTTGTACTGCACGCCCAATTTAAAGCCCTCTTTTTTAAAGTTGAAATAGGTCTCGGCACCATAGCCCACACGGTTCGTTTCATACCCACGGGCATTGAAGTAAGAGACAGCGGCCTCTGGCGCGATTGAGAAGTAGCTACCTATAAGAGTCCAATCCATATTGCGAGTCACTTGGATGTTTGTACCAAGGACATACTTCGTGGCATCCGCGTCTTGAGAAGCCACCTTGTCATTATGAAGGTATTCAGCTTGAATGATCAGATCCACACGGCTGAACAAAGGAACTTGAAGCTCTGTGGAGGCTTCGATTCCTTGGAACTTATTAAGGAAAGTGTATTGAGCATCTGACATGTTGTTGATTTGCATATTTCCTAAAAGCAAAGATTGCTGAGCCACTGCTGAAGGCAAATTGTTATACATGAAGTAACCAGCGCGGGTTTTCCAGAAAGTGTCCTTGTTGGTTTGCCATTTCAAAAGCAACGCCGCTGTATTCAGTGAAGGAGTTGCTTCAAGTTCTTTTGTATTCGTGCTTAAAGAAGTAGATGTCGGAATTGCTGTTTCCACGGCAAGTCCGGCTTCCAGGGTATCGCCTTTAATAAGACCCAAAAGGCGAGCCGCAGGGAAGGCCATTTCATCCACCAATAAAGAGGTATGAAGATAGCGTTGACTTAAAGCCCCTGCAGACAAGCGAATATTGCTGATCGGGGTGTAATGAGCCGCTGCTTGGTTCAATAGAAGTTTATTTTCCATTTTGTCAGCCCCATCAATGGTTTGGGCTTGTCCTGAAACAAGGCGCACTGACGGCTGAAGATCCAAGAACAATGATGAAGTAAGGGTGTACTTTGCGCGAAGATCCATGCGGAAATCCACGTATTTAGCCTGCGATTGTTCGTCTTTGATGTCTTGACCCGCAAGACGAAGGCGCCAGTCCGCTTGGAACTTATCTTCCTTCTTCTTTGCCGGCAAAGAAGTGCTGATCTGGTTCTGAACTTGATCCTGCGACCAAGCTTGGAAAGCCAGTATCATAATGAGACAAAATGTCGATAACGCACTTCTTTTCATGAAGACCCCATGTTCACCGGTCTTTATTTCAAAAGCCGTGCGCAAGAAATGGCCCTTCATTTCAAAAGTAAAAGACTTAATAAAAAAGCTTTTTACACGTGACGTTCTTCGGCGCTAGCTGTCCTTTGATGAGACTGCTAGCGCTTACAAAAAGGTGATTGATGTATGGGATCTATGGGATGTATTTGTCGATATAATACAAGAAATCATAGCGATAGAATGTAGGATTCTTCGCATTTTCTTTTTCCAATTGCTCGAGTGTTTGGCCGTAAATAACAGTGGTGTCTTTCAGTAGCAAATTGCGCATAAAGTTCTCTGCTTTGTACCAACGGTTTTTTGTTTCATCGTCAGTACAAGTGCTCAGTTCTTGCGCTGATGAAGCACCCATGCGTTTTTCCATGCACAAGTACGGATCGAAAGCCAAGCGGTTCACACGGCTTAAACCATCCAGTAAGTTGAAAGTCACAACTCTGCCTACAGAGTTTTTATAAGAGATATTGCAGCTTTCACCAGCTGATTTTGCCATGGCAATAACGTCCGCTTTAAAGTTGTCACCGCTATAATCAATCAACGAGTCACGCGCAATAATACGATCATTGTAGCCTTTCATAGACTTGATGATCTCATAGAAGCTAGAGCGAATGCGGAAGTCGCGTCCTGGTGTTGAGTAATTTTCCCAGTCACCATCCGCTTGATAAATATTCATTGGCAATTTTTCTGGATGTGGCTGTAAATGCAAACCTTGATCAACAGCTTTTTGTGCATCCAAAGCTCGATCTTGGTAGCCAGAGCAAAGCTCGTCAATTTCGGCTTTCAACTGATCAAGAGGACGAATCTTCGTGTTTACATCCGTAGCCATGTTGAGCTTCAAATACTCATAGTAGTCAACGGTACGGCCTTGAACGCTGAATGTTCCTTTAGACCAATTTCCCGCTGAATCCGGTTGTGTCCCAATGAATTGCTCCAACGAGAATCCAGGAATGCTTTGATTGTTCGCTGTCACCAATGTTCCTGCTGTGTAGCCCGTTGAATTGCTACGTGTATTGAGGATTGAGAATGGGCGGAAGTTTTTAAATCCCGCGCCGTGGGCAGGACGACTTCTTTGGAAAGCTTTATTGTACAATTTATGAGTCACGCCATTGTCTGGATGAGAGTCGAAGTAACGGATATCACCCGTTGCAGTCACTTCATAAACGACGGCGACGTGGCCCGATGGATCGTAAATAATTGTGCCTGGTTTAATATTATTGCGATCCATTTTCACAGGATAGAAGTCAGGATCGACTGGCATTGCAGCTGAAGCATCGAAGCGATAGTTCGATGAGTTCACCGCAGAAATAATATTGCGAGCGGAGCTAAAGAAATTGTACGACTTAGGCTCTGCCGCTGGAATAGTGATGCGCGACTTCATCAAAGTGCCATTTTTACTATTGGCCAAAGAGAAATCCCGCGCAGCATTCGGGAAGAAATTAAATAATTTACGTTGATCGCTGGTCCACTCAGCAATGTCTTCAGGAGTTCCTGACTTACCAGTGACTGCGGTGAATGGAAGGCCATTTTTCCACGCATAGTACATTCTTAAAAGATAAGGGAAGCGACCACAATCCGCATAATAGAAAACATCAGCCTCTTGATTGGCATCATAATAAGGATTGGCCACGGGGTTCTTCAGACAAGAATCAACACTGTTACACTTAGATCGGGCCATGCGAACGATGAAGTTTTGATAGCCAAGCTCATCATTGGCATCCCACTGTGTTTTACGCACGGTCCAGATTCCCTTGGATGGATTGCTGTTCTTAAAGGCGATATCCATTGATGGAGCGGGGGTTGCTCCAAAGGTCGGGAGTAGGTCAGCTGAAGCCCAAGGCGCTGCCAAAAGGCCACAAGCCGTTAAACCAAGTGCGACTATATTATTAATAGAGTGTCTGCTGATTTTTTTCATAATAGGGCCTGATTTGCAAAGCCAAGGCCACAGCATCTCAAACTGGGAATCGCTTTAAACAGAAATGGCGTTAAAGAACTGTCTCAAAATTTGACAGTAGACGGAAAAGGCAAGGCTATTCATTGAGCGCCGCGAAACGGGTGCTCATGGTGCAGTAAAACTGCATCACTAACGTGGTGATAGGGTAGGTATCTCAACGCGCAACTCGGACTAATCTCTTCGTCTGATAAGATTTAAAATACCGTCATCGTGAACTTAATCTTGCTGAGACTTCGATTCATATGTCACAGCTCTCTATAAAACACTAGTTGGAACTATCTTATTCGATGAAATGGAGTCCTTAGAGCACACCAAGCTAAAACCTCTTACGATCGCTCTAGCAGTTAGTGATGACTATCAGATCTTAGGAGTTCAGGTTGGTTCTATTCCCGCCAAAGGACACCACGATGGCGTGAACCGAGCGAAGCTCGGCGGCAGTTGAGCCTGGATGGCGTGCCGAACGAAGCATCAGTAAAAGCTTAGCTCTTCACCAAATCCTCGCATTTAGCGCCACACTAATGGCGCAGTTTTAAAGATGCTCGGAAAGTGAAGACAAGACACGTTGAGTGCTGTTTTTGTTCTTTCCAATCTCAGAGCGAATTTCCTCTTTGATATGAGGTAACTGATCGAATTTTTTGCGCATGCGATCTATTAAAACCATGACATCTTCAGAAGAGTGCACTACTTGCACAATCATTCCCGAAGAGAAATTCTTTTTCTGATAAAGCAAGGCTTCGCGATTGTTCTGATGATGAGGTCCCACCATCACAGGTAAACCAGCAGCCAGGGCTTCCATCACTGAGTGCACCTGTTTTTTGAATGAGCCACCGATGAAAGCCATGTCCGACCATGTGTAAAGCTCTGCCAGAATTCCTACTTGGTCGATAAGTAAAATACTGCCCGCAGACCATTCGCTGGTTTTTGAATAGCGAACATACGGCAGTCCCGCATCGCTCATTTGCTTTTCCAATTTTTCCAAATGAGATGGAGTGGTTTCGTGGGGAGCAATAATGACCTTCAAGGCGCTGCGCTTTAATTTCGCAATCGCGGGAATGATAATGTCTTCATCTTCTGGCCAGGTAGATCCAGCAATGAATACGAATTCATCCGGTGTAGGCATCAATTCGTTTTTCAGTGGCTTCGGATTCTCTAGGCGATGGAAAACTTGGTCAAAGCGCGTGTCGCCACTGACGAAGATTTTTGTGTGTAAGCCTAGTGCCTCAAGGTTCTTGCGATCCTCTTCGGAAACGCAGTGAATTTCGTCGACATGATTTAAAGAGTACTTGGTAAGAAAGCGAGTCAAACCCTTAAGGCGAGATGAGTTATCCGCAAATGTTGCGGAAAAAAGACAGCTCGGAATATTTCTTTGAGAAATAACTTTCGCCAAAACCGGCCAGACATCAGTTCTTGAATATAAAAGAGCTCGGGGGTTCCATTTCGTCACAAAGGCTTTGAGTAAGAAATCCAGGTCCCACGGCAAAGCGGCCCACACATCCACCTCATGCAATCCTTCCAAGATTTTTTTCGCTGAAGGAGAAGAGTAAGTCACAATGATGGGAACATTGGGGTGTTGCTTTTTATATTCACGGATGACCGGGCGGGCGTATTCAATTTCTCCGCTAGCGGCATGAATCCACAACGGGCGGCCTAAGGCGATTTCATTTTCGGAGCCAGGTCTTTTGATTTTATAAAAACCTTGATTCTTGTCTTCGATCATTTCGCGTAACTTGCCACTGATGAAAGGGCGAAGAAGTTGCAAAAGCAAATAGGCCACGGGTACTAAGATGAATTTATAAAGCCAGAAAACCAACAGACTCACGGACGATCTCCCAGAAGCAGGCGCAATTGCTCAGCGACCTGAGCTGGTGTTATGTCGACCAGACATTTTTGATATTTTTCTTTATTTACGCAAGGTCCTTGACCATGTTTGCTGCAGGGCCGGCAATAAAGATCCAATTCCATGATTTTCGTCGATGGGCGCGAAGGAAAACCAAACGGGGCAGGGCCCATCAAAGCGATGGTTTTTTTGCCCAACTGTTCAGCCACATGCAGAAGTCCTGTGTCGTTGCTCACCATGACCTTCGAAAGACCAACCACGGAAGAACTCACTTGCAAAGAACATTTGCCCGCCAGGTTCAAAACGCGGTCCGGAGCAATCGCGTGAATGTCTTCGATGAATGAGTCCTCAGGTCCCCCCAACAAAACAAAACGTTCGCCAGGAAGAAGTTGAATCAAATCCATCCAATAATTTTTTGGCCAACGTTTTAGGAAGAAAGCCGCAGATGGAGCCAGAGCAATGCTTCCCGTGTAGTCACCTAAAATTTCCGCCGCTTTACGAGTGTTCTCATCGCTAGGGAAAATTTGTGGAGCGGGTGGAGCTATCTTGGAAACACCCCAGGGTTGAAGCGGCTCTAAAAGATCGCGCTGTCCAGAAAAAGGCTGCTCAAAAGTGTTGATGCGGAATTTGAAAAGTAAAAGTCTTTTCCAGCGACGAATAGATCTGCGAATGAAAGCAGGACCTAATCCGAGGAATCCCAAGGGACGAAGTATCAAGACAATCACGCGGGAGCGCATGTTGTTGTGGGCATCGTAAATATGCGTGAAGTTTTCTGCACGCATGGCCATGGTTAATTTAATCAAGCCCAGCAATCCCGCTTTGCGATCAAATTCCCAAACACGGTGAATGTGAGGATGGTTTCTGAGTAAGGGCGCCATATCTTTTCGAGTGATCCAATGGACTTGGGCCCCTGGGAAAGTTTGAACCAGTGCCGAAGGCACACTCAGGGTTTGAACCACGTCTCCAAAGCTGGAGAAGCGTATGACTAAAATTTTGGCAGGTTTGGCGGTACTCAACATCCCAAAGATTCTAACAAGAGCGCCGTAAAAGGTCACATGTTTAAAATTTTGAAAGGGAGGAAGGCTTTAAATAGGGCTCAACGGGCATGAACCATGCTGCTTAAGACCCAGATAGGGAGGCCGATGGCTTTCAAGCGATCCCCGTTGGGGACCAAATTATTGGCGATTTTAGGAGGTGCTCTGACACTTCTTTTGCCACTATTTGCATCAGCTCAAGTCCGCACAGAGATGAAGCTCTTTTCAGACTCTTTTATAAGTCCTCAATTTGAGGCGACGCAAAAAACCAATTATCAATTTGTGGGTGCACAACTTAAAACCGAGAGTTTTTCTGAGGATTCTTTAAGAATGGATATATCTGGCGGCGTGGCCATGGGTTCGCCGTTGATGAATTACTTAAATATCAGTGAGTTCTTTTATCAAAATCATCAGAATGCGTCAGAGACCTTTTATATTGGTCGTAAAAAGCTGCTTTGGAATGAACTCGATTCCCGTTGGAATTTGGGAGTATGGCAGCCCGTATTTAAATGGAATCCATTAGCCCCTGAAGAGCAAGGTCTTTCGGGCATTTTCTGGCAAGTGGACAAGCCGCTTTATACTTTTGTTTTATTTGGTTCGCCTCTTTATATTCCCAATCAAGGCCCCAGCTTTGAAATTCAAGACGGTGATTTTGCCAAAGGGAATCCTTGGTTCCATCAGCCACCACAAAGTGTGCGTATTTGGGATGAGGCGACGAAAATGCAATATCGCTTTGATCAACCAAATACTACGCAAATCGTTTTGCAAAACTCTTACGGTGCGAAGATTGCTTTTGGTGATCAGCAAGGCTTCCGAACTCAGTTGAGTTATCTCTATGGTCCTGACAACGTTTTAGCTTTGGGTTATCAAGGAAGCCTGGATCTTTCGACCTTGAAGGGCAACGTCGAGCTGCAGCCACAGGTCTTCTTCCATTCTTTAACGGGCCTGGATGTGACCTATAAATACAGTCACTGGAAATTCGGAGTGAGCGGTCTTTGGGACCGTCCTGGTAAAGACAAAATATTCGATGAACAATGGAGTCAGCCGATCTTTGAGGATGCTCTTTTGGTTAGTCCATTTATCGAATGGGACAATGGTATTTGGGCTTTAAATTTGATGCGTTTGGATATCTTTGGTGGCCAAGTGAAAGAGGTCGGCGAAAATTTAGCCAACACACCACTGACGAATCTTTATCCTTTCCAGCAGGCCAATCAAATTGCCGTTATGACCAATATGAATATGGGCAAAGGACAACGTCTGCTTGCAAAAGTCAGCTATACGCAATCAGATAAAAATGACTTTCAGTTGGTCCGTGTGAATACACGCTATCGCCTTTCGGGCCTTTGGACTTTATTCGGCGAAGCACAATTCCTAAAAGCGGGCCCAACCAATAAAGACAACGTGAATGACATAGCTCAGTTTGCAAACAATGACCGTATGATGTTGGGAGTCTCTTATGCTCTTTAAGAGAACCTTGCAAATCGTTATGACCGCGGTCGCCGCCCTCTCTATGATGGGCTGTAGTGACTTTATCAACGGTAAAAAAATTGAACCGGAAGTTCTTAATTTTTCGAATGAACGACTGGCTTGTCTTAAACAGTTACCTCCACATTTAAAAGACTTCTCTGTCGGGGACGCCAGCGAAAAGGATATTCGTGGCAGTTTTGACTGCGCACGGGAGGCCTTGCTGTATTTTAAGAATAAAACCTATGGTTCGGTTCCGAATGCTTACACCGTTGACGAGATTAGAAATTTCTTTGCGAAGTATTTTTTAAAAGAAAACAAGGTTACGCCAGAGTTCGCAGCAGAGCTGATGAAAATTAAAAAGGCACTTCTGGGTGGTAGCGAAACTTATTTGACCAAGGATGAAATTGTCCGCGTGGTAGATTTGCTGGCGACGGTTCGTGATGAAGCCGTTCAGCTTTCTCCGCACATGAAGATTCTTTTAAATCAAGCGAAGGATAAGGGAACGAATTGGGAGCAGGTGTCTGGAGCCACGGAACAGTTGCGACTTTCCTTGCAGCGCTTGATTGAGAAAACTCAATTGTCTAATTCTGACTACACGTTTGAAGATGGCAAAAATGCACTTTCCGGTTTAGGGGACTTCTTAAGAGGTTCGCAGCCGTTTGCTCCCTATGAAAAAGCCAAAGAGTGGGTGCCTTTAGTTGAATCTGTTAAAAACATACTTATGGGTCGCCATGCTCAGCTGACGAAGCTGTATCAATGGAAAGAAAGCTTGAACACGGTTATTGATCTTTATGGCTTGGCTTTGAAATATCGTTATGTGATTCACAATTTGAATTACTCCAATGCCAGTGAGCTTCATCAGTTGAGTCAGTTCATTGGTCAAGGCTTGGATTTGATCGAGAACTGCCAGCAAATGAAGAGTGCGGGCATCATTCCGGCTGAGGACATTGATGAACTGATTGACCAATTAACGCCGTACTTTAAATTTGATTTTAAACTGCGCGAAAGCTCCTTGAAGAAGATTTATCGTATCGTTTTGCTGCGCATGTTGTCTCCGGAAAGAAACGGGGATTCTCGTGGGCTTGAGGGGCTTGAGAAAAAGCATCTTGCAGCCATTCGCCGCGAGTTTAATATCTGGCGTATGGACCAAAGCTTCGTCGATCTTTTGAAGGTTGATGAGAAGACTCAGAAGATTTCGCAGAAAGATCTTTTGGCAAAATATGACAGCTTCAATAAGACCTACGTGATTGAAAAAGGAATTACGGCCAACCCCTTGGAACAGATGGCATTGAATCAGTCGTGGGACGACTTCGGAAGTATTTTGAAGTCATCCATC
The DNA here is from genome assembly GCA_964590635.1 of uncultured Bdellovibrio sp. Taxonomy (GTDB): domain Bacteria; phylum Bdellovibrionota; class Bdellovibrionia; order Bdellovibrionales; family Bdellovibrionaceae; genus Bdellovibrio. The sequence goes on from CAZPYX010000043.1 coordinate 16,264, forward strand.
ATGGTTAATTATAACAGTCATGGTCGTATGATTGTGGCCACTAATCCTTCAAGTTATGATGTTTCCTGGAAGTCTTTGACAAAGACCAACCTGATGCGTGCGATTGCTCGCATGTTGATGTTGGGTTATGCAGAGAACACCGCTGGCAAATTGTCAGAAGCCCGCATGAGTAAGGCAGGCCTGATCGCCTGGTACGATGAGTTTAATGAGATAGGCCTGGATATTAAAGCTTTTGACCGTCGTTCTGGAAACTCGGGCTCGCGCAGCTTCCTTGAAGCCAACTTCTTTACCTTTAGCGGTAATGGCGATGCTTGGATGGATCAACGTGAGACCTTTGAATTCGTCAGTTTGCTATTCAGCGCGGGCTTGGCTTCAAGTGATGATATTCGTAAAGACATGACTTCTTGTGAGGTTTCACAAAAAGACATCTTTGATTATCCCTATCTGAATGAAACTTGCTTTAAAAAGCAGTTCCGCGCGAATTTTGCGACCTACTTCGACAATTTGCCGTGGATGGCAAAATATGTGAAGGGTCTGAGTGATGCGGATTATGACTCTTTCTATGGTTATTTGAAAAGTGCAGCGGTGACCATCGACCAAAAGCAAGGGTTGATTGAAACTGCTAATATTCGCACGATGGTGACGATTCTTCATTATGTCGAGTCGATTATGGTCATTTACGATGTCGATAAAAATCAAACGTTGTCATTGGATGAGGTTTACGCGGCTGCGCCAAGATTTATGTCTTTCTTTAAAACAGTCAGCCCGACAAAATTTGAATTCATCATTGAAGAGGGATTTGCCTATTTAGTGTTCAAAGGAAGCATGCCAGGCATAGGAAAACTGACTGGATTCCAGATTACAAAGCATTTTGTTGATGAAGCGACCCGTAAAGATATTCTTAGACTGTTTGGAACATTGAAGGAGCAATTGAACAAGGCTCCAAACTAAGTTATCGTCGGGGCCATGAAGGTTCTGGTTCTTTTATTTTTATTAATTCCACAAGTTCTTTTGGCGTCAAACGCTTATACTGACGATGATGTGATGTTGCCTCTAGAGGACAAGAATCCTCCGCCGTTGGTTGTGAAAGACGCCAAGTCTCGGGCACGCATTGAGGCCATTCTAGACAGCAAAAGAGTCAGAGCGGTCAGTTATAATTCTGACTGGTATCCGGGTGAAGTGGTCTTCTTAGAGTCTCAATCCGTTGGAACCGGAGTCATTGCCTTTATCGAAATCAAAGATATATTCGGACGACCAGATGGTTCTTATGAACTTGTTGGCGAGCTGTTGCGCCAATCCCGTGCGAACTTAGTTCAAGTGGGCGATCAGCTTTTGCATATCGATCTTTCCACCGACAATCCCAAATACAAGGGCAGCACAGATCTGATGGTGCGTCGACGTTCGCCATTGGTGTCTGGTAAATTTAAGCCCTTGATCACTCAAGGCTTGGCAGTGGGTGATACGGCCGAGACACTGTGGCAGGATGAATATCTGATCACATGGTACGGTCAGTTGAAATATGGTCTTCGCGATTGGGTCACAGTGGACGCCATCATTCCGGCTTATTTGGTCGGCGCCTACAATGCCTCGGCAAAATTCCGTGTTTATCAGTCGAACTCGACTATAATTTCAATGGGGCCGAACTTTGCGCGAATCCCTTCGCAAGATAGATCGACGCTGAATCTGAACTTTTACTGGGACTCGATTTCTTCGGAAAGTACTTTGTCCCATACGTTTTTCACCTTAGCACTTTTGAGTTTTGAATCAGCTGCGGATGCCACCGCCATCAAGTCTCTGGGGACGACTTCCTTCCAGACAGGTTATGAGTTTGTGATGCCAAATTGGGATCGTGTGTTGTTGGGGCCGACGTATAACTTTGAAAAGAAAGCTGTCGGGGGCTACTTGAGTTATGTGAAAATTTGGGATCGCTTCCATGGAAGCTTGTCTGTGAACTCGACGAATGTTTCTTCTTTTAAATTATCACCTGTCGACGGTTACTATTTCACTTTTGATGCGTACTGGAGATTTTAAGCGTGAACAAATTTTTTGTCTCGACTCCGTTAGGATATGAATTAAGCACTCTTGCCGAGATGAAAGAGTGCTGGCCCTATCTTTTAGGGAAAGATTCAAAAACGCACTCTTTGCCATTTCCCGAGGTGGAAGTTCTGCAAGGTGGTTTGGAGTTTGAAACAGATTTGTTCGCGGCCTTGCAAGTAAATTTCTTTTTAAAGACAGCCAATCGGGTTTTGTTGCGCATGACTTCATTTCGCACCAAAGATCTGCCAAAGTTTTATCAAAAATTTAAGGCGCTGCCATGGCGCGAATATCTGCCCCACGGCAATGTGGAGTGGGAAGTGGCTGCGCAGAAAAGTCGTTTGAATAATGAAAAGCGCTTGCAAGAGAGTGCCGAAAAAGCCTTGCAAGAACTTTTTGGAGCTAACACTGGTGCAACTCCTTGCGCAGCGATTTATGTTCGTATGGAAGATGATCTTTGCACGATCAGCTTGGACTCTACAGGAGAGCATTTGCATAAGCGTGGCTGGTCGGTGCTTAAAGGTGAAGCTCCACTGCGTGAAACCATTGCTGCGTATCTTTTAAAAGAAACCATCGGTGAGGCGACTCCGGCGGAATTGCAGCAAATCACTTTGTTCGACCCGATGATGGGTGCCGGGACTTTTTTGACCGAGGCGCGCAGCCTTTGGCAGGGGCAATTTCAACGTCCTTATTCTTTCCAGGCATGGAAGAAAACGCCGAAGCTTTTTCAGTCACCTAGTTTTGTATTTAATTATGACCTTCCGAAGTCGACTGTATTTAAAGCCTTCGTAGGGATGGATTTGGAAGAAAAAATGCTCACCGTGGTTCGTGCAAACTTCCAAGAGGTGGAAAAACAAATCAAGGCCCAGGAAAAAGACAAGTTTCAGGCGGTGCCTCTGACTGCTTCTCATCAAGACTCTTTAAAGGGCGAAAAACTTCAAACGTCGGGGCCTTTGTGGATGATCATCAATCCTCCTTATGGAGAGCGTCTTTCCGGGGCAGGGTTGGGTGGTCTGAAAGGGCTGGCAGAGGGTTATTGTGGTCTTTATCAACCGCAAAAGATCGGAATTTTGTATCCAGAACGCGAAAAGCTCAGCGCAGCGCCGAAGGGCTATCTTATTGAAAAAGAGCTTAAAATCAATAATGGCGGGCTTCGCTGCCTGTTCACTCTTTTGACACGTCTGTAAATTTTTAGGAATTGGTTAGAATTGGGGGCTAAACAAAGTTAGCCCCTAGATGTTTACGGAATTTCCATGTAGATTCCTGACCCATGAAAACAAGCAAACTAGTCCCTGCGCTTTTAATTTCGTCTCTTCTTGGTTTTACAGCCTGTACTCCTCGTGATGTGAAGGTTGTAGATGAAAAAACTCGTCTAAAAATCAATTCTAAAAAGGGCGGTGGCGCTCCAAGATCACAAAGTGGTGATTTTAGTCTTGGTAATTATGCTTTGTCTTCATTCCTAGTGGAAAAACAAATCGAAGCGATTGAATTGGTGAAGCTGGCTACGGGCAGTATCGCGAATAATAGAACTCAACTTGGTGTTACGGCGTTGGCAGACGGTGCGGATGGTTCTAAAAATGTGACCATCACTTCTTCAAAAGATGTTTTGGAATACACTTCAAATGGTGCTGGTTGGATAGCTAAAGCTAACAAAACTTTGAACGTGAATTTCACGCTGAAAGATGGTGCTTTGGAAACTTTGAAGGCAACAGGCGCTAACTTAAAATCTTCAGTGGATTCATCTGATACTGAAAAAACCTATGTGAATCTTGCAGAAAGCACTTACGAATTGAACGTAAGTCCGGCTAGCAATGTAGAAGCACTTACGATCGAACTGAAATCGGCAGGCAATATCAGTGGCGCTAAGGGCGGCAAAAATGTTCCTAATGCTGTAACAGTGGCTGTGACTTTGACAGTGAATAAAGCTTCCTTGGCAACTGATGTCGTGAAGATCCTTTCTGTAAAAGCGGCAATGACTTACCCAGGTCCAAACGGCAAAGTTTATAATTCAAATCTTGATGGCATCGCTGCCGGAGACGTGACTTTGAATGTTGATGGTCTTTGCAACACGCTTTCAGGTACTATGAACGCAAGTGCGGGTCCTAAGAACAAGTACACGGTTCAATTCACTGGCGAACAAATCAACGTTGCTGGTAAATGGAATAAGACTCTTGCGACTTGTGGGAAACGTCCAACAGTAGACCTAAGCCGCCTACAACTTTTCTAAGCGGCTGGTGAAAAAGGCCCATCCGACTGCGTTGTCGGGCCTTTCTCTTCACTTCAGCGTGGCGCTGCCACGCCTGCGTTTCGTGAAAGGCCCTCCGCCTTGCGTATGGACCTTTTTGACCAGCCTTGGTGTTGGTTTTTTCTGGGAATGAAAAAGAGGAATTTGGAATAAAAAAAGCCGCTTTGTTAGCGGCTTTTTTTATTTGGTTAGCTGGCTTTTTTTGCTGATTTCTTTTTGCCTGGGGTTTTTTCTGATTTTTTTTCTGTTGGGGCTGTTTCTTCGGTTATTGGGGTTTTTGCGGCACTTCTTTGTTTTAGTCTTGCGTAGAGTGGGAAGTGATCAGAGACGCCTTCTTGGGCTTCGTTGTCCCAACGTTTAGGGTATTTACCTTTTTTTAGGTGAACTGAGCTGTAACGGATCACGTCGATTGTGTTTGGTTCTAGTTCGTAGCTGGCTGTTCCGTCAGCTAGGATGCCTTTTCCGTAAATTTGTACGTCTAGGAATGACCAAGATTTTTTGTAGTAGTGAGTGCCCTGGCATTTTTCACAACCTACGAAATGGGAAACGGCACCTGCGGGGCTTAGGTTTTCACTCAGGATGTGTTTAGATTCTTCTTCTTCGTGAGTGATGTTTAGGTCACCACCGGCAACGACAATGGCGTTAGGGCCTTTGCTTTTGATCAACTCTGCCAAGTACGCGGCGACTTGTTGACGCCAGTAAGTAGGGTTTGATTGAGACGGGAAATGGGCTACGAAGAATGTCATTGGGTCGCCATTTGGAGCTTTCACAGTGACTTCCAGGATGCGGCGAGAGCGCTCCATCCATTTTTTATCGTCGTCATTTTTTGGTTTCCAAGGGATCGGGTGAAGGATCGGCTTGCCTACCAATGGGAAACGCGACAAGAACGCCACGTTGATGCCGCGTTTATCTGGTCCGTCAATGATCACTTGAGTGATGTATTTAGCTGGTTGAAGATGTTCTTTATTCAATTGGTTTAGAACCACATCACTTTCGATTTCCATAATCAAAAGATTGTCGGGTCCGTTGCTATCAACATCCAAAACGACTTTGGAAATATTCGTTAGCTTTTTTTCAAGAGCTTCTGGAGTCCAATTAGTGCTCAAACACTCACTGCGGCGATAGCCAGCCTCTGTCGTATCGATACAGCCTTGACGCATCTTAGGATCACCTTGTTTTACGTAAATAGGCAGAAAAGTGTAGTCCTCGTGACCTTCTGTGTGAACTGTGTCGAAAAGGTTCTCCATATTAAAGGACATGACGCTCACTTCATTAGGAGCTTTTTCTGGAAGACTCCATTTGTCTTTCTGAAAGCTGACTGCACAACCAGTCAAAGCAGCGAAGAAGAGGGCCATTGCAAGAGTGGATATATTTTGGACAGATCGAAGATTTTTCATGCCCCCAAGGTAAGAGGTTTGGTCAAGTGACACAAGAGTAAAGAGTTTTAGGATTTTCTTGAGACAATGAGTGTCTAAACTTTGGGTATTGTCTAACCTAGTGCGTTATGGCATAACTTCCCGGATTGTAATCTGTACTTATATTTGGGAGTTTTCGATGTTCAAAAAAGCCTTAGCCATATCCTTATCAGTTCTTTGTATAGCGACTCAGGCTAAGGCAGCTATGGACCAAGAAGCTTCTGTGATGTCAGCGGCAGACGCAAAAAGAAACGATTGGTCTGTGACTTTGTTCTCGATCGCTTCAGTCCAAAATATGACCTACGGTAAAACAGCACCCAGCAAAGTTTCTGACCGCATGGTGGATAGCTACGATTATCTAAGCTTGAACTATCGTATCAATCCAGATTCAAAAGCTTCATTGCGTATTCCGTTTCTTTTTAACTCTGAAGGTGTGAACCAATACGGCGATCAGAAGCCATCTGAGTTTTCATTGTCAGACATCCACTTTAGTTACTCCAATTATGATTTGGGTTATATCGGTGATATTGATGTTTCTGGTGTTGCAAAACTTTATCTTCCAACTAGCAAATACATGCAGACGGCTAAGACTATCGCGAAAATCAGATTCGAAGGTTACTTTGAATGGCAGTTTGGACGATTCTCTTCTATTGAATGGGTTGTAAAACCAGACATCTATTTGCAATCACAAACGGCTTTCTATAATCCCGATGGCATTCCTGAATATGACGATGGAACTTTCATGCGTGACCCTCGTTCAACAACAAAGCAATTTGGTTTGAAACATTATCTTCAGTTGAACATGGATATTAATAGGTATTTGGGTTGGCAGGTTTCTGCAGGTTTCGACGAGAGCTGGTATCATTCTTCAGCGGCAGAAGATCTTGAAGGGACACACACAACAGCGGCGACTGCGGGTGTGGGTTTGGAAGTCCGTCCTATGCGTGGTTTGAATTTCTTGTTACTTGTGTCTAATGATACAAGATTGAACAGCAATCGTGGAAAAGACATTCAATGGATGCAACCTGAGAACACTCAGTATGCAGTTATGACGAATGCGTTCTTGTTCTAGATTTTAAAATGATGTGATTCGCCTGTGAGTGGATTTGTAAACTCCAACTCGCAGGCTTCGAGTTCAATTTTTTCCTCGTGCCAGATTTTCTCTGCTCCATAGGCGTGATCGCCAATAATCGGGCAACCTTCAAAACCTAATTGCGCGCGAATCTGATGGGTTCTTCCGGTGTGAAGATGAATTTTCAATTCGTGAGTGCCATCGACCAATTCTGTCGCACTTAAAATTTCCAGTACACAATTTTGCCAGCCGGGCTGTTCAACACGATCTACTTTTTTTGGCGCACGGGGAGACGGCTCCATGTAGTGAGTGAGGACTCCTAAGTTCGGCGACTTCGTCACGCGTGCGCGATAGATTTTCTTAAGCTCACGGGCAATCAGCATTTTGTTGAAGGCTGTTTGAAACTCTGCGGTTTTTCCGTAAACAATCAAACCACGGGTGGGCACATCTAAACGATGTGTGAGAAAAACAGGTTGTTGCAAAGTTTCTTCTAAATACGCTTGCACATTCTCGCGAATATTATCCACGGAAGCATGAACGGGCAGACCTGAGATTTTGTTAACAATTATAAAGTGCTGATTCTCAAATATGATTCGCTCGGACCACTTGCCGTCGTTCTTCGGAAAACGGCGAGGTTTGGTATGGACTCGCAAGTAACTACCCTCTAAAACTGAGAAATCTTCTAGAAGACGCTGACCATTGAGATAAATCGCTCCTAAATTAAGCAGATTTTTAATTTGCGACAGATCAAGATCGGTATTGCTCAATAAAACATCACTTATCAAGTGCGGACCATCCCCCGACTGAGGGCTGATAATGTGTTTTACTCCGTATTCAAATCCTCTTGCGCTCTGCATACTAATCCCATGGTACGAAAGTAGTTTAAAAGTATGGATAGCACGTTGTGACGTTAGTATTCAAGCCGTTTAAGTTACTCCATATTAGTTCGCTAGGAGAACTTTCATTTTGGAATTAGCCAACGAACCCATTTTTCAATGGATCTCGCAGTTCGCATACTCACCGGGGACAGTTTATCTTGTCATCGTTGGCATGATGCTATTGTCTGCAGTGGGCTTGCCTATTCCTGAAGAGCTGACGTTGATCAGCGTGGGAATTTTAGCCTTTGTAGGAAAGAACCCCGATGTCTTTCCTCCGCCGTATGCCGGTGCTCCTGTTGTTAACGTGCACTATGCGGCAATCATTGCCTTTGTGGCGGTCGTCTTCAGTGACACCTTAATTTACACCATAGGCAGGGTCTTCGGTCGAAAGCTTTTGTATCATCCTAGAGTTCATAAAATGTTCCCACCACACTTAATGAAGCGTGTGGAGGAATGGACTCATAAATATGGCATGTATGCCTGCGGAATTTTCCGTTTCACTCCGGGCATTCGTTTCCCAGGTCACTTGGCCTGCGGGATGATGCACTTCCCATTGTGGAAGTTCTTGCTCATCGACGGCATCGCCGCAGCCATCAGCGTACCAACCCAAATCTACTTACTAGCTCATTACGGCGAACCCATCCTAAAAAAACTCCGCGAATTCAAACTAGTCCTGCTCGCAGTCCTAGTCATAGTAGCCGTCTACTTCCTAGTAAAAAAACTACGCCAAAGAAGCGCCGAAAAAAGCGCCTAACCCCGAAGGTACGCCGTACCTTTTTGCCACGCACGCTCCAAGGAGTTCGCGCAAAAGAAAAAACCCGCATCCTAGGACGCGGGTTTTTTTATGTCTTCAATTTTAGAAAAACGATCTAGCCAGCTTTTGAACCGTAAACAGACTCTTCCGTCAGCTCACAGCACAGGTGTAAAGCAAAAGGCTTCGAATGTGGTTTTGGCTCAACATCTTTCCAAAAGATTTTTTCGTAGCCGCTTTGCAGGCCGAAAAGTTCTTCACGGATTTTGAAACACAAACCAGCCGGGGAGCCCAACAACCAATCCATTTGCACCAAATAGAATGCTTCTTCAAGCTCAACCGGGTTGAGTGAACTCACAAAACTCTTGGGAAGATTGTCCACTAGGTGACAAGCATTGTGTGAATACTTGTGGAAAGCTTTTTCCATAGGGTCTACGAAAAGCTTCTCAACGCGTGAGTCTGGAGTTTTAGGGCCAGCAAACGGTTGAGAGAACTTTTTAAAATTCCAATACAATAAAGCGTCATTCACGATGTACTCCGCACGAGGCAAGTAATCGGAAATGGCATCTACTTTCACGGCCTCGTGGGAATGATCTTCCACATGGGCATTGTGATCGACGGCCACGATGCTGCGAAGGTGATAGAGGAATGAATAAAGGCAGTGAAGCTTTTCCATGAAAGGCTTCGAGAAGTTCAAGCCAAAGTTGTACAACAATGGCGAACCCACCTGTTTTTCAAACCAAGTGAAAGTCTCTAGAAGATGACAAAGTGAAGAAAGATCAACACCCCAAGGTTTCATAGCGAGATCAAAGGACTCATTGAACTGATGTTCAAAGGCCGCGCAGATCTTTGGATCTACAACGGGAAGGTGAGATTGCAATGCGTGAACGCGAGCTTGCGATCTTTCATAAAGTTCAACATGTGGATCCAAGGCTTTCCAAGCATCCAATGCAAATGAATAATTCAAATGAGGAGTGGCAACAGGGGATTTGATGTAGTTATTTAGTTTGACCAAAGACAAAGCGGTCAAAGCATCGGCCATGTATTTAAATGGCTCCGATGGAGAGAATTTTTTAAAGTCAGTCTCTTGATTCCAAAATTGAACCTGCAATGGCTTCCATGTCGTGCCTTTTTCCATAGTCACATCAAAACCCAAACGTAAACTTTTGTGCTTCATACACACTCCTTCACCAGTGACATATCGGTGACAGTCCTTCCTTG
>CAZPYX010000044.1:0-25227 GCA_964590635.1 uncultured Bdellovibrio sp.
AGAAGTGTCGGAAGGCGATTTAGCAAGGCTCTCAATGGATTGGATGATGTCCACACCAATTTGAGGTCCAAGCTTTTCATAAACGACTCGACTCGCCTTCATCATTGTCTGCTTTTCTGCAGCCGAAAGCGGCGTGACCGTATAACCAGATTTAATCAACGACTCTTTTGCATCCTGATTTACTTTAATGACATCCTTACGATCCTCAACCGCCATACGTTGCGACTCTTCCTGAAGAATATTTTGTAAATCCTTTGGCAGGGATTCGAAAAATTTTTCGTTCACAACAATGCTGGTAAGGAAAAGACTGTGATCTGTTTCCCAAAGAAATTTCATCTTGTTTTTCACAGGTCCAAATTTTTGAAACAAGCGAGTCAAGTTGCTGTAATGGTCCTCGCTGATATCCACCTTGCCATTCTTAAAGAAATCCAAACCTGAAGCATATTCCGGATGGCTTTCGTTCATCACAGGAACCATCTTGTAGGCCAGAACTGTGTGCAAACGTGCCAGTGTTGGGTTCTGACTGATACTTTCAGAAGGATCTGCGCTGGGACCATAAAAATGCATTTTTAGGCCCTCCAGTTGAGAAGTCTTGGTAATCAGTTTGTTGGAAATAAACACACGATAACCGCCGCCGTATGAATACGCCAACGGTCTTACTGTATTTTTTGAAGCTTGCAGAAGATGCTCGTTAAGCTTCTTGCCAATCTCACCATCCAAAACTTGGAATGCATGTTCATGGGATTGAAACAAAAACGGCATATCAAATACCTGAAACTGCGAATCCAAAGTTGCCAAATGAGTCGTACCAATTTTACTGATTTGCGCCTCATTATCGCGAACCATTTTTACAGCGTCGCGAAAGTGATTGCTGTCGCTGGTGTCGCTAGGAAATTTCACTTCAATTTTCAAGCGCCCTTTAGAATGCTCTTCCAAACGGCGAGCAAATTCCTTGGCCAGATTGGCCTGGCGAATATGTTCCGGTATATGCGCAACATACAACACGGCATGGAATGTTTTCGTTTGATCCTCTGCCTGGTTCGAAGCCTGTCTTGTCACCCAATATGCAATTGCCGCAAGACATACGAGACCCAAAGCTCCCAAAAACATTTTCATAAGTCCCCCTCAGCGAATACTACTACACGCCTTCAGTATTGCCAAATTCTGGAAGTGCTTTGTAGATTGAAATAGCCTTCTCCACATCTCCGAAAAAGCTGACCACGCCTTGGTCCAGTACAATAGCTTTGTTACAGACTTGACGAATTTGATCAGGGCTATGGCTGACGAACAAGACAGCACCTGACTTCTGGATAAGCTCCGTCATTCTATCAACAATACGCGATCGAAACGAGATATCCGCACCATCGAATACTTCATCTAGAATAAGAATATCCGCAGGAAGAGCCGTCACCAACGACAAACACAAACGTGCCTTCATACCATTGCTATATGTTTTAAAAGGCATATGCAGGTATTCACCAAGACCAGAAAAATCTGCTGAGTCCTGAATGATCTCATGATGACGTCCGCGCTCGATGGGATAAATAAATTTACTCAAAAGTTTTAAATTTTCAAATCCCGTCAATTCAGGCTGGATTCCCATGGATGTGTCAAAGATAGCTCTTAAAGTGCCCGAGACCTCAACATCTCCGGAGGATTGAGAATAAATTCCTGAAATACAACGGCACAAAGAGGTTTTACCTGCGCCATTTTTTCCTAAAATGGCGATGCGGTCCCCTTTGCGAATCTTCAGATTGATTCCGCGAAGAACATGCAGTTGTTGGGATTCGTCGAGGATGGAAAAAGGTTTTTTCGCCCAGTCTACAAAGAGATCACGCAGGGTCCACGATCTGTAAACAGGAGCATCAAAACTGAGATGCAGATCCTTCACCTTGATCAATAAATCAGAGGTAGCGGAAGAGTTCATTTCGTCTCCAATTCCATACAAGGAAAGATGCCGCACAAAGCACTGTCGCAACCAACAGGCTGACTCCTATGCTTTGCCAAAGGACCTGATCCTGACTGGCCAAAATATTTTGAAATGGACTGATGATCAGATAGAACACATTGAAGTTCACAATCCAACGATAGCTGTCACTGATCATATTCACCTGATAGAAAATCGGCGTCAGAAAGAAAGAGACATTCAGAAGAAATGTGATAACGAAAGCCGTGTCACGAAAGAACACATTCAGCACCGAGATTAGCCAGCACAATGAAATCACTGACACTATCAAGCTAAATGCTGGGATGATCAGCCATACGAAGCGAATCAATGGTACATCAGAAAAGAAAGCACTGGGGATCAAGATCATCAGGAAAGCCAGCGCAAAGTTAAACATATTATCCAGGACCTGTGCTGCCACGACCACGAATGGATGAATGCTATAGGATTTCAGCAATGCGCCTGAGTTCACCAGCATTGCCGCCGACATTTGAATTGATTGGGAGATAAACAGCCAAGGAAGCAATCCCAACAAAAGGAAAAGATTAAAGTTGGGAATATTCAATTTCAAAATGTGACTGAAGGCATAACTTTGTGCCCCGTACATGATAATCGGGTTTAGAACAACCCAGATGATACCTGATACCGTATTACGATAACGGGATTTCATATTGGCGATGGTCAGAGCAAAAATTTGATCTTTAAGAATCTGCCAATTCATTCTTTAAGCCGTCGTTTCCTGAAGCTGCTCTTTCCACTGTAAGAACTCTTTCTTAAGCTCTGGGAAAGTTTTTACAAAATCAACTTTGCGTCGCTGATCAATCTCAGTGAAGTACTTGACGAAATCAGCGCGGAACATATTTTGATTAAATCCGGTATCTGAATTGAAGTACTCTAAAACCCGCTGAAGCTTATTGATCTCATAGTCGCTGAAGTTATTTTCCTTCATGAAGGTCAAACTTTCTTCGATATAACGCCCGAACTCTTTGGGAAGAACTTTGATGGACATGAACTCGGGATGGCGCAGGTAAGAAATATCAATCAGGATATTCTGCTTCTTCTTCCATTTCGCCAACTGTGCCAGGAATTGTTTGAATTTCACAACACTCAGAGCATTGTAGGTGCACATGAATGTGATCTCAGCTTCAGGCAAAAGTTTCATGACTGTTTTTAGATTGGTCTGGAACAATTCCAAATCCAATCCTGAACGGATGTACTCTGCCTGGGTTCCCCAAGTATCAAGACTGATATAGAGTCTGAAATTCTTGATCTTCTTTTCTTTCAGAAGCGGAGAAACCCCATTGCAAAGTTTTTCCACCAGCTTCGTAGGAATACCGAAATTGGAATTGATTGCGAGTTCCATGTTGGGATTCGGAGTCGGATGGACAGCGATCTCTTCGATCACTTTGAAGGTATCCTTACTTAGCAAAGGCTCCCCGCCCGTCACACGGAAAACTTTCAAAGATGGATAAAGTGTTGGCCACCATTTCCAGAAAGCTTCGATGTAAGGATTGTTGTCCTTGTGCTTTAGAACTTCCAATTCGTCTTCAGTGACAATGGAGTGATGACGACTGCGCGTTGGAAACTCTCCATGCTGAAGCATTTCTGAAACCCAGGATGAAGAAAAATTCGGAGAGCAGTAAGTGCATTTAAAGTTGCATATTTTACTGAATGAAACTTCCACATAAGTCGGTTGAATATTGTCATCCCAAGGAGCTTTCGCAACCTTGGACATGTGCTCCTTCGCCCAGTAGTCATTGGATTTCACCATACGGTCACTGATGTTCTTGCCCGGAAGATCTTCAATATTCCAGCAGTAACCACACTCTGACGGTCGCTTTCCTTCCAGCATCATCTTACGCTGCTCTTTCTTAAGAGGTGTATTGTGAAGTGCGGAAGGGTTGTCCTTCAATTCATCAAGGGGAATCTTGTGCATGACGGGATGGTGACAAGAATGAGTATAACCACTATGTAAATGAATGGTTACTTGTAGCCACTTCGCCAAGCAGAAACAAGGAGATACTTTATCCAACTGACGCTTTGTTTTATTAATATCATCAAGAAATGTGGACATACTCAAAACGATAACAGATGAGGGACATAATAATAAGAAAATTAAACAAAAAGCTTGAATGTGAGCAGAGCAGAAATTTCTCTGCCCCGCCGAAAGACTGAGGAATTAGCGACGACGTTTGGCTTTCGCCGGGCGCACTTCAGTGAAGATCTTTTTCCAGTCAAATGACTTGGCCTCAATCCCCTGAAGCAATTCGCGCATTTCTTCCTGGCGATCTTGCATTTTCGTCTTCGGCCAATCCAAATCCCATTGAATCACGCAATCATGGTGTGCTGACAAGTGCACAACTTCGGTGTCCGTCGGCCTTTTTCTTACAGGAATATGAGCGCCTCGACTTAAGAGAGCCTGCGACATCCAACCATCAGCAAGGATTGTTTTCTTGTGCAGGTCAAAGATTTCCCAACCAGCCCAGCTTTGCACTCCCAAAATTTCTTGCAGATCAACGATCTTAACTTCAAAACCCGTTCGGCGAAGAATCTCCACAGACATCTGAGCATGATGTCGTGGGTTTTCGTGTGAGGTGTACTGCCTCATGGAAAGATAGAGCCATACTTCTTTCCATGCCCCTTTCGACGCCTGCTTTCTTTCGACAAATCTTTCAAGCCCTAGGGCCACGCTTTCCTTGGACATGAAAACCTCAGAATTCACTCCATATATAAACGCTTTTTCTGTTTCGACAGAATTGTCCTTCGCTTGCAGATAATAGCTTCCAACATGGGAACGCCAGGCCTCTGGAACACAGTCCAGCAGATCCTTGTCGATCAGAATTTTGCTATTAAGTCCCTTCGGAGTTTTAAACTTTGTAAAGAAAAACAAAAGCGGTACCAAGCCATCGCGCGCCGCCCACATCCTTTTTGAATTGAGCATGTCCAAGCTTGGAACCGTCGACAAAAATAATGGATTCACGGGGCTGATGTAAGATTGATAGTGCGGATAAAGCCGATCCATCATTTTGCTTTGCTCAGGTCCTTTGATGAATTCCGGCATATCGGATTCCAAAAGATCTGACCATTTGACTCGCACTTTGTCTTCTTTCATCTGCTGCTTAACCACAATGCAATCTCCTGAAACTATCGACCCGAGTGACAAAAGCTCTTCTGCACAACTCGATAAGAAACCTCTTTAGATCCCCGAAATGCAGGAATCTGTAAAGTTTGATAAAGATTTATAAAGTAAGGCTTGAGGGGATCATCACACTTTTGTACGGACTTAGCTGCACTCACTAAAGAAAACTCTTTCTCACTTTGTGAAAGAAAGAGCGCTGGCTTTTCCGCGCGAATGGACTCAATAACTAACATGGGAACGATTTCATCCACAGTTCCCGGGAATGTCGCTTCACGAACTGGTCCTTCGTAAAAGCGTAGATCATTCGATTTCTTTAAATATTTTTTGATTAATTTCGGAATATCTTTCTTTTCGCGATTTTGAAAGGCGTCTGCCATATTCTGCTGAGCCTTCTCAAGAGCCTCGCGCTGCTGTTTCATTTCCTTAAAAATATTTTTTTGCGAATTGAATCCGGCTTGTTCAGAAAACACGTAATCCCGACTGGCGGCTACCTTGTGGCAAGCATGACAGGCCTGAACGTTGGCTTGAATATCTCCAGGAAAGGTTAAGCCCAATGAGCCAAAGAGGACATAACCCCACCCATCGGTGTCAGCATATTTCTTCTTATCGCGAATCATAAATTGGAAACGTCTGGCACCTGAAGGAACGATGGAGCTTGCGAACAATGGATCTCTTTCGGTTTTGATGCCGATTTTTGCGAAGATAGATCCATCTGGATAATCGTATTTGTCTTTTTTCTCGGCCATTGCTTTTGCGGCAATGGGATTGGCATAGGTCACACGCATCTCACCACTGTCTTCACGATAGCGAACAGTGACCATTTTCCAAGTTTCCGCGAACTGCCCGAAATCCTCAAGGTGATAGCCGAGCATCTCTGATTTGCCACCGGGCTCGGTGACTTCCACTTTACTGACATCTTGTGTAGGTTTTGTCTCTACTGCGTAGGAGACGGAGGCGTAGGAGATAGAGCATAGGAAAAATAAGGAAATACCGGTTCGCAAACTCATGAAGGTAGTATAGGAAGCACCCTCACCGTTCTCAAGGAAAAAGCCCTTCATGTCCCAACTAGCGGAAAGTAGGACTCTGGCCTAGTGAGATACAACCGGACGTTGGTAGCAGCAAAAATGTTCTCTTTTCGTGAGCGTCTATGTACCATCTTGTCATGCCCATTCAGATTCTGATCGTTATTATCACCCATGGCCGCTTCAAGTGTTTGGACTTGTGCCTGGAAAGCCTTGCACAGAGTCTTAAGAAGGTGAGTGACGCAAACAATTTTTCATTTTCTGTTTTGTTGGGGCTCAATGGTATTGATGCGCCAGCGTGGTTTTCTCAGCATATGATCAGCGAAAGCAAGTCGTTTCAGGTTTTGAAGATTCAGAATCATCTCAGCCCCCCTGCGGCCAGAAA
Organism: uncultured Bdellovibrio sp.; assembly: GCA_964590635.1. Taxonomy (GTDB): domain Bacteria; phylum Bdellovibrionota; class Bdellovibrionia; order Bdellovibrionales; family Bdellovibrionaceae; genus Bdellovibrio. The sequence continues at coordinate 6,492 of CAZPYX010000044.1, forward strand.
TGTCCTTATGAAATCGACAGCTTCTGACTACACTCTGTTTTTCGACGATGATGTGATTATTCCGGAAAATTTCTTATTGGACCTCTGCACTCTGATAATCAAACATCCAAATGCACAGGTTCTGGGAGGCCCCAATCTTTCCCCGCCTCAAGCAACCTTATTTGAAAAAGCGTCGGGATTAGCTTTGGCCAGTATCTGGGGAACCAGTGTCATTAGCAGCCGCTATTCATTGAAACAGGAATCTTTCTTCACACGATCTGAATTGCCTTTTGCACTTTGTAACCTCTGTATCAAAAACGACAATCAGGAACTTTTTCATAAAGACCTTAAATATGGTGAAGAGACAGATTTGCTACAAAGGCTTTTCAAAAGCTCTCAGTGCCTCGGATTTTATTCGCCGCAACTTTTCGTGTGGCATTTCCGACGACCTGACTGGCGTTCCTTTATGATTCAGATGTTTAAGTATGGCTTAGGTCGAGGGCTCACATTAAAAGAATCCTCATTAGCTAGAAAACTTCAGTTTCTAGGATTGATCGGGATTTATCTTCTGCTCTCCGTCTTTCTTTTATCTCATCCGGCATTGTTACTGTCTGTATTCGCTCTGATTTTTGCTTTCGGTATGCTCACGGTTCCGAAGCCTTTAGATTTGAAGCTGTGGTTCTATTTTTCTCTTAGTTTGATTTTCATTTATGCTCTTTACCCTCTAGGCGTTATCTCTGGAGGTATTCGAAGACTCTTTCCTGCCTCTGAGGAGCATCCATGAAGTATTATCTGGATATTCATGGCATTGGTGTCGCCGTAGACTTACTTCAGTCATTTCCTCAGTTATCAGAACTTTTAAAATTTGAGTTTGGAAACTTTCAGGTCTCGCAACTACAAAAGGCCCATATCTCGATTGTGGTTTCCACCATGAATCCGCCGATGCCAACGAGACGTTTTCTTTTTGCGACCCACTTTTGCAAGGTCTTTGGCTTTAAGGACCGACTTTGTATCTATCCCCACGGTCAGACTTTGCAAATAAAGCGCACAAACGTTGGCTTTGCCACGGAGCTGACGGGTCAGGACGGCGGCGAACTTTTTGATATTCTACGAATGTATATTTTGTCTTCGTCTGGGGAGCTCTTGGATCTTCAAGGTATTCACAGGCTTCACTGCCTTGGTTTTCGCTATGAAAATCAGAATGTTTTAGTTTCTGCCTCGAGCGGTGGAGGCAAATCTTATTTGGCTTATCAAGGTCTTTGCGAAAATCCGCCTCTGCAAATTTTCAGCGACGAAACCTGCTTGGTCGATAACAGTGGTCTTCTGCACGGACTCGCCCTGCCCATCGCTTTAAAAGAAAATGTGGCGAAATCAGCAGGACTGGAAATTCAGCATGTCACGCGTATTTCCGGAGAAAGAAATTTAGTTCAATTGCCTACCATTTCTTTAAGAGGTCCGCAAAGAATCCATAAGATCTTTGTCGTCACCCATTGGGGAAATCAGTTCAAAGCCACGAAGGCGGCTTTTCTTATCCGGCTTGTCTTTGCCATCCGAGTGATTCTGGGTTTGGGTAATATGCAGATGAAAGAGTTCATGATCCGTCAGGACAATATTACTTCTCTCGGCAAAATTATGTGGTGGCGTTTTAAAAGAGCTTTGTATCTGCTTTCACACTGCGAGATTTATCATATTCAACTCAAGAAAAACTCTGAACACAATCTGCGGGATTTAAAACAGTACGTCGACAATCACTCTTAAAAACGATTGTAGTAGATCTCGTAACTCCCGTCTGAACTTAGCAGAAAAATATCCAACTTCCCATCATGATCCAGATCCATGAATTCGGCATCGGACATATAAGAAAGATTTGATCCCAGACAAGAGGCCACATTCACGAAATGTTCTCCGTCGACATTTTTATAAAGCGCAAAATTCCGCGTGAGCTTTGGATCCTTGCCATCTTTGAAGACCGGCGTGATCGGAGCCAAAATTTCTGGCAGACCATCGCCATCTATATCTCCTAGACGAACCCAGGGAATAAAGCTGGTTTTGCCTTTTTCCACAGGTTCCAGGATTTTTTGATCAATAGAACGAAACTTTAAATTTACTCCGGTGTTTATATGAACTTGAATAGCGCCTTCAGTGAATCCAAAATTATGAACGGCCGCGACGATATCAGTGTGTCCGTCTTTATTTAAATCCCCACTGGTCAGGGACACAGTCCCCCAGCTTTCATCCTTCGCACGCAAAGGAATGCTGTCTTCTGGAGCATACTCCAAGGAACCGTTCACCACGCGAAGAATACGATCGCGCGCAGCCATCCTCGTCCCAGGAGCCCGATCACAGCCACCAATGATAATTTCTTTTCCTCCGTCTCCGTTCAAATCCGCCGTATGATTGGTCATAAAGCAAACGTCACCATTGCGAAGATCTTCAGGGATTTTATCAGAAACGGTAAAATGATCGTGACCGTCATTCTTCAAAAGATAGGAGCCTTGCCCTTTTCGTGCATCTCCCACGACGCTGACAAAAATATCTGGGCCGTTCTTATCTGTATCAATTTTTGTGATATGAAAATTAAATGATGCGCTTTGAGGAAAAAGTTCTTTCGTGAACTCTTTCCAAGTTCCGTTTTTTTGTTTCAAAATAATTCTGGGAAAAGCTCCTGGAAATGGTGGAGCATCCAAACCATGATCAGCGAAAATAAAACCTCGACCAACTTTGAGCTCGATCGGAATCAGATGGCGAGCATGTTCCGTGATAAAGACCGGAAAGTCATCATCCTCAGAAAAATTTCCGTTTCCCAGATTCTTAATATAGCGAAGCCGAGGATGAGGAGGCCTTTTATCTTTCCAAAAGTCCCCGTTCAATTCCGTGACAATAAAATCCGCGTCCTTACCATCTCCATAATTTAGAGGGAATGCGTAGACGATCTGAAAAGGATCCCGGCCGGCAATTTGGCCTGTGATTTTGCTCAACTTTCTTTGGAAGGCTGGGCAATAGAGACTTCCATCCTCGGCGCTATTGTGCGACTTTCTCCAAGTGAGCAAAACCGCAGTCAGAATGAGAATAAATACAATCGATATACCTAGCCATCTCTTCATATAAGCAAAATATCTTTATTCCCACAAAAATGTCCAAGCCAAATTTCGACTTTGCTCGTCAGGTTTCAAAGGAATTGATCCCATGTAGCGCTATGAGGGTTGTCATAGTGCTTAAGTTCCTCCTCAGTCATAATTGAGCGAGGAACCACCACCATGAAAACATATTTATCAAACCACTCATCGTACATATGAAAAAAGCCATTATCACCCGCACCTTGACCCCATGAGTTTTCAACCTTGTATTTCACGACAGCTCCCTGAGGATCCGGCTGGTCATAACCAACGATAGCCATCGCATGATCAGGACCGGTCAGGCCATAGTAGAGACCGCGTTTTTCAGAACTGACGGAAGGCAGGGATTCTTTCTTCTTCATGCCGTAAACTTGGTTCTTCTCATAAATCTTAGGATGCATGATTCCTGAGTTCACATCTATATCTTCATCCGCATCAGATGCAAACCAAGCTGTTCGACCGCTGTCGATGGCCGCTTTCACAAGACTCTTCATTCTCTTTTTAGTAACACTCAGAAAACGAAGACTGAAATCGGGACTGCCTTCTGGAAGCTCCCCTTCCTCTTGATCAGAAAAGCGCAAACCTCTATTAGGTCTCATAACCGGGCTGGTGGCGATGACGACATATTCATTCGGATCGAATCCGGAAAAATTCTTGGCAAAACTTTGCGGAGTGAACTTCTTAGTGCTGCCATCGCTTATACGATAAGAGAATTCCTGATCCAAATGAGGAGGCAATCCCAGATGCGTCGTCAATATACGATAAACACCCATCATGGACTTTTTACGAATATTCTGCAGTTCCGTAATTTGCTCCGTAGTAAGTTGGGTCTGCCCTTGAGCAAATTTCATTTTTAAGTAGGTCTCGTGCATCAGTTCGGCGGATTGAGCTAAATGAGTTTTCAAATCCGTCAGCATAGTTCCATTGTGCAAAGAACTGATGGTGTCAGGCATGACTTGATTCGGAACCATTCCGTATTTCCAAATGAGGAATGTCGCATCGACATGCTGACCGCCATCTTGGATAGCGTCACTTGGATCCAAAACCTGCGCCAAATCCTTTGCTTTCAAGCCCGGCTTCAAAGTTTCTGCAGTTTCATAAAGCCATTTATCTGTTTTTTCTAGTTGATCATAGAATTGAAAGTAAGCTCTCGAAAAGTTGAAATCAGAATCTACTTTTCCTTGCGCCACCAATCGATTGCGAACCTCATTGCACATGGCATTGATCCAACAAGTCCCTGTGTCTTGCTGGTCAGAGGCCGTTGATTGAGGGAGTTCTTTGGTATAATGGCTGTTGTGACTTTTTATGAGTTCATAATTCAAGCTAACTTTTAAAAGCCCATTGGCTTGCACAGCTTCACGCAATTTCTTGCGACTTTTATTATCAGATGAAAGCTCATTGTGCATCTGAGCTAGCCAGTTATTATCAAGAAATACCGGACTAATGATAGCGGGAGTTGAGAACACTTCAGAGCAAAGTTCTGCTGCCTGAACATTGGTCGAAATAAAAAGAGCAATCAGAGAAAATAGGACGGCAGGCTTCATATAATTTCCCTCAAACAGGTTTGAAATTAAAAACTTGCCATCTTTATACCAAGGCCTAAAACCCACTTATTGATTAACAAATGATAAGAAGTGTCAAAGTTTTAGACAGGGGCCGTTCTTGGAAAGAAACCCTTTGTCCTAGCGGAATTTATTTAAAGCCCTTGTGACGGAGGCACTTCCCCAGGGCCATAGATAATCCCCTGAAAGTTCTTACATAGATACACATTGAAAGTCCTTGCATGGACACCATGGCGATATGTTTTTAATTCCTCTTTAAGACAAGAATCGAACTTTGCGTATTCAGGAAGATTGCTATCATATTTTTCGGTCGTGACAACAAGAGCATTTTGTCCCTCGAGGCTTTTCATTTCTTCCACTGATTGCATGACGGTGTAATTGCTTCTTGCGGAATTTAGCATATATATTTTTTGCTTAGATCCCCAAGTTGTCTGCGCGGTCGTTTCATACCGAAGAGCCGCAAGGAAAGGCCTCTGCCCTGTTTTGTCCTGAATTTCTTTTTTTCGACGATTAATAAAATCTCCGAGCTCTTCCCAACCAGTAAACTCATTACTGAAATCATAAATGGTTTTCCATTCCGAGTGCGGTGCCATCAAATGAAAAACGCTTGGAACCCAGGGATAAACAAAAGGACTATAAGCTAAAAGAGTGAGGGGAAGAAAGAACGCCAAGATTCCCCCCGTAAAGACTTTACTACGTGCTTTGAAAATCCGACGCTGCCCCCAAACAAGACCTTGAGACCAGAGATAGCCCGCTCCCATAAGAAGCAAGGTACAAGCCGCACCACTCCAGTGTGGTTTGTAATCAGCAAACAAAGGCTGCGGGTAAAATACAAACAGAGAAGGAGCCGTCAAACAAAATAAGAAACGCCAACGAGCCTCCACTCTCTTCAAGAATGAGGTCACGAAGGTCAGAAATAACAGCACATATAAGAACGGAGTATAGAATAGCAACTGAGCAGCGAAGAATCCGAACCAACGACTCAGACTGAAACTGCCTCCCGTATGGCGATCATGGAATTGATATTTGAAACCAGGCCACTCATGAAGATGGTTCCACCAAAAGATCGGAGTGCACAGCATCGTCGCAATCAGAAAACCAATCCACGGCCAAGGTGATAAAAGATCTTTACGACGGGAAGGTGTCACAAGCAGATACAATCCAAATCCTGGCGCGAGCAAAGCAATGATAAATTTCGAATTGAGCCCCAGCCCCATTAAAACACCTAGCCACAGCCAAGTTTTTTTCGTGCTCCAGCATTTCGAATCTTCTCGCACGCCTTGCCAAAAGACGTAGGCCGCAGCGACAAAGCAAAACATAAAGGGGGGCTCTGGTGATGCCACATACCCCCCGAATCCCCACAGCGGAGACCAGAGAATAACAACACCTACAAATATCGCCGCCCATTCATCGAAAAGATCTTTGGTGAGTTTATAAAGCAGAACCACGGTGCCTATGAAACAAAGAAAGCTTGGAAGACGAACACCGAAATAAGTATCACCAAAAATTTTTGTAGAGATCGCCTCAAGCCAGGCAATCATGCCGGGGTGATCAAAATAGGAAAGCTGTAAGCCTTTAGCCCATGTCCAGTGATAAGCTTCGTCATCAATAAGTCCCACGCTTATACTAAACACAATCCTGAAGATCAGGGTCAGAACGAAAAAAAATACGACCTTTTGAGAGAGCGACCGGTGTTTCCAATAATCTATCAACACAAACAAATATTCCTCATCGAATTCAATTCCATTGTCCTGAGTCACCTCAGTTAATACTTGAATTCTATGTTTAACATTTGTTAAGTGTGGAGTTCAAGATTAAGTTTTAACAGACTCCACCGACCTAAGGATGCACTCATGTTTGGTCCCTCACAGCGCCTAGTTAAAATTCTTGGTTTAGTTCTAGTGGCTCTTGCTTTCTATTTTATTGCGCGCATTGAATTCCTCGCTTGGAACTGGAATCTCTTCCGCAACAAGACCACCATTGATATTCTTTGGGCTCTATTCGTTGGATTTCGCTTTGATATTTCTGCAGTGCTTTCGATCACCGCCCCAGTCTTGCTTTTATCCTTCATCCCCTGGCCAAAAAAATGGGAGTCACGTTGGGAAATTTCAACCTGGGCCATGTTCTGTCTTCTGCAAATTCCGTTTTTGATTCTAAATCTTGTAGATACCGAATTTATTAACTTTGTCGGCCGTCGCTTCACCTATGATACTTTGTTTATGCTAAGCGAAACTCAAGGAAAGATGACCGGCTTTGTTTCGACATATTGGCAATTGTTTCTGATCAACACGCTCCTCGCTATCGCATTTGCTGTAATTTCTTGGAAAGTCCTAAGAGCACAATTTTTTACTTTATGGACATCAAACCTCAAGAACTCAGCAAAGCACTGGAGAACTCACCTATTATTTTATTTTATGGCTGTCGCCGTTTCAATTGTAGGGATTCGAGGAGGGTTTCAGCTAAAACCTATTAGTTTCGTCAACGCCAATATCTTCACAGTGCCTGCTCTAAATAATCTTGTTCTCAATTCTAGCTTCACCTTAATTAAAAGTTACGGGAAGACTTCGCTCAAGCGCGAAAAATATTTTTCAGATCATGAACAGGTGTTTAAAAACCTGAATGGTTCTTTCAATGGCTCCCTACTTGAAGGAAAGCGTCCGGAAGGATCACAAAATGTCGTGATTCTAATTCTTGAAAGTTTTGGTGCAGAGTATATTGGCCCCGTAAATGGCAAAAGCTATACACCTTTCTTAGATTCTTTAATGGCAAGATCCCTGGTTTTTGAAAATGCCTACGCAAATGGAAGAAGATCCATCGAAGGCGTCGCCGCGGTTATGGGGGGAATCCCAGCACTCATGAGTGAACCTTTTATTTCTTCAAACTTTACGACCAATTATTTTCTAGGCTTAGGAACCTTGTTGTCGCCTCGCCACTACTCGACGGCATTTTTCCATGGAGGACACAATGGAACCATGCACTTTGATTCATTCATGCAAAGCGCAGGCATTGAACACTACTATGGTTCTAAAGAATATAATAACTCCTCCGATGACGACGGAATTTGGGGAATTTGGGATGAGCCATTTTTGCAATTCACTGTAAAAAAAATGAATCAAATGCCTGAACCCTTCATGGCGTCAGTATTCACTATTAGTTCTCACCATCCATTTAAGATTCCAGACAAATACAAAGATCAGTTTCCCGAGGGGCCAAGCGAAATTTTGAAAACCATTTCCTATACAGACATGGCGCTCAAAAAGTTTTTTGCTGAAGCGCAGAAAAGCCCTTGGTTTAAAAACACTTTATTCATTATCACCGCAGATCACACTTCAAAACACTATCGCCCCGAGTACGAGAGTGACGTGGGCGACTATCGAGTGCCCTTATTTCTTTATCACCCAGCATTTCAGTTTCCAGCGGTTGATACCAACATGGTCGTTCAGCAAATTGATATTCTTCCAACGGTTTTAGATTTTCTAGGCCTACCGAGCAAAGAAAAGAATTATTTAGGAAGTTCAATGTTCATCCCAGGGGACAAGCAAGCCGTGAACTTTATCGATGGCAGATATCTTCTTTTCTCAAAAGACTATCATGCCCATTGGACCCCAGGTCATGGCGATCCAGAAATTTTCTCGATTCAGACGCAGAACAAAGATATAGCTGTGCCGTTAGCCCTTAAGGAAAAACTGACAGAAAAGCTCAAGGCCACCATTCAATATTTCAATGACGGGATGTGGGACAATAAACTCTATTATCCCACTCTTCGAAACTGACTTAATTTATCATCGCTTTTTTTAGATCAAAGTTGTGGACCTGTAACCATTTATGATCCGAACAAACCACATACCAAGTGGGTCTTCTTCGTTCATTATGCCCAGGGTTCATTTTATAAATTAGGGAATCTATCATCGAAGATTCTTTGTAAACTTTTGAACATTGATACTCTTTTTGGTCGTCTTCACTCAATGATTCAAGCTCAGAAAGATCATCAGTTTTTGAAGTCATGACCGCAATCGCATCATACTTCTTAGAACTCAGTTGCTCTGTGATTTCCCACATTGCAACTGGCGATTTCTGCGGCTCCATATGAGCACCCGACCGAATAAAGAATTCCCACATTTCACCTTTGCCAACCAAAGACTCTCGGTCAATGTATAAGACATGAGAGGACTCATTGCTCAGTCGCGCTGGAACTCCAATTTCCCCGACTTGGGTATTAATAAAACATCCAACAATCAGTGCTGCGAAATTCAGAGCCAGCATCGCAGGCCTAGCGAATCGTCTAAAACTTTTAGACTCACGAGAGTAAACCCAAAGTGCCGCCCACAACCAAAGTGACATTGCAAAGACAGGATATATAAAACGTTCTTCCTTATGGGAGATCAAACTGTGAGCTAAAACAAAAACAAGAACGAATCCCAGAACCTCTCTGAAACCTCTTTTATTAAGACAACGCACTTTCCCCAAAAGAGGAAGAGAGAACGGAAAAAAGCCAATCGCCAACCAAGTAACCCAGGTCGCATACCATGGTTCAGCTCCGTACCTAGCAACATCTTTATTTACATTTAAGTACTCAAGCAAAGTTGAGAAGGGCTGCCTGTGGTCGATCAAATCAATTCCCGCATTCACGCAGGCAACTAAGAATGATACGCCCATAACTTCTTTCCACCATTTTCGATGAAAAACGAGAATCCATAAAACAACCGCTACATAAACAGACCCATCTTGAAAACGGATCAGGGTCGCCAAGCCTAAACAAGAAAGCGCCGCGATCAGTGCATAGCGCTTTTCAAGAAAAATAGACCAAATCACAAGACCAGCCCCTAGGGTCAGCGGCCCCATCGATATACTTTCCAAAAAAGCACGCGTGGAAACAAAAGGCATCAAGCCATGGATGGCAGTAAAATAAAGCGCAACGACACCGATTGCATATTCTTCGATAGCTAGGAAAAAGAAATAGCACCCCAGAAAGGTTGTTAAGGAAAGGATTCCTATAAAGACATAGACTGCTTGTGCTTGAGCCACAGGGTTTACAATCCCCATCCACTTTGCGGCATTAATCACACCAGCCAAGATCCAAATAACTAAAGGAGATCTCCACGGTGGCAAGAAGTGAGCGCCCATTTCCGCGAACTTATACGACGGGATCAACTGATTAAGATAATCATCAAGAGCCTGCGGACCAAAGACAAAATAAGCCGAAAGAACCCTAAAAAGTAAGCCTATAGCCAAGGCTATCCAGAAATGCCTTAGAAGGTCTTTTTTGCTCACGCTGCCCCCAAAATTAACAATTGTTAATGCTTAAGATACCTTTGTATCAGCGTTTTTTTCAAACAAATTAACCAAAAATTTCTCATGTTTGACTGACTGCGAACCAATGGGGACGCATACGAAGATCCAGCCTAAGCACTGGACTTATCGAGCTATTTCTAAATTTTAGGAAGGCAGGCTAGAGCGAACATTTCAGCCTAAATCGAATTGATATCCGTGTATCCGTTATTCATCGGCGACCACAAAACGTGCGGCAGAAGGAACTGTTTTTTTAAATTCAGTTCCTTCTTAAACGGAGGTGATACCTACTCTGCCTATCCATCTCTTCATATAAATAATTGCGCCATCCAAAACTTGATTTAGTCAGCTCTCAAGAAGCTTTCTTTTGAATAAGGATTTAAGTCTTCGCTCAATTTAGGCCTTTTTATTTGCGAAATGTCTTTCTTTATTTTCAAAAAATTCGCATTACGCAATTGTTTGATGACTAGAATAAGCATAATTGGAATCACATAGTCCCCGAAACGCTCAATTGTTTCAAAGATATCAATCCAGCGACCACTCGTCACGTAAAGGGACTCAGAGAAAATCTTCCAAATCAGAATAAATCCTAACAACGATATTGTCGGGCGAACGATAATGGCCATTCCAAGTAAAATTTCAAAGAGCCCAAGTCCTTGAAGACCCGCTGTGCCCATGTGAATTCCCACAGAAGCAAAGTGACTAATCAGCATTTCTTTTTTTAGAAAAAGACCAAATCCTCCGTGTCCCATTAAAAGGAATCCCAGACTTAATTTTAAGATGAAATATTGTCGCTTAAGATTTTCTTCAGAAATAAATTTCGGCTCATCTAAAAGATCTTTCCAACGTGGAATTTTGCTCTGCCACAGATAAAGAGCCAAAAATGCGATGGGCACACCATAGTTACCACCACGTTCAAAAAATTCAGAGACACCCATATTGGCGGCGGGTCTGAGCATCGCCGTGAATAACGTCCATACAGTCGCCCAAACAAGGACCGCAAAAGTTGGATATAAAAAACCTAAGAGCCCAATTGCAATATCAACGGCACCCACAATAGTCATCGTGAAAAAAGCAATGTCATGGGGAATGAAAAAAACATCATAAAATGGAAGCCAGCCAGTCTTTTGAGTCAATCCCCAAAAACCATGGCCAACAAAACAGCCGAGTACTCCGAGCCTCAAAAGGAAATAATACTTCTCCGCGAACGGTACTTTCTTAGAGAAAATATTTACGAAAATAGGACGTACCGGCATTGAAAGTCCTCTCATCGATCTAGTGGAACTTCTTAATAGATTCGAATTAGTTGAATAACCTTAACAATAAAGAATAATCCTCGATATGGATAAAAAAACCGGGCCTTCAAATTTAAACTCGACCCGTATTAGTCCAGTCATCCAGTGGAAAGTCCCTAAATTGTAGAGGTAAATCCTAGCCGATAGACTGTCTTTTCAAATGCTAAAAGTTGGTGTAATCATCACGCCACTTACTTGACGTCTTTGTATTTATCTTTTGCTTTATCATAGGAGTCCGATAGATCTGTCCAGGACTTGCTCATACCATTTTTCATTTCATCCCAAGCTTGCCCCGTACTCTTTTCCAGTTTGGTCAATTTATGGCTCATTTCCTTTCGCTCTTTTTCCATTTCCGAGATTTCATTCTTCATAGATTGTTTAACAGATGCACTTTTTTTGGCTGCTTCCTTGTTCATTTCCGACAGCTCATGCTTAAGCTTATTGAGATTGGTCTTCATTTCTTTTTCAAATCCATCTTTTTGCTCTTTTGTATATTGCGAAGCTGCAGACATGGCGTCCGATGTTTTTTGCTTTACTTCCTCTTTCGATGTTGCAAATGAACAAATTGATATCGACAAAATGAAACTGATCATTAGTAGAAATTTCATATGATACCTCCTGGAATAGAAGGGATCATATGAATCTATTTTCAGTAAGTTAAAGAAATTCAAGTGAGGATGTGCAAGAACAGCATCTTAGAGCATTTTTTGAGCATTAGAATATCATCAGCACATTGCAAGGAGAGAATGACTAGTAACTTCCTTGCGGTTCCTCGGCTTTTTCTTGTTTCGGAGTTTCAGTTGTTTTACTGATTATCTTCCCAGACTTGGCATCTACGAGAATTTCGTGAATTACTTTATCAGTGGATTGAATGTCGAAGGAGTAAACCCAACGATCTTTTTCATATTCAAGCTCTTTGCTTTTGATTTCTCCAGCTTGAGCTTTTTGAGCAATGCTGATGGCCTTCTCCATAGTTATGCGATTCTTAGGCGGTTCTGCTGCAAGTGCCATTGCTGTGAATGTAAAAATGCAACTGAGTATTAGATATTTCACAGGAGTCCTCCATTTTTTGCCAATCTCTCGCGGCATCACGAATGATGCCACGATCTCTACGTGCTTTGATAATTAAACTGTTCTTTTTAAAAATCACTATGAGGCATTGGAGGTGGAGTAGGCATAACGGTAATGACCCCCATCATAGGAGTGCCATAGTTCCCATTACTATCTTGAATTCCACCCTTCGGACCTGGAGCGACTGGCTGATTATCGGCATCTAGTTTAGAGTGAAACCGACAATAATAAATGAATGTTCCGGCCTGATCGAATTTCATTTTAACCACTCCAGGTTTTCCCTGATTCGAATCAGTTCCCGGAATAAGTTTATTAACACCTCTAAAGGAAGGAGTGGTAAATGCATCATCGCTAACGAGTGTGTGATCATCAGTGTCGTTATTTGTCCACTGTACGGTGTCCCCGGCCTGAATCATAAGACCAAATGGCACGAATTTATCAGCACCAGGAATCACCACATTCTGGGTAGAACTCAAAATAGGCCCGCTTTCGGCAAAGGCAAGCATCGGCGAAATACTTATGATACCGATCGCGACACAATTCAATAGATTCGACTGAATGTTCATCATTGATTTCATACCTTCTCCATTTTTTTTGGTTAGTTAGTTTGGCTGGTTGAGAAGTTCATGCTATTCGCACTGGTGTCTCTAATACAACTGGCTTCATCCCTTCCTGCAAACAATCACGAACTTGAATCAACATATTCATGCGTGATTTTTAAACCCAGTTCTCTTATCGAACTGGGTATGCCACTTTGCTGGCTCAGCATTCACTTTAAATCAATCTCTCTTCAATACTCTCAAAGTGCATCCTCCTGCCAAAGAACACCCAAGACTATGTATCGGGATTAGATAGTTTCAAAATCATCCAAAATGATTTTCCTCACAGATTATATGTATTGCTATAAAAAAAATGGACACGTGCACTCATTGTCGGAGGATATTAGTTCTCGAAAAAATTGATGGCCGAATCTCACAACAAATGGAGAGTCTATGAAAATGACAATGACTGTGCTCGTATCAATGACAATGATGATGATAGCTATGGCTCAGACTGCTTCTGCAGATGGCATTAAAAATATAGTTCTCGTGCATGGTGCTTTTGCTGATGGATCTGGTTGGGAAGGGGTTTATAAAATTCTTAAAAAAGACGGCTATAATGTTAGCATCGTACAAAATTCAACGACTTCACTGACAGACGATGTTGCGACCACAGAAAATGCTTTGCAGAACCAAACCGGCCCAGTGATTCTGGTCGGTCACTCCTATGGAGGCGCGGTAATTAGCCAGGCAGGAATGGACGATAAGGTAAAGGGCTTGGTTTACATCGCTGCGTTTGCTCCCGATAAAGGTGAGTCCGTTGCGACTCTGATTTCCAATCCACCTCCAGGTGCCCCCGTTCCGCCTGTTTTGCCACCTCAGAATGGATTTCTTTTCTTAGATCGAACAAAGTTTGCGGCTTCATTTGCAGCGGATGTGGATCCTGCAAAAGCAGATTTCATGGCGAACTCACAAGTTCCTTGGGGGCTGCCCGCTTTGACTGGAGCCGTGAGCACGCCTGCATGGAAAGTGAAGCCATGTTATTACCTGGTCACAGCCGATGACAAAATGATATATCCTGATCTACAAAGAATGATGGCCAAACGAGCGAACGCAATTACCAGCGAAACACCGGGCAGCCATGCCATTTACATTTCAAACCCTGCAGTAGTTGCCGCAATTATCGAGCAAGCTGCAACTTCGATGAAGTAACTCGTACCTTACGGGGCGGCTCACTGCAAAATCGCACCAGCTGAGCCGCATTCACCGCAACATTGCCATCATAGGACTTGCTTGTCGGCAAGAATCTCCAAAAATATGAAGATTCCAGCGCTGACAAAAGACTAACGAACAATTTGAAAGCGAGTAGCCAAGCTCTGCGCTAAATCTTCCTTGCGCAAAATCGTGAGCAAGTCGATGCAATCGAAGTCTTCGTCAAAAGCCGGTTCGCAAGCCACTTGGGCACCGAGTTTTAAATAGGATTTTAAGAGCGAAGGCATCAAGCCCTCTGCTTCCTCAGTTTGCTTGTCACTAAGCCCCTTGTTGAAATAGTCATACCAGTTCGCAAAATCTGGCATAGTAAATTTTTTGGTCGGTTGACATGAGTACTTATCTGTCACCAAACCTTGGTCTACCAAGTATTTATGAACCAATGCCGTTTCCCTGGCCGCGTTGACTTTCAAACTGGAACAACCAAAAAGAATATTCGCACCGCTGAGGTTCATATATTCAGCAATCCCGCGCCACAAAAGAGAAATAATCGAACCTTTGCGATAATCTTTATGAATACACGCGCGACCTAATTCTAAGAAGGGACCCTTGTTTTGGGAAAATAATTTCTGCAGCTCAAACTCGAGAGCCGTGTAAGATACTTTTGAAAACTTTGAGCAGTTCACGCGGTAAGTGCCAATGATTTTTTTAAGATCTTTGTGCACAATGACCAGATGATCAAAATAGTAATCAAACTTATCAAAATCCAACCCCACACCACTGATGCCACGAAATTCTTGATTGAAAACTTCATGACGAAGACGGAAGCTTTCAATCAATTCCTGAGGGGTTTCCGCTGTTTTGATCACATAAGAGCCCACTTCAATATGCAGATTGATTTTAGCTTTAAACTTATGGACGCGATTCCAGCGAAGCTGAGTTGACTGTTTGATTTGGTCGACTAATGCCATCATAAATTCCCCCCTGGTAAAATATGGACATTAAGAATCTCAATGCCGCAAAATAAGTTTGGAAAACATCTTGAGCGCTGCCAAGTTCGGGATTGATCTCTACGATATCGACCGATCGCAACTGCGGATGCTTTGAAAGGGCTCGACCCAAGACTTCTACGTCTTCAAGGCTCAGTCCGTGCTGTACGGGCACCCCGGTCGCGGGAGCAACTTCGGGACTAAGGCTGTCGATATCAAAACTTATATGTAAAGGTTTGTTGGCGACTTTCTGGAAAATCTTTCGAGCAATTTTCGACATTCCCTGTGCGCGCACGTCAGTTGCCGTGAACGCCTCGATTCCTAGATGTTGAACAATCTCTTTTTCAAATGGATCTAAATCTCGCACGCCAACATATATTAATTTTTCCACCTGCAGAGGTGTTGTTAGCCATGGAAAATATTTTGAAGAGATATTTTGGATATTTAACAAAATTGAAAGTGGCATACCATGCAGATTTCCACTCAAAGAATGCTCGGGAAGATTAATATCCGTATGTGCATCAATCCAAACCACATAGCCATCCGGATTTTGTGAACAAAAAGCGCCAACGGTTGCCAATGCCACACTATGGTCGCCGCCCCAATTTAGCAACACTTCAGGTTGCTGAAGAAGAGCCTGAATTCTGTTGTAGGCTTCTTTATAGGGATGCCAATCGAAGTTAGGAACCTGTTGCGATGAATGGATTTTGGCGCAACGAGGATCATTGCTTAAAATCTCTCCTTGATCGACGATTCTGAGGCCCTGTCTTTCTAAGAAAGGAAAATACTGTCGAACAGATTCGTGGGAGCTCTTAAGGCCATTTCGTTCTTGACCTACTTCAAAGCCAAGACCCAAAAAATTAATTTCCTTCATTAGAGATAGAGTGAAAGCAAAAAACAACTTTGTCGTGTCATGGTTTTGTTAAGAAAGCTGCCTTGACGTAATCAAAACAATTTTTCTCAATGACTTCATTCTATATTTTATAGCATGAAAGCAGTTACATCTTTGACTCATTCGGTAAGCATCTTCGCTAAAACTTATCAATATTTGCAAAAATCGAAAGAACCGAATGCAAGTATTGAAGAACTCAAATTACAATGGGCCCAAGAAATCCTGTCCCGCCTGCGGGTCAACCTAGAAATCTCTGGAACAATTTCTGATCAACAGTCCCTGCTCTTTTTGGGAAACCACATCAGTTATTTAGATATTCCTCTTCTGATGAGTACAGTACGCGGTCTTTCTTTTGTGGCTAAAGAAGAAATTACGGCATGGCCAATTATTGGACCCGCTGCTAAAAAAGTCGATACTGTTTTTGTAAAACGAGAAAGTGGTTCCTCAAGAAAGCTGGCGCGAAAGTCCATTCAAGAAGCACTTGAGAAGGGCCAGCGCGTGGCGCTCTTTCCTTCTGGCACGACCTGTTTATTCGAGAATAAGTCGTGGCGTCGAGGCGCATTTGAAATTGCTCACGAACACGACTTGCTTTTGCAGCCATTCCGACTATCTTATTCTCCATTAAGGGCTGCAGCTTATATCGATGATGATTTTCTACCTCTGCACTTGTACAACCTCTTTAGTCATGAGCGCATTCACGCAAAGATCGAATTTCATGAGCCGGTTAAAATTAAAGACCCAGTCTCGGACTGCGAGTATTGGCAAAATTGGACAAGAGAGTTTATTAGAAATTAACTAATGCTACCAGTAACTCTTAACTTCTTTATAGCGGCTGTCATAACGGATTTCTGCAGCGGACATAGGCCCACAACGTTTATAGCCGTTCATTGCTTGAACTTGAATTGTATTTAAACCATCAGCCAATTTAAAAGTAATTTCTTTACCTTTTAAAACCTTCTTCTTACCGTTAATAACAATTCTATATGATTCAAACCAAGGCATACTGTTAGTAAGGGTCAGTGTGACTTCGGGTTTGGCAAAATTCAGATGCGCATGTTCTTTGTAGTCCTTTAGATCTTTCCAATTCACCAACTTCTTAGGTGCGCTTGTTTCGAATTGCAAATAACACGCATTCAAAGGAGCATCAAAAATCTCTCGAGAGACGTACACTGGAGATTTGTCTGCAAATCCCTGAAAAGTAATAGCAGGTCGGATGACTTTTCTTTTGCAACCTATACTCGTTAAGTTCGTTTGTTTGCTATAGAACGCCTGCAAACCACCGATCCGTGTCGACCAGACATATCTTCTTACAAAGTTCTCAAGTATTTTTAAATGAGCTCTGTCATGATTAATATAAGCTAAAGTTCGCTCGGTAAATTTGATGACTGGCTTTTTTCCATCAACAACAAGTTCGGCAAGTTCATTGTAACTTAATGGATTGCTTCGATGAGTGGCGTATGCATGAATTTGAGGATCTATCCAGACCCACTTGCAAAGTTGATTATCAAAATACTCAGCCGTCACATGTCCATGCCCGGAAGATCCTAGGTCAGGATTCTTTGTTCTAACATTAAGAACGCGCGCTGGAATACCAACGCTTTGACAAAGCTGCACAAAAACCGACGCAAACTGCACACAAGCGAAAGACGCCCCGTCCTTCGCCAATTTTAAAATAGTCAGCGCATCTTTCTTTTCTGGATTAGAATTATACCCGTCGTGGGCCCAAGCTTCCGAGGTAAATTTTGCGATTTTCAATGCCTGATTAAAATCGGTTTCATCCTGAAAGATTATTTTTTCGATACCAGTATAGGATCGAAGTCGTTCAACACTTCGATGGTTCAGCGGATCTGTTGGTAGAAAAGCAACATTGCCCAAGGAATCAGGTTGATCGAGAGATGTCAGATAAATTCGTTTTGGCTTTCTAGTCATAATAAAACGCTAGCAAGGAGATGCAGCCAAGTCATTAATCTAATGCAGCAAGCAAAGCCTTCCTTATAAAACCATCGCCGCAATGATCAGGAAGAACACCGTGAAGTAAAAAGGTCCTGCCATCGCCAGGGCATTCCCCTTCACAGAAGCAAGGTATTCTTCATTTCATTTAGCGAAAATAGTTTACTTGGAATTTTCTCCATTAAACATAGAATTACCATTGGCAGTTTTCTCTGGGACATTCTGAATCACATCAAAATGTTCAACAATTCTTCCATTTTCTAGACGAAAAATGTCCACTATAGCTCTACCCAAATCTTTTTCATTTTCTTTGGAGTGAATATGTAAAGCAACCAAATCACCATCGCCAATGACCCGATGAATGATGGCGCGAGATTCAGGATTCTTTTTGAAATAATCTTCGAAATAAGTATAGAAGGCTGCCGCGCCATTCGGGACATGGGGATTGTGTTGAATATACTTATCGCCAATGTATTTCTTTGCGGCCAGAGTAGGCTTATGCTGGTTAAACGCCATCTCATAGAAATCCCGCACGATCTTTTTATTTTCTTCTACCTTGTTTCCCGCGGACTCTTTGGCGAACGCGGATGCAGAGCTTAATGCCATCAAGACAACAACACAAATTGGACCAGCAAAAGATTTCATATCTCTCCCATCATTATAAACGTACTTTTGAAACAACTTATTTAGGCTATTCTGAGAGCTCGAACTAGGAAAGTACTCTTGCGTAAACACAGAGTTGCATGGAGTGAAATAATGATGGCCCTTTTGAAGAATGATCAGAACATCCAAGCGCCTCCGGCCTGACTATAGAACAAAGAAGAAGCGTCACTGCCAACCCGCAG
>CAZPYX010000045.1:0-24964 GCA_964590635.1 uncultured Bdellovibrio sp.
TGGTCGGGCTACAAGACTTCGAACTCTTGGTTAACTTGTTCGATCAAGGGGAAAAAGGGACTGGGTTTATTTCTTGGGTGGGTTGGCATGTGCGCATTCTTCTGACTGTGAAGAAGGGTGTGGACGAGTGCTTGCAAGGAGCAAAATTAGGTGACTATGCGCAAGTGCCTCCGTATTTCTTGGACACCTATACGGATCAGTCTAGACGCTGGACTGCGAAGAAGCTTGAGCAGACCCTAGTGGTTCTTTCTGAGACAGATAAAGCTTTGAAGTCTTCCCCATTGTCTAGTCACATCTGGCTTGAGAACATGGTTCTGAAGACTTGCAGCCCTCAAGCAGCCCATTAAGGTTAAGCTTCCCCTCTGAAAATCCGATACGTTCGGTATGAGCACTAAGTTTGAATTCGAAGACAAAGGTCATTTCCGCCGTCAATATCCACGACGGACGCTGAAACGTAAAGTCGGTGTACTTTGCGATGGATCTTATTTTGTCTGCGATACAGGGGAGTTGGGGGAGGGTGGTATGTCCATCGTTTCTGACTTCATTTTGACTGAAGGTCATGAACTAGTGGTCAGCTTGCAAATTCCTTCGGGGGAGTTTGTGTTCTTGCGCGCGATCGTGCGATCCACAAGAAAAAAAGAAGGTGACTCGAAGGTCACCCACGGATTGAGTTTCAGCGATATCGCTTTCTCAATTAAACGCCAAATAAGAGCCTATGTCTCCGCTCGCACGGAATCAGCCCTATAAACACCAACTGACTGCGTTGCTCCTCGTCGGCGTACCTGTGGGGTACGCCTTCCTCGTCGCGCCTTGCATTTGGCATTTCTAATGCTGTTCTGTTTTTTGTGGGCTTACTTACTCCGACGAAGTCGGAGTGCAGACAGGCCTACTTAGCTGCTGATGCGCGAGTAGAAAGACGGCTGATCTTGCGAGAAGCAGTTTCTTTCTTGATAACGCCAGTTTTAGCAGCCTTCATCACTGAAGAAGTGAAAGCTTTCAACAATTCAGGAAGAGCTTTAAGGTCTTTCGCTTCAATTGCTTTAACTAGTTTTTTCTCAACTGTTTTTACGGTGCTTTTACGAGCATTGTTAACAGCGGTTTTGCGAACAGACTGACGAGCTCTTTTTGCTGCAGACTTATGATTTGCCAAGGGATATCCTCCAAAGTAATCTTTTTAGACGAACCAAAGGGATTAACATAGGGTGTCTGACGAAGCAAGCGGATTAAAACAAGATCGAAAAAAGGTCCTCAAAAGGGCCTTTTTTATGGCGTCAGGTACTCTAACGAGCCGCATTCTAGGGCTCTTCAGGGATATGGCCTTGGCTGCTCTTTTCGAGCGCTCCGTGACGGATGCGTGGACTGCTGCTTTTCGAATTCCCAATCTCTTTCGCCGTTTGTTTGGTGAAGGCTCTTTATCCGTGAGCTTTATTCCGGTTTTTATGGAGGCGCGGGTTGATGACGCTTCGGGTGTGAGGGCTCAGAACCTTATTAATGCTCTTTACACCGTTCTTTTGATCTTTCTAGGCAGCATCACCATCTTAGGCATCCTTTATATGGAGCAGGTTCTGGGGTGGATCCTTTCGGCTGATTATGCCAAGAATCCTGAAAAGTGGCTTCTAACGGTGCGCATGGCGCGTATCATGTTTGGTTTTGTTTATTTCGTCTGCAGCTATGCCTATTTCATGGGAATTCTGAATGCCCTGGGAAGTTTTGGTCTGCCAGCGGTGGCTCCGGCGCTTTTGAATATTTCGATGTTGGTTTTTACCTTCATGCCGTCAACTTGGTTTGTACAAGTCGGGGACGGCTTAGCTTGGGGTGTGCTTGTTGGTGGCTTTTTGCAAGCACTGCTTTTGTGGTTGGCCTTGCGGGCTCGGGGCTATTTGCCGCAATTGAAGAAAAACTTTTGGAATGAAGATGTCAAAAAAGTTTTAGTAAATATGCTGCCGGGGCTTCTTGGAATGGGATTGCTGCAATTTACCACCTTGGTGAATTTGCATTTTGCCAGTGCCATGGGGGACGGTGCGATCTCCTACATCTATTGGGCCGATCGCTTGTTAGAGCTACCATTGTCCTTAGTGTCGGTCAGTTTGGGAGCCGCGTTGCTGCCAACGTTGAGTGAGTTGGTTTTGCAAAAAGAAGTGAATAAGTTCCGCGAAGTCTTGCAGGAACATTTTTTATTTACTTTCTTCTTGGCCTTCCCTGCGACCCTGGGATTGTTTTTCTTAGCAGAACCGATTATCGAAGTTCTTTTTAAAAGAGGACATTTTTCCATCACGGATGCTAAGAGCACCGCGATGGTCTTGCAAGTGTACTCTGTCAGTTTGTTATTTGTTTCTGGAGTTAGAATATTAGGGCCCGCGTTTTATGCGGTGAAGAACACATGGCTGCCGGCGCTGGCTTCTTGTGGAGCATTGCTTTTACATATGTCGTGGGCTTCTTGGTGGATTCGTCAGGCAGGTTTGCAGGGATTGGTTCTTTCAAGTTTGGTGGCTGCAGTTGTACAGTTCTTAGTGATGTCGTTAGCTCTGCGAATTTGGATTACGACGCTAGAGTGGCGAAAGATTTTCTTTGAAGCTGTGAAGATCGTGATTTCTGGAATGTGCTTGGCAGCCGCTGTGCAGATTTATTTTCCCTTGGAGCAAATCTTAAATGTGGGCTCGGCTGGCAAAATAATAGCTTTGGCTTTGGCTATTGGAGCGGGAGGAGCAGCTTATTTCATCTGCTCCTTTTTGCTGCGCCTGGAGCAGGCGCGTTTTCTGATGTCTTCTTTAAAACGTAAAATCTAAATTTCGATTCTAGAAACCGTCTGTCGTTCCCACTTTACGATGTTCCTCGTCGAAGGGAATCATGTCAGAGGGAGTGTCTTTTCTTGACGATGCTTTTGCCGCCGTTCTTAAAGGCACAACGTTGGTTTTCTTTTTTGCTACGGGACTACTTGCAGATGCAGTTAGTGGCATTTCGAGTCCTTGGTCGTTGGAACCAAGGATCACGTTATTGAGCTCAACAGTTAGATTTTGATTCGTAGTTGCCAAGTTGTTGATCTCACCACTTGTGGCAGCGATCTCTTCCGCTGACGCTGCATTTGATTGCGAAGCTTGATCCAACTGATTCATGGCTTTGCTGATCTGTTGAATTCCCGTTGTTTGCTCAGAGCTTGCAGCGGCAATTTCATTGTTAAGATCAGAAACTTTTTTGATTGAAGTCACGATATTGCTTAGTACAGTTCCGCTCTTATCTGCGATTCTGCTGCCGCTATCAATTTGACTGACGGAAGTCTTAATCAAGGAATTGATATCTTTCGCGGAGGCCGCGCTTCTTTGTGCCAAGGCACGTACAGCTTCGGCCACCACTGCGAATCCTTTACCTTGTTCACCGGCACGGGCTGCTTCCACGGCTGCGTTCAGGGCCAAAAGATTTGTTTGGAATGCGATATCGTCGATCACTGAAATGATTTCTTCGATCTTTTTAGATGATTGAGAAATTTCTGTCATAGAAGTGATCAATGACTTAATTTCGCGCTCGCCAGTTTCTGCGGCCTCACGTGAAGACACAGATAGAGCGGCAGCCTGTTTGGCATTGTCTGAGTTCATTTGTACCATGGAAGACATTTCTTCAAGGGCAGCAACGGTTTCTTCTAGAGAAGCTGCCGCTTCGGTCGAAGATTGGGAAAGACTGTTTCCTGCTTCATTAAGCTGCTCTACAGATGAAGCAACCTGGCCACCAGCAACGGTGAGGCGTTCTGCAATGGAACTCACAGATTTCGAGATAGCTGCAGCCAACCACATGAGCAGACCGAAGATACAGAACGAACAAAGGCCGATCGTGAAGCTCAACATATTGAAAACATTTTCTCGGGTAGCAACAGAGTCTTTAGCTTCAGTCACTCCGCGCGCGACATAGCTAAGAGCTGTATCACGGGTGAAAGATCCCACAGCTTCACCATAAGTTGTGAAGTCACCTTTCAATTCCGCTTTCATGGCACCGCTGGCTTCGGATCTTCCCGATTCGCTTAGCTTCTTGATTTTGTTCATGGATGCAATAACGGAAACATATTTACTTTGAATAATATCAAAGGCCTTTTTTTCTTCTGGAGTGAAGCTTGTCCCTGTGTATTTCTTGTAGTTGGTTTCGTATTCGTCCAGGGCAGCGGCTAAACCTTTGCCCGCTGTGACTCTGTCTGCTTCATTATCAGCATTGATATAGTTCCAAGTTAAGAAGCCAAATTTGTTTCGAGCTTGGCGCAATTCGCTGAGTGCTGAAAGGTTGGGAATAATATCATTATGAGCACTTTCGATCACACCATTGAGCTTAGAAAAGCCACCTTGTGAGATGTAAAAGACGAAGCCAAAGCCAATAACTGGGATGACTGCTGCGCCTAACAGGCGACCTTTGATACCGCGAAACCATGAAGAAAACGGGGACTGACTCATTCTATATGCTCCTTGCAATTGAAACCTTTCTTCGGTTTTGGTTTTGAAAGAGCTTAGTCTAGTTGATGAAAAGCAAGTAATGTCCCTCGTGTCTGACTCACTCCCGCTTCGCGGGAGTAGGGGTGTCTATTCGCGGTTTTTGCGCAAGGGAGTGTTTTTTGGGGAGGGAGTTGGTTTGGTGATTTGGGTGGTTTTTGTTTAACGAGGAAGGCCCTGGGTTGTTTGATTTGAGCGGGATGAGATTTTTGGTGATTTAAAAAGGGAAGCGACACTCTGTTGGGGGAGTGTCGCTGGATATTTTATCGAGGCTGAGAGGTGCTGTCCTTTCTTGGACTGCTTATCTGTCTCGATGTGCGTTGGGTCGGTTAGCTGGTCAGGTTAGAAGCCTTCGGTGTTTCCTACTTTGGCTCTGTCATCTTCGTCGAAGGGGATAGCTTCGGCGGATTTTGGAGTTTTGCTTGAAATTGGTGAAGACTTTCTTAACGGAACTACATTTGATTTTTTAGTTTGAAATGAATTGGTTTTTCTTGTTGGCGGAGTTTTTAATTCCGGAGGCGCGGAGTGATCGGCGTCATCGCCAAGAACAACTTTATTCAGTTCGACTGTAAGGTTCAAAGTATTCACTGCTAGGCCAGAGATCTCTCCGCTGGTTGCTGCGATTTCTTCTGCGGAAGCGGCGTTAGACTGAGATGATTGATCCAATTGATTCATGGCCTTGCTGATTTGTTGGATGCCCGTTGTTTGCTCAGAGCTTGCCGCAGCAATTTCATTATTTAAATCAGAAACTTTTTTGATCGAGTTGACGATGTTTGAAAGCACCGTTCCGCTTTGATCTGCAATGTCGCTACCGCGATCGATTTGCGAGACTGATTCTTTGATCAAAGATGTGATGTCTTTTGCAGACGCAGCACTTCTTTGCGCCAGGGTGCGAACTGCTTCCGCAACCACAGCAAATCCTTTACCTTGTTCTCCGGCACGAGCAGCTTCCACCGCCGCGTTCAGAGCCAAAAGATTTGTTTGGAAGGCGATGTCGTCGATCACTGAGATAATCTCTTCAATTTTTTTGGAAGATCTAGAAATCTCAGTCATTGAAGTGATCAAGGTTTTGATTTCACTTTCGCCTGTTTCAGCAGCCTCTCGAGAAGAAACTGAAAGAGCGGCGGCTTGTTTGGCATTGTCGGAATTCATTTGCACCATGGAAGTTAGCTCTTCGAGGGCTGCCACGGTTTCTTCTAATGAAGCAGCTGCCTCTGTGGAAGATTGTGAAAGACTGTTTCCTGCTTCATTCAGCTGTTCAACAGCGGTAGCCACTTGTGTGCTTGCGCCTGTTAAACGATCCGCGATAGAACCCACTGATTTTGAAATCTGAGCGCCGATCCAAAGAAGAACGCCGAAGATCGCAACAGCCGAAAGTGCTGTGATCAGAATCATCCAATTGAAAACATCTGTTTTTGTTGCAGAAGCCTCAATGGATTGTTCACTGGCTATTTTAACATAAAGAGCATTCACATCGCGGTTGAAGTCTCTGACGTCGTTGTTGAGCTTCGCAAAGTTGCCTTCGAGAAGTTCAGTCGCTTGTTTTGTTTTTTCTGGAGAGTTTTCTTCCATCATTGCAACGATGTTATCCATCATTTTCGTGAACTCAGGAATCTTGCCTTTTACCTTATCATGGATAGCATCTTCACCTGGAAGGAAGGGAGCTTTCGTATAAGCAACGTAACCTTCATTGAACTCTTTCATGCCTTCTTTGGCGATTTCCAAATACGGTTTGCGAAGTTCTGGAGACGAGCCGTAAATACTTGCCTCTAATATTTTATAAGAGAATTTGTTTCTTGCCTGGCGCATGCTACCTAGGGCCGCAAGATTTGGAATGATTGATTCATGGGCGGATGAGAGGATGACATTGGTCTTGTTGAGCCCTCTGAACGAGACGCCAAAGATAATGGCAAAACCAATCACAGGCATAAAGGCCGCAAGTAATAGACGTCCTTTGATCCCTTTAAACCAAGCCGATAGTGAATTCTTGTTCATAACTTCCTCTCAAGTGATAAGTGGTCTGATATTTCTTGTTCGGTCTTTTACATATTTAGAAAAAGTCCAGGGAACATTACAAATTCGTTGCGAAAGGGACAGGTGTCGGCCTCTTCGTTGGTCGAGGGCTTGAACAATATGTCTTAACTAGATCTCTTCGGACGCGAATCAGCAGAGTGATTGTCTTCTTCATCAAATGGAATCGCGACATTAGAAGCTGCTTTGCGAAGAGGAATGACATTGGCTTTCTTTCTCAAGGATTGTTTGCTTAGGAGCGGTCTCTTCGTCTTGGCTTCGGGCACGGGTGAAGATTGTTCGGCATGGGTCCCCATAACCACTATATTGAGCTCGACCGTCAGGCTTTGTGCTGTAATTGCTAGATTATTGATCTCATTGCTAGTAGCCGCAATTTCCTCTGCCGAAGCTGCATTGGACTGAGACGCCTGGTCCAGTTGATTCATGGCTTTGCTAATCTGCTGAATGCCGGTGGTTTGTTCAGAACTTGCCGCAGCAATTTCACTATTCAGATCAGAGACCTTCTTGACGGAGTTCACAATGTTCGTAAGCACCGCGCCACTTTGATCCGCCGTTTGGCTGCCTTCTTCAATTTGTGCCACGGAATCCTTGATCAGACTTGTGATGTCCTTCGCGGCAGAGGCACTTCGTTGAGCCAGGGAGCGAACAGCCTCTGCCACAACAGCAAAACCTTTGCCTTGTTCTCCGGCGCGGGCTGCTTCAACGGCGGCATTGAGGGCCAGAAGATTTGTTTGGAAGGCAATATCGTCAATCACAGAGATGATCTTTTCGATCTTTTTCGAAGACTGCGAAATGGCGGTCATAGATTGAATCAAACTTTGAATTTCTCGTTCACCCTTTTCAGCAGCGTCACGAGAGCTTGCGGAAAGAGTTGCGGCTTGTTTGGCGTTGTCGGAATTCATTTGCACCATCGAGGTTAGTTCCTCAAGCGCTGCTACGGTTTCTTCTAAAGAAGCCGCCGCCTCTGTGGAGGATTGCGAAAGGCTATTGCCAGCTTCATTGAGTTGCTCTACAGAGGATGCGACTTGTCCACCCGCAGTGGTGAGGCGGGATGCAATGGAGCCAACAGTTGAAGACATGCGACTGGCGATAAAAACTAAAATTGCAAAAATGGAAAGGCAGGCTCCAAGGGTGGTCACAATAATAATATTATTTGCAGACTGGATCGAAGATTCTGCTATTTTTGAATTTGCGGCAGATGTTTCATCGTAGTATTTAAGGGCTGCTGCAGTCATTCTGTGCATGATATTTCCAAGTTCCCAAAGTCTTCCGTCTAACTGATGTTTCACTTCGTCATAGGCTTCGGGTTTGCCAGATTCAACCAAGTCGGCACATTTCTTAAGAAGTGTGAGATATTCTTCGATATTAGCATTGCCCATTTTATCTGTGCTTTGCAGTTGAGCTGGGCTGGGCACGGACATATAGAGCTTAAAACCTCTTTCAAATTCAACTATGCCCTCTCGTACGAGCTTCATACGCTCCATTCTTTTTTCTGTTGTGGGCATACTCATCGCGGCCCACACCTGGTAGCCGTATTTATTACGTGCCTGGCGCATGTCTCCGATCCCCTGAAGGTTAGGAATGATCTCCTTATTCGAGGTGTTTAGCAGAGCGCCCAAGGTTGCGAAATTTGAGTGGGCGATCACGAACACGACTGTGAAACCAATGACGGGTAGAACTGCCGCAAAAAGAAGTTTCCCTTTGATTCCTCGAAACCAACTGCCAATAGATGAATCCATTTAGATATCCTTTACCTAGCTTGACTATAAAGAGATAAGCAATTTTCGGCGAAGAGGCGGGGGCGCGCGAGAGGGCGCTTGAGAATTTAATGAATGTCCACCCTGTCGTGGGACTTCGGTAGGGAAGAAAAAATAAAAAAAGGAGGTCCGGTGGGACCTCCTGATGGGTTTCAATTAGGAATAAGTTTATTTTACTTCAGCTAGAGAGTTATAAGAGTCGCTGATTTTTTGTTGTCTGTCGACTTCTTTGCTCCAGCGTTTTACTTCACCTTGGTAGCCTTGCTGTTTGGCTTTCCATTCTTTTTCCTCACTAGCCAACGATCTGATTTTTTGAGTTACCTGATCGTTTTGTTCTTTGAGATTGGAAGCGCGTGATTGCCAGATTTTCTTTTCTTCCTGTAATTGATTTAATTGCATTTGATAATCGGCAATGTTACCTTCACGTTTCTTTTGGTTTTCTTTGATCTTCGCAATCATAGCCTCGTACTCTTGGATTTTTTGATTTTCCTGAGCCGTCTTAGACTTTTCGTCATTGATCAAAGTGGTGATGTCTTTTTCTTTGGCTCCCACTTTGCCCATGGCTTGATTGTTTTCTTCCACCTGCTGTTGTACTTGTTTTTGCTGTCCTTCAACTTGGCCTTTAGCTTTACCAACTTCGCCTAAGTTGCCCTCAACAGTCTTCAGATTTTTTTCATATTCAGTAAGATTGGTCTTTGAATTATTAAGATTGGACTTAATGCGCTCAAGACCTTCCTTCGCAGAACTTTGTGCGAAAGCCGGAGCTTGCAAGCTCATCAAAACACCCAGAGTCAACATTCCAAGAGTTAAACCTTGATTTAATCTTTTCACGTGTGCTGCCATTTCTTTAGAGATTTTCATTGCGAGTCCCTTCTTTATTGTTCAGACAAACCGGCCACATTGGATTCTTGTGGGCAAACATTTTTAAGAGATGAACGATAGTGGCCTACTTCATCTTCCCATATTTCGCCTTTAAATTTCCAGTTCAAACTTTTTTCTTTTTGCACTTTCAATTCGGCACGTTCTTTGGTGTTTACATCACCGCCAGCCATTTGATAGCGAAGATGTTCACCGGCTCCAGAGTACAATTCGTACTGAAGTACATCGTTTTGATCCAAGACTTTATTCAAGCTTGCGTACATCTCTCCGAAACGTGATTGAAGAGTTTTTGCTGCTGTTTTACGAAGGAGGTCTTTCTCTTTATCAATACGAGCAAGACCTTGAGTTCTTAGATTTTTGATCGAAGTACGGGCCTTGTTCGCAATATGGTATTGAATGCGATAGCTGAGCAGTTTTTTCTCTGCAGTTTGCACCGCTTGAATGGCACTTTCTGAAGGGCTGTTGCTACCAATTTTTCTTTTTGCATCCGCAAGTTCTTTGTTGGCTGCATTTTGTTTTTTCAATAGATCGCGTTCCATATTGATCAAATTCAATGCGATCTTGTTGAAACGACCGATTTCATCTTCATAAGTATTGATTTGTTTTTGCACGCTCATGTAAGCAGGGTGGCGGGCTAGCTCCACGATGAAAGATCTTGGCAAACCATCGACTTCTTTAAGGTCTGAATTCTTAATCCAGCTTTTCACAGTGTCATAGTAAGCGAGAGAATCTTTATGAGTGGAATTGTAAGCCTCAAGTTTCTTTTTCCAAGGGCTGTATTTTTGGCGCATTTCATTAAGCACTTCGGCACCGTCACCGTATTGGCAAAGATTCAAGTAACCAACTGTGCGTACGACATAGGATTCTGGAGCGAAGGCATTTTTAAAGAAGTCGGTGTGTAACGAGAACATGTTGCCCGCAGCACCCTCATAGTCTTCGCCTAAAATTTGAGTCCAAGCGCTTTCGATCATCGCTTGCAACCAAAGTGGGTTGGACTTGTCGACTTTCAAGTAAGATTGGAAGGCGTCTTTATATTGGCTTTTTTGGAATTGCATACGAGCCAATGTCAATGCGCCCACAGAGCGGATCTGTGAAGTTTTGTTAGACTCTGTGATTTGCATCAAGCGATCCAGATTGATCACAGCTTCGTCAACTTTACCTTGGCGGTAGCTTAAAAGAGCATTCAACATCAAAGCATCTGGGAAGAGGGGAGACGTCTCTGAAATATAAATCAATGCGTCCTCAACCATGCCTAACTGTCCCACTTCGGAATAGTACTTGGCACGAGTCAATTGGTAGTCGTCATTTTTAGTGACGTCCAATTCATATTTTGTAGCCAAGGGATCAATGAGGGCGATATCAGAGTGTTGTAAAACCGTGATGTTTTTAACTAGAGCTTCCGTGGCTCTTTGTTGCCAGTCTTTGCTCTTTGTTTCTTTAGCAACTTGGATCATGTACTCTCTGAACTCGGAGTTCATGCCCATGCCCTTAGCCGTTTGTGCATAGTTGTAAAGAGCTTCAATACGATGTTCTGGATCGTCCATCAGTTCGGCAAATAGACCCATGGCAAGTTCGTAATTCTTTTGAATTTCAAGGAAGATCAAAGCTTGTAAAAGCTTATAGTCATTTGGTTTCATCTCGTCCATTTTGACAAGAGTGACTTGCGGATCTTTAGTGACGGGGGCCGCCACGGGATTCAAGACTTTAATATCTGGAATCTTAGTGAAAGCTTCCGCATTTGTAAGTTGTTTTGGGTTTTCTACAGTCAAGTTGTATGGAACAACGTTGAAGGTCATCGCTTGCACAGGGGCATGGCGACGAACCTCCTGTTCTTTTACTGACTCTGCGGCGGGAAGACGCAGGGGACTTAAAGTCGCAGCCTGAACTTCACGTTCTTCACCGAGGTCCAGCAAAGGAATGTTCTTCACTTTGTAGACTTCCGTTTTTCCTTTTACGACCTTTCGTTGATACACATCGTAAGTAGGAACTAAGCTGGTTTTAACTTTAAGACTTGCGGCTGCTGGGCGAGCTGCTTTTTTTACGGTCAAAGCAGGATCTGCCCATGCACTCGCGTAGAGCAATGGAAGACTAAAAAGTATCATCAATGGCTTATTCATAAGGACCCCCGCCCCAGGAACTATATTCGCGCAGCACCAATCAAATTAACGGTGCTAGTGCCAGTAAGTAAGACCAATCATCAATGAAGTATCATTGACCGTTTCAGATCCCTGATCGCGCACGCCAGTGATGGCGTTACCATTCACAGTGGAACCTGGAACGTAGTACTTCATTTTGTCTTGGCTTGACCAAGTGTTATTAAGGTCGACCCTCACAGCGAAATGTTCAGAGAAGAAGATCTGTTGGAACACACCTAATTTGTAAGCAAATGCACTTTTCGAGTCATTGCCTTCAACTTTGGCGATTTCATAATTCAAATTACCCACACCGACTGAAAGACCCATGTCGAAATAGATGATGGCTTTGTCTAAAGCACTCATTTTCGCATAGAACGGAACCCAGATCGCTGAAAGGAATTCAGAAGACTTAAAGATGTTATGGTCTGGCATAACTTTATAAGTATTCACGAACTGATCAACGGCATCGTTATCTTTCATGTTAGCAGAGTTGTAGTTCAATTCAAAACCCCAGCGCTCATTCATGAAATAACCCAAATTGGCAGCAAAGATAGAACCTGTGCTGTAAGGGTCATTAAATGGAATACCTGCTGAAGCAGTAAGATAGAATCTGTCTGCTTTGGTATAACGACGATTTTGCACGACACTGAAGTCGTCATCCTTCGCCGCCCAATATTTTTGCTCGAGTTTTTTGATGTCGAGCTTGTCGCTGCCACGTTCTTGTTTGGCGTCTGGTTTGGCTTCTTGAGCTGTTGCCTGTGATGCCGCCCCGATGAATGCCAAGCTGATAATTAAAAGTGACTTCTTAAACACGAATTACCCCCGTCGTATTAGTTTGTACTCTTGAATAAAAATGGATACGTCACGAGCACGCGAGTTCCCCCCTGCGGATTCGGAAACTTCCATGCTGCAACCCTATTCAATATACATCCCTCGACGGTTGCGTTCTTAAGCGTTGTGTCCCCAATTAACTGTTGTTCCACTGAACCTGTAGGTCCAATTGTGAACTTAACAGCGACTTTTCCGAATAGATCCGGATTGGCGCTGAGTTGTCTTTCATAACAATATAAAATCTGACCTAGTTTTGATTTGATATATTGGGCGATGATCTCGCGATCCAAACCGCCAATAATTTCTGACTCTTCTTCAATCAAACCAACACCACCGGATCCAGTGCCACCAGCGGCAAGACCTCCCATGCCTGAAGCGTTTTTACCTCCGCCTCTACCGTTCGTAGAAATCATCACACCAGCGCCAGTTCCCGCGGCACCCCAGTCACGACCAGAGCGTTCCATGCTGCCAACGGCAGCAAGGGCACGACCTGAAGGACCGGCACCTGCTTTAACGCCATTTGCAAAAACGACGTTGGCACTTTTAGCACCTTGTGCGGAAACTTTTCCGATCAATTGAGAAATACGGCCACCAGAAATGGACTTCATCATATTGGCAATTTTACCGCCGCCACCGCCAGTAGGCATTTCTGTTTTAGGACCCGCAGCTGCAGGAGCTTGTTTCACGACAACCTGTTGCGCTGCTTTAGCAACTTCTGTTTTTTTGCGTTTTGGTTTCAATTCAGTTTTAACGATAATTTTTTGTGCCACTTTTGGCGGAGCTGTTTCTGCAACCGGAGTGCTCTTCGGAGAAAAGAGGGCTATCGTGATAAAGAAAGCCGCAGCTCCCAACATCAAGATGACACCTTTTTTGGAATCTTCATCGACCAATTGAGTTGGAGAGAAGCGCGCCAATCTAGCTGCGTCTTCCAAAGACAAAGTTCTTTGGCTCACTTCAACGTCGCCAACCATTTGACGATGCCAATCAGGAGACAGCACGCAAGCAACTTTGCTGTTAGAAAGAGAAGGCTTAAATTTTTTGTTCAATGGAAGAATTCTTGTCTCTAGAACGCGGTCTGCTTGTTTTACCATATACAACTGGAACTGCTTGCCCAATTGAAGGTCTGAATTAGAGCTGTCGCGACCAACGGTTTCAAGGCGTTGATAAAGATCGGCTTCTCTTTTCACCGGAGTGAAGCAAAGAGTGCAATCTTCCATTTCCAGAGTTTGTTCTTTATTCAAAAGAAGAGCAGGGGAGCCAGATATTTTGGCGCCAGTCTTCATATCCATGTTCACGTACCACCATTGGTTGTCATGGAATTCAAAAACACCTTGAATTCCTTTCGTCCCAGGAGCGATAGAGATCACATCGGCCAAGCGAGATGAGCCGAAGGTTTGTGTTGAATTTGAGGAACGCAACTTCCAAGTTTTAGCAGTCCCGTTCTTAAGAGACTGACGTACAATCAGAGTGAGCATGTAACACCTCTTGTGTTTAATTGTTCAGGTACAAAGCGGATTCGCGGATACGGCCATCCATATCTTTTTGCACGTCATAAAGAGGCATAAATTTTATACCCTTTTTTTGCACAAGATAGGCGCCGTCAGGATTACGAATCGTACCCTTGAGGTTCATGTCACCAAAATTTACTTCCTGGACTTTACGGACTGTTCTTTGTTTGGCCAAAGCAGTCGTTGCTCCCAAGAGAATGAAAGCGACCATCGCTGAGATGATAGGTTTCACCTGTACCCTCCATACTACAAGTCTCCTGAGATTACGTTCTGACCGACTTTGTTTTGATTTTTCAAATACTGTATTTTCTTACCTAACCAATCGCGCAGATCAACTTGTGAACTTGCTTTGAATGCTTTTTCATAAGAGTCCAAAGCGAGTGTTGGGCTGCCTTTGTAAGTTTCGAACAAGTGAGCTTGCTCCAAGAGGAAGTCGACATTGTCTTTCTTCGCATTGAGCAAGTCTTTCACTGTGCTCAATGCTTTATCGACTTCACCTTTTTGAGCGTACGCATCACTCATCACGGCGCCTACATTGAAAGTATACAACTGTTCTTTATTCAGTGCAGAGAATTTTTCAATTGCTTTAGTAAAATCTCCCTCTGAGAAAGCCTTCACACCTGCGAAAGTTTGCATTTCTGTAGAGGGCATTTGCATGTCTAAAACTTTTTCGAAAAGTTGCATTGATGCATTCAAGCCGTCGTCTTTGTAAATTAAGCGTGCTTTCTGATACACGAATGGAGAAGCCTCTGGTTGAATCTTTAATGCTGCTTCAATCATCCACAAAGATTTTTCAGCGAATCCGCGAGCTTCTGCGCCAACGCTTGCATAGAACAATCCCAGTGCGCGAGTCTCTTTATTTTTTGCAAGCTCAAGGCCGAGTTTTTCAACGATGTCGAACTGTCTAGAACCATAGCAATTTCCCGCAATTTCGATCGGATTGAGCTTTGCGAGTTGTCCCGTTAAGACCGCAGATTTATTGCATGTTTTTCCAGCACGAGTCTCAAGACGAGACACATTTCCAATGCTCATATCCGCAGAGGCAGGTAAGAACGCTGCCATTTTTTCCGCAGAAGGGTATTGAACGTTCGGAGTCACAGTTTGGTCTACGCGAATATTTGCGTAAACTCTTTCTGTTGTTGCCGCTTGGCCCTTAGATGCTGCTAGAACTTTGAGTTTTGCTTCGTTGTCATTCTTCTTTTCTTGAATCGGAGAAATCAGTTTCGCCAATTCTCCACGCAATTGTTGCTGTTCTGCTGGCTTCAAAGAAGCGGGAAGAGGCATGCTCGTCAAAGCTTCAATGTAGTTGCCATAACAACGGTCAATACCGCGCATAGCTTCAAGTTGTTGGTAAGGATCTTTGCTCATCTTCAAAGCAGTTACGTAAGCTGTTTGGGCTTTATCAAGCTTTTCGGTTTTGATACCCAATACAGTGGCAAACTTCTCTTCGCGGGCTTTAACACTTTGCTGCGCCAATTCTTTTTCAAGAACACGGGCCTGGATCAAGCGCGCTTCAGCACGCACTTCGGCAGGAACGCTGCGACCGTTAGCTTTCATTGAAAGGTCGAAGGCCGCTGTCATTTTGCCGGCAGTAAGCAAAGCCTTGGCTTTATCGATCATGATCTGAGTTGTGTATGGTTCAATGCCTTTTGCTTGAACTTGATTCTGGATTTTAGCGAATTCTGGAGAATTCGGTTCGCCCTTGTAAGAGTCCATCAACTTTGTGTAGATGCGCTCTTGGGTTTTATTGTCGGCCTGAGCCAAAATGCTGACATAGGCTGCACGGGCATCTTTAATTTTCTTTTCAAGCAAATAGATATCCGCCGCAGTTTCAAGGTGAGCGTTGCGGTTCTTTTTATCAAGGTCCGCAATTTTCACCAAAGTCTCTGCGGATTTAGAAACTTGTCCTACTTCCGCATAGGCTTTAGCAGCATCTTTTAGCGCATCGAGGTTCTTCTTGTCGTCAGGGTATTTGGACGTGTATTTCACGCTCAACTCTGCCGCATCGAAGACTTTGCCTTCTGTGTAGAAGATACCGATGGCCTGCCAAGTAGCGTCTTGGGCAAGTTTAGAACCATCATGCTCTTTTGCGTAAGCAATAAGTTTTTGCGCGGCTTGATCCTTGTCGCCAGTTTTTGCAAACTCTTGAACTTCCGTGAAATGAGCCTCTTCGAAGATTTTGTTCATGTTCTTCTTGCGGGTATCATCCGCTGAAGAAGTCATGACTTGTTTAGAGAAAGCTTTGATTCCAGCATAGTCTTTTTTGATATTGAGCATGTCCAAAACTAAGTCTTCAGATTTCTTTTTGATATCTGCGTTCTCAGTGCCTTTAACCAAAGTCAAAGGCTTCAACCATTTCTCAGCTTCTGGGTAATTGCTTTCCTCGTAAGCGATGTGGCCGATTTTGAATTTGACTGCCGTCGCAAATTTTCCTGTAGGGTGTTTTGCAAGGTAGTTCAAAGCCAACTCTTTGCGTTCAGCTTCTTTCAAAGCATCTTTTTTCTTATCTATGCTTTTTTCTTTAGAGAAAAGAGCAGCATAGTTCGCATCATGGCGAAGTGGATCTTCTGAAGATTTGTCACCAACGATTTTGTATTGTGCGCTGGCTTCATCATAGTTTTCTAATTGGAAAAGAAGTTCAGCATAGGCAAAACGAGTTTTCAAATCTGGCTTCGCGGGATCTTCGTTGTCCAACATCAATTTGAACAATTTCTGAGTCAAATCAGAGAAAGCCACATTCTGTTTGTTCTTAGTCCAGATGTCCCACCATTTTTTAGCCATATCGAGGCTGGTGTGACGGAAGCCTTCTGTACAAGATGCTTGAACAACATCGGGTTTTTGCAAAGTAATCCAAGTCGAATCTTTGCGGCACAAGTCACTTGCTGTTTGTAAGTGCTCGAGGACTTTGTCGCGCTTTTTAAGAACTTCATTGGCTTCCACAAGGGCCAAATGAGATTTTACAACCTCAGGGCCGGAAGCGCGTTTTTCAATGTATTCATCCAGGAAGATATTCATTTCTTTTTGACGACTGTGCGAATCATAGAGTTTCGCAAGATCCGTCATGGATTGACCCAATTCTTCCTCGGTCGCGATCTCTTCAAAGAATGAGTAAAGCTTATTAGCTGGATAAGAGTCACCGATGAAGACAGTCAAGTCGCGCATAGCTTCGCGACGAAGATTGTGTCGGTTGGTTGGCACTTCGCCATCCTGAAGAGGCGGATTGTTTTTTACGACTTCAACAAGTTTTTTGATGCCGTTATCGCTATCGTGGAGGTTGTAGTAAGCCCAAGCAGCTTTATACATACCGTAAGAGTACACACGGCTTTGTGGGAATTTTTCCAAACGTTGGAACTGTTCCAAGGCTTGAGTGAACTTTCCTTGTTCGTAAAGAAGTTCCCCGAGGGCCAAAGTTCCGTCTGGCACTAATGGAGACTTAGGGAATTGCTGCAAAAGCTTAGCGTAAAGCTGGTCTGATTCTTTGAATTTGCCAATTTGCTGATGGGCAAAGGCATTATTGAAAAGGACAGAGTCCATTTGCTTGAAATGAGGGAATTCAGCTTCAATTTTAGAATAGATTTTAATTGCACGTTTCATTGCCTCAGAACCTTTTTCATTAGGAACTGGGAATGAAGAAAGCTTCATCATTGGCGTGTCTTTGTGCAAGTCAAAGAAACGACCGGATTTGGATCTTCTCATATAGAGTTCGGCCAAACGATACCAAAGATCGGCTTCGTTTTTAGAACCCTTTTGTTTTTTAATGATGAGTTGTAGGGACTCAATTGCTTTGTTTTCAGAGCGAGTGATCATGATCTCGCTGCTGAAAGCTTTTTTCTCGTTGTCGTCTTCATTGTTGTTCAAGCGAACTTCTGGCAATAGTCCTTTTTCTGTCTCTGCAAAACAGTAAATCGAAAAAAGATGTATCGCCATAAGAAGAATTACTGTGCGCAGTTTCATAAAACTACTCTCCAACTAAAGTAACCAGTTTCAACTGAGGAAAGCCTGCCATAGATGCCGTGTACATCACCTTGCGCAAAGTTGCATAAGGGAGTTCTTTGTCAGCCTGGAGCAGAATACGACCTTCCTTCACGTGAGCTTTATCAGAAGAATTTTTTGCAAGCTTATCAAGTTCCTCAAACAGAGGCTTGATGAAGTTCGTGTCTTTTTCTTCTAAGTCCTGTGGAAGGAAATCTTCATTCTTCACATCAGCGATTTTAGTCTGGTCAATTTTTAAAGCTTCGCCTGAAAGTGACAGCTTGATCGCCTCCACCGGGTTCGACTGTGAAGCCGAACTCGGCAGGCGCAAGTTATTTTCAGGAATGATCTGAACATCCGACGTTGAGTAGGTTTGGAGCAAGAACACCAGGAGGATGGTGAACATGTCCGTCATCGAAGTAATGTTCAAAGCAAATGTTGAATTCTTTTTAATATTCGGGTCATAACGACGTCTGCGTGACATGGTTTAGCCCTCCATCATGTTAGAGAATACGATCTCTGGAAACATATACGGTGTATCTACATTTTTTCCCTGTTTCGTATCGAATACAGGAAATTTAACTGCAGGATCGTGGGCCTGACGGACTTCATCCATGATTTTCACGATCTCTTTGTAAGGAACTTTTGAGTCCGGGTTGAGCTCAAGTTTGAAGATCTCTGGATGTGCTTTTTTAACGGCAACAAGTTTCTGATGCAAAGTTGGAAGATCATAGGTGCCATTTTTCATTGGAACATTTTCAACTTTGTCCTGACCTTTTTCAGTCACAACAATGTTGAAGCCGTCTTTGCCGTCAACTTCAAGAGCGATAATTGTTGGAGTTTTATCCTGATCTTGCTTTTGAATCGCTTCACTAACAACTTGTGGCAATTCAGTTTCGATCACCATCATTTGCACGAAGGCTGAGGAAACCAGAAGAACCGGAACAAGTTTTACCATCACAGCAAGGAGTGGAGCTAAGTCCAACTCGAACTCACTGTTATGGTTGATTTTGATCTTTTTCATGCGTCTCATGCGTCACCCATCCTGTCGAGGGTCTTCTTGCGAAGATCCTCGATTTAAAATCGTTCCTGGTTGGTCATCTTTTGCTTCGACAAAGTCAGAGCAGGCAGGACCGTTCCCTTTGAGTTCTAAAGTTTATGAAACTTTAGAACCAGGATTTGGAGGAGTCATAGTTGTCGAAACATGGTCCGGGAACACATTCTGACGAGTAAGGTTAGGGATATGAGCGCTTGTTAAAAGTTCCGCAAGCTTGCTGCATTTCTCTTGCATCTCTTCCATCAATTCATTTTGACGGGAAGTAAGGAAAGAGAAGAACACCATCGCCGGAATTGCCACTGCCAGACCCAAAGCTGTCGTATACATAGAAACCGAGATACCTTGCGCCAACAAAGCTTGTTTTTGCGCTGGATCGGCTTGTGCGACCGCTTGGAACGACAAGATCAGACCGTGAATCGTACCTAGAAGACCTAGCAATGTTGCAACGTTGGCAAGCATTGAAAGATAGTGCAGGCGTTTTGTGTACAAAGGAATATTTTCAGACAAAGCAATGTCATGGGCTTGGAAAATAGAATCGTCATCGCGATCCGCTTTTTCCAAAATCGTTTTGAAAGCTGCTGCCAGAGGTTTTTTCTCTAGTTGAGCGCACATCAAAAGAGCTTCATCCAATTTTTTCGCCAGAACCAAAGTTTGTACTTTGCCCATGAATTCTTCGGAATTCATGCCGTACTCTTTGTAGAGCATCTTTGCTCTTTCTGCGACGAGGATCAAAGATCCGATACCTGTAAGAAGAATTGTCCAGCCTACTACGCCAGATTCATTCATGAATTTAAGAAATGCCATTTGTTTCCTCCTTGGCAACGCCACCGCGCGACCATTTTGTAAATTGATCAGAACCAGTCCCTTGCACTTCGAGGAAACGAACAGCATAATGCAGGCCGGATTTTACATTGAGTCTCTGTTTTGAATAGTTCTTACGAACGATCTCACAAAGAACGTTAAAAGGTTGGGGATTCACTTCAGAAGTTCTGAAGTGAATCATGATTTTTTGACCAGGGAGGAGGAGGGGGTCGTTCAAAAGAACGAGTGCACCGTTTTCGCTCACGCTGATTGTTTGACCATCAAAAAATGAATGGTCGTTGTGTGCGTAAACTGGTGTTACCAAATCTACACGCGGAACTTTTCTATCTTTGAAAGATTCCGCGAGATGATCTTTGGTCTCGATAAGACGGCAAAGACGATCTTTAGAGAAATCTTGAAGATCACCCACGAGAGTCCAATTCTCGAGGTGCGGAGCCCATACGAAATTGTAGTCGTAAAGCTCGCCATTTTGAATCATTGTGATCAAGGATTTGTACTCGTAAGGACCATATTTCATGTCCCCACGAAGAATAAACCATTCTTGACCTTTTGTAGCTGTCGCTTGTACCCCACCGCTCATACAGCACCCTCTTACAATTGGATCGACTTAGGATCGAAGTTAATTTTCACACTGGCATTGGCTCCGGGAACCGAACTGCCGTGGAAAGTGATAATCATAGTTGAAGCATCATAAGTCCAACCGTTGGTTGCATCCTGTGGAACTGAAGCTCCGTTAACAGTCACTACGATTGTTTCTGGAATTGGTTCGCGAGTTAACTTGAATGCACTTGAAAGTTGGATGATCGAATCAGAAATCAGTTGCAATGTGTTGCCGAAGTCAGAGCACAAAGAGCTCTTCACGCCAGCAGTTGCATCTGACAATTGATTGTAACGAACGTTGACCTTGCGTGAAGTATCTCCGTCAGAATTTAATTTCAAGCGACATGCATCGTCTTGAACAGAGATATTGCTAACTGAATAGTTGCGACCACTCGCAGTCCCACCAGTGTAAGTATCCAAATAGTCTATGTAGCTTTGGACTGAATAAAGTTTTGGATTTTGCAAATATGTCGTTGGATGAGTTCCTTCATAGAAGCTTACTTCTGAAGAAGACTGATCTTCTTCGTCACTGACGACGATGATTGCTAGGAACGCGTCAGAGCGATGGAAAAGTAAGTTCGCTCCAAAGGGATCTTGCAAAGTTTGTTTAAAACTTTCAAAAGCTCTTTCGTCCCCATTTCCTAAAGTTCCTTGTCTGATATTGATGTTAAATACATTGCTTAGGTTTGGAGTATTCTTATCCATAATGTACACAGATGATGATGTTGCAGCTTGGGCTGTAACTAAAACAGCTCCGTCTCTAAGTCTTGCCTTCACGCTATTTGCGTTGAATTGTTTTTCCCAAGCGTCTGTTGTTGTTACTGCCATGTGGAAGTCAAAGTTGTATTGATTAAAGCGCGAGATGAAAGACTGAAAGTTGCTCGCCAAATTTTCTTGAGAAGTTTTCATTGAACCAGAGTTATCGATAACCCAAAGGATATCGATCTTCTTAGGGACGTAGACAGCTTCCTGCTTGAAGTCTGCAGAGGCTGCGAGCGTAGAGAATGATCCTCCACCTTTAGCGCAACCTGCAAGCATTGCTACCGCTGAGGCGAATGTCATTGCTTTGCGTGCGACTTTGTTAACCATACTCTTGCCCTCCTAGGCATCCCCACCACGTTTGCGTTTCGTGATGAAGTTAGTTTCGTTGAAGAAGGGCAAAAACTGAAATGACCCCTAAGTGGCTGAATTCGTTTTTTAATTTGTTAGGAGTCTCTTTTTGACACGCTCTAAGTATTCGAAATCACTTATGTTTAGCTAAAAGACCAGCGTCAAAATAATTTTTCGCTGTTAAACCTTTGCGCAGTTTATCTCGAAATTCCGTGTGCAAAGGAAGCTAACTACGCGTAATTTTGGGAAGTCTAAAAAGAGTGATGAACTTTTTTGCGCCTTCATTTTCGTTTCGAGGCGCATGTTTTAAAACACTGGCTACAAACGATGGCCTAGCAAAAACCGTTCATTGGTTCAGTCGAGAGATCAACTTTTGAGAAGTTTTTCGAGTGAAATTACTTTCGCGGTCTCACATTGTTTTCGATTGTCGTCGTCAGAGAAGAAGCGCCGTCAAAATTACGACGCTCTTGTGGGGGTGTCCTTTATGCTTTTTCGATGGTTTTCAAAGCAGCTTTGGCTTTTAGCCAGTACTCTTCTTTTTCGTCAAGCTTGAGAGCTCCCCAGTCTTTGTGATCTGCCTCACTGAATTCAATCATCTTGTTGAAGCGAGTTTCAAAGCGCGCGTTGGCTTTACGTAAAACTTGCTCCGGATCCATTCCTAAGTGACGACCTAACTGTGCCAGTGAAAACAGCACGTCACCCAATTCATGTTCAATCTCAGCAGCAGAGACTAAATCCAAGGCTTCGCGCAGTTCATCGAATTCTTCTTCGACTTTCACCATAACGCCTTCGGCATTGTCCCAATCGAACTGCAACTTTTCTGTGCGTTTGCCGATTTTAAAGGCGCGTTGTAAAGCGGGAAGGGGAGGTACATTCAACGCATAGGCTGATTTGGACTCTTCGCCTTGCAAAGCTTTTTCTTTCTTTTTGATTTCTTCCCAATTGCGAATCACTTCTGCTGAGTCAATCACGCTGGCGTCAGAAAAAACGTGGGGATGGCGACGGATCAGCTTTTCTGAAATGCCTTCGATCACATCGGCGATATTAAAGGCTCCGCGTTCTTCGGCCATTTGTGAATGCAACATCACTTGAAACAGAACATCGCCCAGCTCTTCTTTCATTTTTCTATCGCGGGCAGCGCCCTTGTCTTCGATGGCTTCCACCAACTCGTGGGTTTCTTCGATTGCGTATTGAGTCAATGACTCGTGGGTTTGCTCTTTATCCCAAGGACAGCCGTCAGGACCCCGCAATGATTTTACGATCTCGACTAAGGACTCAATTTGACGTAAGTTAGACGGAGATTTTGCCATTTAGGGCCTCGACTTTCTTATTGGAATGGCATCAATGCTAGCCTAAACCGAGAGCCTAATGGAAGATCTAATTTGGGGCTAAATAGAGTTAATTAAAAGAGTTTTTTAAAGGGCTTTAAAAGAACCAGGAACGACAGAACGGATTATGCAGCGAAACAAAAATTCCAGAAAGGGCGACAGCCCTACAACGCGCGTTAACTACGAGGATCACAGTCTTAAGTTTTTAGACTGGGTGGATTCCATTGGCCTGGAGAAAACTTTCTTCGGACGCGTCGTTCAGTTGATGGAAGAAAAGTTCTTTATTCGTCGCGCGGCTTTGATCTTCCTGTATTGCGTCCTTTTGTCCTACACAATTTTTTATCAGTTCGATATTCCTTATAATTTCAATGTCGGCGACGTAGCTAAGTTCGATGTTAGTTCGCCCATTGGGTTTGAAATGACTGATGAAGTGACGACAGAGGAAAAGCGCTTGAAGAGCGAATACTCTGTGCCCATGGTTTATGACTATGACACCAATGTTTTTGAGCGGGTGTCACAGGGCTTGATTCACTCTTTTAGAAACCTTCGAACTTATTATCGCGAAACCACCTGGCCGAAGTCGTCGGTTGCACACCGTGCGAAGGTGAAGGAATTTTTCCAGTATAAAAAGGAATTTGAAAAAGAGTTGGGCGTGCAAGTGTCTGACTTTATGTTTGAGTGGTTGATCGACAATAAATTCAGCCCGCGCATTGAATCGATCCTGATTCGCAATCTTGAGAACTGGTATGAAAAGAAAATTGCCGAAGCTCCAGATCGCTTTATTCCCGCAAACCAAACCAGTATCGTTGCCAGAGTCGTCCATAAGAACAATTTGGGCAGGGAATTTCCGATTAATCGCAGTGAAGTGGTGGATCTGCAAGGACCTGAAAATTTTAACCTAGACGACAAAAAAGATCTCGAGCGTTTTAGCGAAAGTGACCGCGCTAATATTCTGTATTTTGGTCGCTCTTTATTAGTTCCCAACATGACTATGAACAAGCAAGAGACGGCAACCCGTCGTCAAGCAGCTCGTGATGCGGTCATTCCGGTTTCAATTACCATTAAAAAGAATCAAACGATCATCACTCAAGGTTCCGTGGTGCAGCCGTTCCAAATGGCGGTGATCAAGCAGATTGAAAATATCCGAGCTGATAAACGCAAGGACTTGATGTCTTTGTCGATGGCTTTGATGTTGTCGGTGGCGATCTTGGTGTTCTTCTCTTATTTGAAGCGTTTTACTTTGAATCGAGTGCGCGTAGAATTCAAAGATCTCGTGGTTATGATGCTGATTGCTTTCGGCATGATCTTATTTACGAAGTTGTATCTGTTTATTACCGATGCGGCCTTTGTTTCGAAGTTGGGCCATTTGCTGCCGGCGACTTTCTGGTTGTTCGCTGCTCCGGTGGCTGCGGGGCCGATGTTGGTTGGATTGCTAGTAACTTCAGGCGAAGTCGTTTGGCTTTTCACGGCGTTTATTTCAGTGTGCCTGGGCGTGATGGTTGACTACAACTACGCGTTGATGATCGTCAGCCTCGTGGGCGGAATCGCCGCAGCCCGTGGCGTTTTCAATTGTAAAACACGTAATGACATTTACTTTGCCGGTGTCAGAACCGGCATTGTGAATGCGTTGATGATCGCATTTATTCTGACAATGACTAAGTTCGACCAAGATGGCGGTCTGAAAGAGATTCTGTTTGCCATTCCTGGGGGCTTCATCGGAGGGATTTTCAGTGCCTTGTTCGCGATGATGTTCATTCCGTTGTTAGAGTCGATCTTCAATTATACGACGGACGTGAAGCTGCTTGAGCTGAGCAACTTGAATCATCCGCTCTTAAAAGAAATGATTGTGAAAGCTCCAGGAACTTATCATCACTCTATGATGGTGGGCTCTATGGTGGAAGCGGCAGCGGAAGAAATCGGCGCCAATCCATTACTGGGTAAAGTGATGTGTTACTATCACGATATCGGTAAGATGGAGCACTCGAACTACTTTATTGAAAATCAAAAGCCCGGTCATAATCCCCACGATCATATTTCTCCGTTTATGAGTAAAACTCTTTTGATTGCCCACGTTAAAGACGGTGTGGAGATGGGGATCTCTTATAAGCTTGGAAAGCCAATTATTGATGGCGTGATTCAACATCATGGACCCACATTGATTTCGTATTTCTTTAATAAAGCCTTGGATCTTAAAAAAGAAGATGATCCAGAGATCAGTGATCAAGACTTCCGCTATCCAGGTCCGAAGCCGCAATTCCGAGAGTCTGCATTGTGCATGCTTGCCGACAGCATCGAGGCTGCG
This sequence comes from uncultured Bdellovibrio sp., assembly GCA_964590635.1. Taxonomy (GTDB): domain Bacteria; phylum Bdellovibrionota; class Bdellovibrionia; order Bdellovibrionales; family Bdellovibrionaceae; genus Bdellovibrio. The sequence goes on from CAZPYX010000045.1 coordinate 24,799, forward strand.
GCTCGTTCATTGGATGAGCCCACTCCGGCGCGTCTTCAAAATATTGTTAGAAATATCATTCAAAGAAAATTCTCTGACGGGCAGCTGGATGAATGTAATCTGACACTAAAAGACATTTCAAAAGTTGAAGCCGCGTTCATTCGTATCTTGTTGGGCATCTACCATC
>CAZPYX010000046.1:0-24383 GCA_964590635.1 uncultured Bdellovibrio sp.
GGGAGCCGCTGGAGTGAAAACAGCCAAACTCTGCGCGGAGCAAGATCAAATAGGGGGACATTAGTAGGACGGCCAGTCCGTAGTCTCCGGGTAAGATCGCTTGAGGGTGTCAGTAATGCCACTCCCAGAGGAATGATCATCCATTATTATCGGGAAACTCATGGGACCTGGTGATTTGGACAGAATCCGGCTTATAGCATAACCGATTTCCCACCTTCTTAAGTCTCCCCCCTCGGGGGACCTCCGCACGAGCAGCCCTAAAACCGCTCTGCTTCAGAATTAATTCATGCGGTAAATACGACTTTCATATGGAAGAAGATCAAAGCTTGAGCCTTCGCTGTGTGAAGCTATTTCATAATTTCCAAGAAGAAGATTCTTGTGATGAAGGCTCATTCCCGGAACATCGAACTTCGCCGATTTTCCAGTTAGATTGCAAAGCACTACCATTTTCGTGTTATCTAAGGTCCTTGAGTAAGCATAGACTTGCGTGTCTTGAGCCATCAAAAGATCATAAGCTCCATAGACAAAAACAGGTTCTGAGTGACGAAGTTGGATCAACGAACGATAGAAATTGAAAATCGAGTCCGATTGATCTAGCTGCAATTCAACGTTGATGTCTTTGTAGTTTGGATTCACCTTCAGCCAAGGCTTGCCGGTCGTGAAGCCAGCATGAGGAGCTGAGCTCCACTGCATCGGAGTGCGAGCATTATCTCGACTTGAGTTTGCGAGCTCGGCGGTGATCTCTGCATCCGTAGCGCCTTGCTTTCTGCGAAAAGTGAAATAATTTTTTGCAGAGATATCATTGAAGTCTTCAGGGCCCGAGAACACTGTATTAGTCATACCGATCTCTTGACCTTGATAGATGAACGGTGTTCCTTGCATCATGAAATACATAGCGGCAATAGAAGTCGCACTTTCTCGCCAATAGTTTTTAGTATCACCCCATTTTGAGATGATTCTTGGAATGTCATGGTTTTCGACGAATAAGGCATTCCAGCCTTTGTGCTCGAGACCTTTTTGCCAACGCCCGAAAACTTCTTTTACTTTAAGAAGATCAATGCGTTTCTCAGGATTGGCATCCCAAAGACCTACGTGCTCAAACTGAATGAGCATATTAAATTTCTTTTGTTTCTCGCCAACCCATTCTTCTGCATTTTCAGCGGACACACCATTGGCTTCGCCCACCGTCATGATGTCGTAGTGAACGAAGGTATTTTTGCAAAGATCAGAAATGTAGTTTTGAATGCCCGGTACGTTCATATGCTTATCGTAGGAAGGGACGTACTCAAGGCCCTTTGGATTTGGCATATCAGCTAAGCCAGGTTCCTTCATCATATGACTGATGGCATCGATGCGGAAGCCGTCGATACCTTTATCTAGCCACCAGCAAATCATTTGATAGACGTGCTGGCGCATCTCTAAGTTTTCCCAATTTAAATCAGGCTGGCGAGCAGAGAATACATGCATGAAGTACTGCTTCGTCTGCTCGTCATATTTCCAAGCAGAGCCGCCAAAGATACTTTCCCAGTTATTGGGCTCTTTGCCATTCTTGCCATCGCGCCAGATATACCAATCACGCTTAGCGCTATCCTTGGAGATTTTTGATTCAATAAACCACGGATGTTCATCGCTAGTGTGGTTGACCACAAGATCAATCAACAACTTCATGCCACGCTTGTGCACTTCTGAAAGAAGAGTGTCGAAATCCTGCATGGTGCCGAACTCATGGTGGATGTCCTGATAATCACTGATATCGTAACCATTATCATCTTGTGGAGATTTATACATCGGGCAGATCCAGATCACATTAATGCCCAAATGTTTCAGATAGTCGAGTTTAGAAGTAAGCCCTTCGAGATCGCCAACACCGTCGCCATTGGAGTCCATAAAGCTGCGAGGATAAACTTGATATACAACGGTTTCTTTCCACCAGACTTTGTTTGCGCTCATGATGATTACCTTTTATGTCGAGATGGGGCTTATTTATAAAGGTACGGCAAATAGCCCGCACCTAAAACACCGGCATGATTTTTTGTTTTTGCGATTTCAATTTTGCATTCAAACGTGGGATTCATTTGACGAATCATCTTCTGATAGTGGACTTTCATCTCTTTGAAATAAAGATGTTTGATTTTGATCAAGCCACCGCTAATGAAAATCTGTTCAAGATTGTATCCAATCGAAAGATTGTAACAGAGGCAAGCTAAGGCCAAGGCCATATCTTGATACAACACCCGATATTTAGGATCTTTGCTGTCGACAAGTTCTTCCACAGAGTTTCCTTGGAAGCCCAACTCTTGAGCGCGACGGAGAAGTCCTGTTCCAGAGGCGAGGCCCTCAACCGTGCAATGATGAAGTTTATTGGGTTCCACTTTCAATTTTTGGAAATCAACAATGGTATGGCCGTATTCAGATCCCATGCCTTTAGTTTGGCAAGGAAGTGAATTGAAGATGATTCCAGAACCCACCCCAGTACCGACGCTGACCAAGGCGTAGGAAGACATATTCTTTCCACCACCAACCCAACCCTCAGCCAGAGCTGCGGCTGTAGCATCATGTTGGAAATGAACTTTCGTACGGAAGCCTCGTTTGGAGATCTCTTTTTGCACAAGATCACGAATCGGTACGATTTTCCATCCGGGATAGTTCACTGGATGAATCAATTTACCTTCCGCTGCATTTAATGGACCGGCACTAGCCAAGCCGACACCTTTAAATACAGCTGGAGAAGTTTCTTTTGGAAATCTTTGTTTAAAATCCATGGCAATATCTGCGATCAACTGGATAACACGTGTTTGTGTTTTAGTTGCAGAGTTTTCGCGTTTCATATCCACAGGAACTTTTACGAAATCAAGCATTGTCCCGTCATTTGCAAGAAGGGCCGCTGCGAGTTTAGTTCCGCCAAGATCAAAGCCAATTGTGTAGGTGTTCTTTTTCATAATGCGGTTCCTCTAGAGGACAGATTGCGATTTATGAGGACCAAAGCTGATTGTGGTTGTAAAGTACCATGCAAAACACCGCTGCCATCAACAATAAGACTTTGTGTACATGTGTGAGTCATCCAATTGTAAGAAGCTCCTACGATGTTGCAGTAGTTGCCTGCAGGAAGATTTGTTTGGAAGTCTGTGACCCAGGAGTTAGTAGAGAAATTGATCGCCACAAAGCCTATGTTGCCGCGATTGAACGATACTTGGTTTTGGTTGTTGCTCCATAAATTATTTACTGAAAATGCGCGGTCCGTTTGGTTGCGGAAATCAACCATGGCAGCCACTTCAGAAAGACGATGCTCACATGTCCAAGGCGCTTGGCATTTGTCCTGTGCATTCAAAATACCTAGAGTGCGCAAGTTGCCGTCTAAAGGGGGGCCGTCGTCATAGGAAGCAAAGTTAAAGCCCGAGTAAACTTGCGGATAGCCATAGGGCCACGCCAGCATAAAGATCTGACCAAGACGATAAAGCTTTTGATCATCGCTAGAGAACTTTAGAATGTCATAGTCGCCGGTGCGTTCAAGATCGTGATTGGTCGCAAACACAATGGAATCAGTGCTAGCGGGCAAATTCTGATCTATGTGGAAAAGTGTGTTCAGATTGCCAGACTTAATGCCTCCACCAAGACGGTGAGGATAATCGTAAGCGGTTACATCTCCATTCGGAGTATAGTCGCCGTACCTGATCGGCCCCTCCGAGTCATAGATCACTTCTTGGTAGATATAAGCTGATCTTTTAAGACGGCTCAGGATGTCTTTAATATCTTTAGCGGGAATGTGTTTAGCGGCGTCTAGGCGAAAACCCGCAACACCCAAATCAAGAAGGTGATTGAGGTAATCAGCCATGCGACTCTGAACGTAAGTAGAAGCAGTATCTAAATCAGCAAGACCGACTAATTCGCAATTTTGCAATTCATAAAGATCGCGATAGTTAACGATATGATCATTGCCATTACGACCGCAGTGATGGAAATCATTGTAGCCGTAAAGACCAGGATAGTTGTAATGGGTGAATTCAGTTCCCGCGGAACCGGTGCCATTTGGAATGCCTGTCATGTGATTTAAAACAGCGTCAGCATAAATATCCACACCGGCCTGATGACAGCGATGGACCATATCCGCGAATTCGGCTTCGTTGCCACTGCGAGATTCAATTTTATAACTCACAACTTGATAGCGTTCCCACCAAGGATTATTTTTCCAATGAATATGCTCATGGGGAGGGGAAACTTGCGCGGCAGAAAAGCCAGCAGGGCCCAAATAGATTTCACATTCACGAGCAATGTCTTTCCATGGCCACTCGAAAAGCTGTACAAACACAGTCCGTGGAGCCGCTTGCGCAGACAGTCCCATCAGGGAAAAACATAAAATCAAAAGACGAATGTTGATTTTATTCAAGGGCGGGCTCCTACAAATGTTGATTCAGACCTGTGGACTTATCAAAAAGGTGTGCCTTTGTCAGGTCGATCTTCAGAGGAATTCGTTGGCCTATGGAAAAATTATCCATGGAATCAACGAGCATTCTCACTGATTGCCCAGCAAGCTGACCGTGAAGCATTTGTTGGCCCCCAAGGTTTTCTGAAAGTTCGATCTGATATTCACCTATAGCGACCTCATGGGCCTCTAAAGAGCCATTCGACACTTTAATTGCCTCTGGACGAACTCCTAAAACTTGACCAGGCTTTTGAGCCTCAGGCCAAGGAGCTTTTTGCAAAACAGAGCCTTCCAAGAAGTTCATTTCAGGGGATCCAATGAAACTTGCGATGAACATATTTTTAGGACGGTGATAAATTTCGGTCGGTGTACCAATTTGTTCCACCTGACCATCGCGAAGAACAGCGATACGATCGCCCATGGTGGTGGCTTCCATTTGGTCATGGGTCACGTAGATCATTGTGCTTTTCAAATTTTGATGAAGACGTTTAATCTCGACACGCATTTGTGATCTTAAATGCGCATCCAAGTTTGATAGAGGTTCGTCGAATAAGATCACTGGAGTTTGACGGCTTAATGCACGCCCCAAAGCCACGCGCTGACGTTGACCACCGGAAAGTTCTTTTGGTTTACGTTCAAGTAATTGAGAAATTTGTAGAAGATCTGAAATCTCTTTTACACGACGAGCAATCTCGTTTTCAGAAAGACGTTGCAGCTTCAAGCTAAAGCCCATGTTTTCTTCAACACTCATATGAGGATAAAGAGCGTAATTCTGGAAAACCATCGCGATGTCACGATTCTGAGGTTCTACATCATTGATGACTTTGCCGCCAATACTGATGGTACCAGCATCTAATTTTTCCAAACCAGCCAGGCTTCTTAGCAAAGTCGATTTTCCACAACCTGAGGGACCAACTAGAACTAAGAATTCGCCCGACGCGATTTGCAAATCGATGCCTTTAAGGATTTTTGCGCTGCCAAAGCTTTTTTCACATTTAACAAAATCAATAGTCGCCATACTTAACCCTTCACGCTTCCCATAGTTAATCCCGAAACAAGATAGCGAGAGATACTAATAAATAAAATCAAAGCAGGAACGCTGACGATCAAGGCACCAGCAGCATAAAGTCCCCATTGCGTCGCCAAGCTTGCTTGGAAAGAGCGAAGACCCAATGGTAGAGTGTAAAGAGCGGGATCTTGCAAGACCACCGCTGCGATAACGTATTCACTCCAGCTATTCATAAAACTAAAAAGAGCTGTGATCACTAAGGCCGGAGAAGAAACCGGAAGAATAATTTTAGTAAAGATCATCCATTTCGAACAGCCATCAAGTAAAGCGGCCTCTTCAAGCTCCCGAGGAATTGTGTCGTAATAAGCCTTCATTTGCCAAATACAGAATGGCAATGCCGTCGAAGAGTAAATCACGAAGAGTCCTAAGAAACTGTCGATCAAATGAAGCTTCGAAAGAATAATGTAGAAGGGAAGCATCAACATCGTCGCAGGAAACATTTGTGAAACTAACAAGGAGAACAGCATCGTGTTACGACCACGGAAGCGATAGCGAGACAAGGCATAAGCACTTGTTGAAGCTAAGACCACACCCGCAAACGTTGTAACAGCACTGATCAATAATGAGTTACGCAGCCACAACAAGAAATCCGTCTCAAGAAACAAAGCAGAGAAATTTTTAAGGTTCGAATTCGCGCTGATGATCTCCAAAGACTGAGTCTGAAAAGCATTGTCAGACCGTAAAGACACCGAGATCACATAAAGAATCGGATACAATGAAAAGACTGAAAAAAGCAGGATACTAATCCAAGCAAAAACTTTTTTTATCATTATTTAGTCTCCTTTCTGTATTGAGCTTTCAGTGAACTTAGGCCCCAGACGATTAAGATCAAGAATATCAAAACAGAAACTGCAGCGGCGTAACCGTAGCGATATAAATTGAAGGCTGCTTTATACACATAGCTCACTAAGATATGAGTTTGATCTCCTGGCTCACCCGAGTTCGACACTAGCCAGATCACATTCAAATTATTGAAAGTCCAAATCGATCCCAAGAGTGCGGCCGGAACCATCACTGGCAAAAGTAAAGGCCAAGTGATGTGACGGAATCTTTGCCACGCATTCGCGCCATCAAGAACGGCGGCTTCATACAAGGAGTGCGGAATGGATTGCAACCCACCAAGAGCCACGATCATCATGAAAGGGAAGCCCAACCATACGTTGGTGATTACACAGGCTGTAAAGGCTGTCAGCGGCTGACTGAGCCACTGAACTGGTGAAAGATGCAAGAACTGCTGAAGGAAGATGTTGATTGGTCCGTACTCTTGATTGAATAAGGCGCGCCAAGTAAGAGCGGTGATATATTGAGGAACCGCCCAAGGAATAATGAGCAAGGCTCTCCAGAATCCTTTAGCAGGCATCACTTGATTGATCACGATGGCTAAGAATACACCGATGGAAACATGGAAGACCACATTCACGAGGGTCCAGATCACTGTTTTCAGGAATAGAGAATAGAAACGTGGATCGGTTAATGCTTCTATATAGTGCTGGAAGCCTACGATGGACCAGTCTTGGAAAGTGCGCAGGCTGAAGTTAGAAAAAGAAATCGCGATATTATAGAAGAAGGGATAAACGATGACGGCAAAGATCCCTAGGAACGCCGGTAACATCATATAGTAAGCAAACTTTTGAGGCCCCTGGAAGCCGTTCACAAAGGCTGTAAAAGACTTTCTGAAAACCCAAGCGACGGCGATCAAGATAATTGCAAAAAGAATTTTTAGAACCAGGGCGCCGGCCGTGGGCTCTAAAACTTCATTCATCTCATGGATTTGTTTTTCTGCGATCTCCTGAGCATTTTTCGCCGCTACTTCCGGAGCCGCGCTTCCCGCAAGAACCTTTTGGTATTGCGTGCGCAAACTATCCCAGATTGCGCGAATTTCAGGAGCGATAGGCATAGGGTGGCCTACGTCCATCGCGTCAGAAGAAATTTTCAATAAAGGATTATTTTTAACAATATCAGAATTGCGAGCATTTAAATTGGAAGGAAGAGTTCCCACTTTTTCCGCAAACATCAACTGCGTAGACTCAGAAGTGAGGTATTTTAGAAGCTTGATCGCAGCTTCTAAATGCTTCGGTGACTTCATATTTACGTTTAAAGAATAGCCTTTAGTTCCCACTAGAGGGCTTGGCCAGCGGCCTGTTGAAGAAATCATTGGGATGCGAGCAATTCCGAAGTCTACTTTAGCCTCTTTATAGTCGCCCCAAGACCAGTCTCCATTGATTAACATCGCAGCTTTATTCCCTTTGAAGAGCGCATTGGCTGTTTCATAATCGCATTCTTTAGGGATGATTTTGTATTTATCACGAAGATCTAAGATGAATTGGAAAGTATTGCGCAATGCTGAGGTATTTAGATTAGGAACAGAATCGTTCTTAATAAAATCATCCCCAAAGCTTGAAATGAAGGGAGCAAAGAAGAAGGGTTCTGTGTAATTGAAGACAAGTCCCCATTGGTCAATCTTGCCATCGCCATTTTCATCTACAGTCAGCCGACGCCCCATCTCAATCAATTCGTCAGAATTTTTTGGCGGGATTTTGATTAGTTTCTTATTGTAAATTAACATCAAGTGATTGCCGACACCGTCGCCAATCATATAGTGATGATTCATAAAGGCCGGAGTGGATAAGGGATCAAGCGCGGCAAAGAAGTCCTTATCTAAAACTGTATCTAAAGGACGAATGATTCCCATAGTAGCGAAGGGACCGATTTGATCGCTAGGTCCATAAACCAATTCGGGACCGCCACCGCCCATGGCTGCAGACTGATAACTGCTGCGCAACTCTTCAGTTTCGCGATAGGTCGCCAGAACTTTGATATCAGGATTTGCTTTTTCAAATTTTTGTAGGGCTTCAGCCAAAACTTGGCGATGGCCGTAAATCATCTGATGCCAGATATTCAAACGCACTGGATTTGCGTGGACCATCAAAGATGAAAACAAGATCAAAAGCAATAAAGATGCACGCATTATCGAACACCTCTGGTTTCAGATTGAGTCTTAGAAGTCAGAGACATTCTTAAGACCACCGTCGACAATCCCGGTAGTTGAATTTGTGATTGTTTCGGCATGAGGACTACTTGTGACAGAACTGAATCAACTTTAGCGTCAAATAAAGGATGAACTTCCCAAGCATAGCCCATGACTTTGTCAGAAAAGATTCGTGAATCACGTGAACTATTGAAGAATACCAACAATGCTTCTTGTTCATTGTGCAAGATCATCGCGATCAAACCAGGCTCGCTGCGATTTTCATTATCAATGAAAGTCAGTTGATTCATGATTTCATCTAAGGAGTTCATCTTAAACAAAGAAGAACTTTGGCGTAAACGAAGCAAAGCCTTGAAATAATTATTGGTTTGCGCGATCAAAGCTGGGGACGCTTGTAAAGCAGAAGTCTGCAAACGAGGTTGCCAGAAGGACCAATCATCAATATTTCTCCAAGCGGGAGGAAGGCCCTCGCCCCAATGGTTTGTCGTGCCTGACCAATCTACGCGATTAAAGAAGTCTCCGGAATCATAGCTATCTTGATCTCCATTTTTAGAGCGCAAGATTTCAGAGCCAGCCTCCACAAATGGAATGCCCTGGCTGAGCAAAGGAATCGCTAATGCTAATTGATGCATGCGTTGGCGATTTTCTACAGAAGCTAATGCAGGGGAGCGGCCTTCCGTATAGAAAGGAGCTTTTGCCTGAACTGAATCCCACAAAGAATAACCATCGTGAGCAGAAACATAATTGATGGTTTCAATGGCTTGGGCAGAGGTTGCCACTGGATTTGATCGATAAAGTAAGTCGCTACCGTGAATGACAGTACCAAGATGTTCGCGGAAAGTGAAGTCACGCAAATTGCCAGCAAGACCGACTTTGATCACATCACCCAGATGAAGAAGTTTGTCTCGTTGATCATTAAGATTTGTCGGAGTGTTGCGATTCGCAGGTTCTTTGTTGAAATCAAAATATAGTCCCGTGGCATAACCTTGATCTGATTTTTCAACAGAGTTCGTGGTGCCACCGCGAACAGCATCTCTTAAACGATCATTGAAAAGGCCAATGCCCGCGCCATAGGAATTTATTTGGGTCATGGCAGATTTTGGATTTCGTTCATAGTAAGAACCAAAAGGCCAGCCTTCGCCGTACAAATAAATTTTCGAACCATCTATGCCGTCATTAGCTAGTGTCAAAGAGCGAACGGCATCTTTAATTTTCAAGAGCGTATCGCGGGAGTGGAAAGACATAAGATCAAATCGGAAGCCGTCGATTTTATAAGTGCGCGCCCAATGTCTTACTCCATCAATCATGAGCTTTTCCATCATGTGATGTTCGCTGGCGGTGTCGTAGCAGCATGAAGTGTTGTACGCCGTGCCTTCGTCATCCAAGCGATAGTAATAAAGGGGAACGATCTTATCGAAGACCGAGAATGAATCCAAACCCATCGTGTAGGTGTGATTGAAAACCACGTCTTGAATTACACGAAGATCCATGGAATTTAAATTTTGTACCATGTTGCGCACTTCTCGAACTCGTGAAGAGCCGTCTGGTTCAATCGAATAACTACCGTCGGGAACTAAGTAATGAACAGGATCATAACCCCAGTTGAAAGCGTCAGTTCTGCGAATTTTCGACAAGGCCTCTTGGGCCTCTTGCAAATTCCCCAAATGAGGATTGATGGACTGCCAGGTAGCTTTATTCTCATCCACAGAGCCAAAATCATTGAAAGGTAAAAGATGAACGTGAGTGAGACCAGCTTGGCTCAAAGAGCGGAGATGACGATTGCCATTGCTCTCTGAGAAAGAGAAAGCATCGTAAGTGCCACGATAAGGGAATGGGACTGTTTCATCACTGGCGCTGAAATCACGAATGTGCAGCTCATAGATGATCATGTCTTTGAAAGAATTCAGAGCGGGTTTTTGCAAGTTGTCCCAGCCCGTAGGCTTTAAAGTGGAACTTTGCAAATCAACTAATTGTGACATCTTGCCATTCATGGAAAGACTGAAGCTGTAAGGATCAGTGACCAATGATACTTCCACTTGATCTGTCAGTGGTTGGTAAACCGTGACTTCGTAAAGATAAAAATCATTTTGATATTGTTGTGACAAAGAAGTCGCCCAGGTTCCTTCTTGCCAATTCATAGGAATGATTTGGGAAGGTTGGCGAGGATCCGAAGAACTTGATGAGTAAATAAAGACACGAACTGCCAAAGCTGTAGGAGCCCACAGCTTTAATTGAAACTGTGATCCTTTAACTGTCACACCCAGATCATCACCACTATAGGTATAGAGCTCGTCAAGCAAGCCGGCATATTGGATCGCAGTTGCATCGAGGATTTGCTCCTTGTTGTCGGTGATAAAGATCTTTAGTGGATGATGAATCAATTCTTGAATCATCACAGATCCCACGGAAGCTGTGCTTAATAGTGCAGAATTATTTCTGATCTCAACTAAGGGAAGGGCAATGCGATTGGGATTTTTTTTAAGATCTACATCGCTAGTCGCTAGAATAAAACTTGTATTGTCGGAAGTGCGCAGACCTTGAGGAAGTTTTAAAAGAAGTTGCTGCGAATTCAGCCATTGTGCGCGCGCGGGCCCACCACCACCTTGTGCGATCCCACTCAAAAAAAGTGAAAACAATAAGATCAGCATTGTCCCGAAAGCACGTCCCCAGCACTGTTCTAGCAAGTACTCCCCCTCGATTTGAGTTCTAGCTCTATGCATAAGTTGTAGTCAGGCGGGGACTTTATGGGTAAGGCTCGTATTTTTCAAGGGACGATAATGAAAAGTATATTTTGGACTCTATTGGTGACTCTGTATGTGCAGTCTAGTTTCGCGTTGGATGCGGACTTTTTAGGCTACTTGCGTGGTGGAACAGGACTGAATCTCCAAGGAGGACAAAAGGAGTGTTTTTACAATCAAGGATTGCCAGGTAATTTCTTACGTTTAGGAAACGAATGCGATTTTTATACAGAGTTGGCCTTAGTCTTCAATCACAAGAAGGCAACTGATGACGATCCAGTATTTTTTAAAACGCAATTGCGCTTCGCCTATAGTTCTAAAGGCTTGCGTCAATGGGAATCAACGGTGGCCAATGTAAATAACACGAAAAACATAGTAAAAATTCCCAATAATGAAATCGAAGCCTTCGTAAAAGCCGGCGGATTTTCTGAAGTGCCCGGAGAGTTTTGGGTCGGAAAACGTTTCTACCGTGACGTCGATTTGCATATTTTCGATTGGTACTATTATGCTGACATGAGTGGTGTGGGTGCTGGTATCGAGGCATTATCAGTGGGCCCTGGTAGTTTAGCTATTGCTCATATGATTCAATCGAACGAAGACCTCAACACAACATCAGTAGGCCGACCGGTGTTGAATGCTTTGGATATTCGCTACACTTCTATTCAGATCGGCGATCAGAAATTAAATTTCTGGGGAGTTTACGCTTGGGCACCTGGCAGTTCTGAAGCTGCCGTGGAATACAAACCCACCAACGGATATGTTTTGGCGAGCCGTATGGAAGGTCCTGTTCTTACGGGTCACAACAATACAACCTTGATGTTCGGTCAAGGTGCTATGAAGGACTTCAACATCTACGGCAACAGTGCGGTTCCGGCGACGGACACTTCACAAAATCACGCATGGAATCTTCGCTTCGTCGAAGATTGGAATCGCGATGTCACAGAAAAATGGGCGGTGATGTTAGGGTTTGCTGCGAACTACGGAAGTAACGGCAAAGACGACAATCATGTGGTGCAATGGCAAGAAGTTGGTATTCGCCCGATTTACTATGTTACTGATCGCTTCCAATGGGTTTTTGAAACAGGTTACTCACACTACAAAGATGAATCTGAGACTTTGACCAACGGACAACCCGCAGGGGACCGCGAATTAGCTCGTGTGACTGTGGCTCCGCAATTATCAATGAGTAAAAGTATTTGGGGGCGCCCTGTATTGCGCGCATACGTATCTTATTCATTCTGGAATAGCGCCAATGAAGATGTGAAATATATTGGAGTTAGCGCGCCCACTTTTGCAGATAAAAGTTCAGGCATGACATTCGGCTATCAGTTTGAGGCTTGGTTCTAATAGTTCTTTTTTCCGAAAAAGAAGCAGGTACGTTTTTGGATTTTACTCCAAGATATTTACGAGAGAGGGAATGAACATGAATCTTTGTAGAGAGTTCTTCTTAATGCTGTCGTAGTATTGATTCACGATTTTTTGATCCTCGGGATTATTCGAAGATAATATTTTGTAGATCTGTAGCATCTTTTGGCCGATCTTTGGATTTTGATCAGCCCAAAATGCGAAGCCTCCGGTGGGGCCGGCGTAGCTACTGCTGTAAGGGCCATCTCCCTCGCGGCATGCGCCCGGCGAGTTGTAGTCAACACGGTACCAGCCGTTTGTTCCATCCATGTAGGTGTGAAATAAGGGTTGATCTGCGCTCATGACTTTTTCTGCGAAGCCGTCGGCAATGGCGGTCAGCAGCTCACCCGCATTTTGAGTAGGATCGACGTCTTTGCCTCCGGCTAATTTCAGCCAATGTTCATTTCGCGCTAAGCTTTCGAACATCGGAACCAGGCGGCGTGCATGACTGATATCCATATTCACAGTTGGAATAATTGGAATACTGGCTTTAGGCACGCGATAAGTTTTCTTTCCATTGGCTTCGCAGATAAGAGGCTTTTCCAAAGACGTGTAGCCCGCAAAGATCATGTCCTCGTAGCGACTCCAAGCTCCAAGATCGAAGAAGGCCAATGTTTTTCCTGCAGAGGTTGATTTATCAATACGTGCGCGCAGGAAGTTGATTCCTTTATTGTACATATTCAAATATTTCAGATTCATGACGAAGCCGGGGCGGTAAGGGGACGCAAAACCCATTTTAGCATTGGCAGTTTTCATCTCGGACAGAATCGTCAATAACCACATGTCTTTATCATCAAAGGCATTGAGGAAACTCGCTGGAACATCTTTGCGAGGCATATCTGCTAGTTCTTCCCAGCGATCGGAATACATCTCAATCCAAGCGTTCAAATGATCCTCGAAAATAATCGGCATGAAGGTTTCAAGGAAGCTGAGCATGTCGGGTGTGATTTCAGAGCTTGGCAAGGAGGCAATGATATTTATTGTATTGGCAAGTAAGCCTGCGAATTGAACAGAGACCAAAAATACTTCTTGGTTAAGAAGGTTGTTGTTGCGACAGATGTTGCCACCTTTGCAAATCCATTTTTTTCGTTGGTCTTCAGTGTCTAAAGTAAGAGCTTTCGCTGTGGGCTTTAGAAGATTCACGATCTGATTCAAGCTGTGCGTATCGTGACAACGAGCCGTCATCGTTAAGAAGCTTTGCAAAAAAATCTGCACGTCATAGAGGGCATAAACATCTCCCTCTTTCAGCAATCGTTTGTTGATTAAGTCTTCAAGTTGAGAACGGGCGCCGTTGTTCCAAAGATCGATCGCTTCTTTTTCAAGTTTTTGATTTCTGCAGTCATGGGCTTTAGAGTAGGCAGGATGGTCAGCCGCCAGGCTCAGGTTGCCAATGAAGGTGAAAGCAAAAATACATAATATTTGAAGCGATTTAAGCATTATCTAGGCTTATACAAAATCTGCTCCATATTATGGGACAACTATCTGATATTTAAGGTGAATAGAGTGATCATACCTTTGACAGAAAGGCTTTAAATGTCACCGCGATAGGGGGCCTTACCGAAGATTATGAGCTGGCGCTCGAGTAAAAACGAAGGGCAAAACGCCAAAATTTATTGGTGAGGAATAGTAAAATCCAAGCAAGGACCATCACCCAAGCAATCAATCCCCATTGCGGAGGTTCAAGAAGGGCCCGTGCGGGAACGCTGGCGATGACTCCGACGGGAAGTGCTGTCAGCAAAGTCCACTTCAACCAAGGAACATAAATCGAGTCAGGTCGCATACCCAAACGATAGATCTGATACCAGATAAACTGCAAATTTTCAGAGCGAGCAAAAATCACCGCCGTAGAAGCCATGACAAAACGCATGGCGTACAGAGCGACAAGACCGCAAGGAACTAAAATAATCAGCCACAGCAGACGAATCCATTCAAAGTTTGGCAATTGTAAAATGCTATAGATAAACCATCCGACGGCGATGCAAAGATTTCCGATGGCAGGTGTGGAGGCCTTTTGCAGACTGAGCATGAATTGTGAGTTCACAGGTTTTGCAAGTAACAGATCTAGATCTCCCTTGCGCACTTTTTCCGAAAACTGATCCAGATTTTCTGAAAGAATAATCATGTAAAGAGCGTCGACCATGAAGACGACCCCTAAGAAAACACGCATCTGAGGAAGATTCCACCCACCGATAAGCTGAGTGTGAGTAAAGAGAACCTCGAAGGTCACAACCTGCGCGATATACCAAAAAATATCCGTCATCACGCGAGTCGCGAAGTTAGCGCGATACTCAAGATCCGCAATGAAACTTGCGCGGAACATGGCTTGATACAAACGAAGATACTTGATGATCGTACTCATCCTAAGCCCCCGTTCCTGTGTAAACATTCAAACCTTTTTTCCACATCCAGGCGCCAATGAGATTCACGACAACAATACCAATCGTCACTGAAATGAATGATTGATAGATCGAAGATATTTCTAAACGTCCCGTTAGATAGCCCACAGGAACATAAACGCCAGCGCTGAATGGAAGTGCGATCACAAAGGACTTGAATGGCTCAGGCATTAAATCCAAGGGGAAAAGTTCGCCGGTTAGAAGCCACAGTGCTAGGTTTTTAGCTCCTGTGAAGGAATAGACTTTATTTAAATAAAATGCACAAGATGCAATCACAAAGCTGATGGAGTGCACGAGAATCAAATAATAGAACTCAAGAGCGAATGCCATGGGCAGACGCGTGAACTTCGTGGGCAGTTCGAAGATCCCGATCGCGATCACAGGGATGATCATCGAAACGATCGTGGTGATGAATTTATATCCCATCAGTTGCGAGAAATAATATTCATAGTAGCTCATCGGTCTGGTTAGCAGACTGTTGATGGTTCCAGAGTCAATTTCTTGAATCATACGGAATTCATACATCCAACTGGTGCAGATGCGAGCGAAGAAGGCGCCCCATAAAGCATAGGATAGGTAATATTCTCTGGTGAATCCTGCGATCTCTGTTGTTTGAGCGCCACGGAAGACAGCGAACCACAGAAGGACTTCAATTCCCGTGGTCAACGTCGGCTGCAAAATTGCGTCGACGAAGTAATTCAGTCTGTACTCGAGATTGGAAACAATCGCGAGCTTAGCGAACGCGAGATTCCGTTTCCAAAAAACGGTGAATGACCTCTTCAAAATCGACCTCTTCATTTTCAGCCATGCCGGTATTGGCTTTCTTAACAAACTCTTTCACAGTGCCTTGATAAACGATATTGCCCTTAGAGATCAGCAAGAGCTTGTCTGCTAGCTTCGCAATATCATCCATGTAGTGACTGGTCAGAATAACGGTGGGGCCCTTGTCTTTGACGTATTGATCAAGGAACTCGCGGATGGTTTGTTGTGCAACGATGTCTAAGCCAATAGTTGGCTCATCAAGGAACAGAACTTTTGGTTCGTGCAAAAGTGCACCAATGATTTCCATCTTCATGCGCTCGCCAAGGCTAAGACGACGAAGTTGCGTGTGCAACACATGAGAGCATTGAAGCATATCCGCAAGATAGGCCACGCGTTTTCTTGCGGCCTCGGGTTCAAGATCATAAATGCGCGCAAGCAAGGCATAGGAATCAGCGGGGGAGATGTCCCACCACAATTGATTTTTTTGTCCTAGAAGAATGCTGATCTGGCTGAGGAATTCATTCTTACGTTCCCAGGGCTTGTAACCTAGAACAGTGGCATCACCACTGGTAGGAGTGACCAATCCAGAGAGCATCTTCAACAAAGTAGTTTTGCCGGCGCCGTTGGCTCCGACAAGGCCGATGATTTGTCCTGGCTCGATGGCCAAGGTTGTTTTATCGAGGGCTATTTTGTTGACGTATTTTCTGTTGAAGAATCCGCGCAGAGAATTCACGAAGCCTTCAGGCTTTTGATAAGTCTGATAGACGCGAGATAGATCTTTGGTTTCGATTACGAAGGACATGGGGGGAGTATAACGGAGTTCTAGGAAAGGCCTAGTGTTTTGTATGGCGCTTTCTGACAAGCGCCAAATCATTATAAGATTCTAATTTACCAAGAGATCTTCAGGGCCGAAGTCAGCATGTCTTTCTTCGTCAGTGAAGTAAGTTTTAAGATCGGAAGATACATAACTCACTTCAGTGATACGACCTTCTTTGCACTTTTTCAAAGATTCGCGTTTGCCGTCATAAGAGCAGTCGCCAGTGTACCAAGCTTTTTCAGAGTACTGAATTGTGTAGCCGACAAGTTTTTGATTTTTATAAAAACCAGTGACCAGATCCAAACGAGTGGAACCTGAAGAAGCGTAATCGCCGCCAAGAATAGTGTCGCCCCAAATTTGCGCTTGTTCGAAAGCAATTTGTTTCAGCTGTTCTTTAAGAGGTGCCACTAGTTTATTAAGTTTATTTTTTTGATTGAACAAAACTGCAGCTGAGTAAGGAGCTTTGCAAGGCTCTTCAGCGCAAGCGTTCGTAAAGTGAGCAGCCTCTTCATAAAACTTATCCCCTTGAGAACCCATTTTATCAGCCATTGCAAAAGGCGACATAAAAATGCTCAAAACCACTGCTGCAAAGAATTTCATGCTCATAGTAAGACCTCTTACCAATGACCATAGCCCCAAAACAAAATTTCTTTTAATACATACCCAAGAAATTAATATGCACGTCTCACATAAAAAGAGAAAAAGGTGCCTGCTTCTTTTTTGGGTCTACACCGCGTTGAAGTAAGGACCCAAGAGCTGGAAGTGGCTTGTAATTAGATCTTTTTCTCTAGAATTACGAATTCAAGATTTTCGACTTTCGGACGGCCGAATCGTTCATCTCCATAGGGGAAAGGGCGCTTTTCGCCGGTATTGCGGAAGCCCAACTTTTCGTACCAAGCAATCAATTCCGTGCGGGCAGAGATCACAGTCATATAGATATGTGTACAGTCCCAGAACTGTGCGAAGGCTTCGCTTTCTTGGACCAGCATGCGGCCAATGCCTTTTTTTTGCAGAGTCGGATCCACAGTCAGCATACCAAGATAACATTTCTGTTCGTGCTGTTCCAGGTGAACGCAGCCAACAAGTTTATCGTCGTCGTCCTCGTCTTCAGCAATTAAAATTGTCGAGTTGTCTTTGTTGAGGGCCGAGAAAATGCTTTCAGAATCGATCCGTTTGCAGCCCAGTTAATCAGATTCCGTCGTCCCACCATTTTTTTAACTGTCGCCGCGGTAAGCGGAGTTCACCAATTTTACGATGGCATCCACATGGGAATCATCAGCTTGTGTAAATTCAATATGCATATCAACCTCTCAACAAATGTCGCACCGTAGACCCAAAAAAGAAGCAGGCACCCTTTTTATTTTTTGTTGCAGTAGATGAATAACTCTTTGCCTTGGCGGTTGCGAACTGATTTTTGCCAGCGGCCCCAAAAAATGGGTTGGTAATTGTTTTTTAGACGTTGGCGCAGTTCCCACTCGGTGCCACCGAAAGGGGGGCCTTGGCGTTTTTCGAAAGTGAAGAAGACTCCCATGAGGTGTCCGCCTTCTGCAAGGACGCGGTTCCAAACTTTGACCAAATCAGCGCGCAGGCTGGGGTTGATGGCGCAATAGCATGTGTGCTCAAAAACAACGTCGAAGGATTTATCGAAACTGCGAGGAAGATCGAACAGGTCGGCCTCTAGGAAAGTGAGGTTTTCCATGTGGCCGTAAAGTTTTTTTGCGCGCTCTAAAGCCAGCGGAGAGATATCAACTGCTGTGACCACGTGGCCAGCGGCTGCAAACATCGCTGCATCATGGCCTTCGCCACATCCTAAAACAAGAATGCGTGAGCGAGAGATCTTCAGTCGCGGCATCATGTCTTTCAAAGCTTCGGCAGGTTCACCTAAATTCCATCCTGGATTGTTGTCGTTTTCATAGGACTTGCTCCAGAAAGTTTCTTTTTCGATTTCAGGTTTGTCGTCCCAGTAAGGAGGAATTTGATAAACCTTGCTATCAAAAGTGATGCTCTCGTCATCGAACTCTTCTAGGAGGTTGAAGAACTCGGCTTGGGCTTTGCGTGACATCACAAAGGGAACATTTTTTTCTGTATAGCCGTGAAAGCGGTCCCACTCGTCTAAAGAAAGGGATTCTAACTTGAAATTAAATTCAGTGCCGTAAAGGCCATGAATCTGCCAGATTTTTTCTTCAAGATAGATTTGCTGAGCAACAAGTGGCTCGTCAAAAGCTTCGACGATGACTGGAGTTCCGCCGAAAGTGCTTAGTAACGTGCCTCCGGCATGGACTTGTAGATTTTTAAGAAGTTCAGATCCCACTCGAGAGTCTTGGATTCTCAGCTCGCGGCTGACTCCATAACCCTCTTCATCAATTTGAACGAATTGAGTGGGAATAGCCATTAGTGGTGTTCAGTTCCGTGGGATTCCGCAGGAGCCGAAGAGGGAGCTGGAGCCGCAGGAGTTGTTGCAGGAACTTCCGTTTCAGAACCTGGAGTCACGACAGAGCCCTCAGTGAAAGTAACAAAGTCATTCGTTGTTTTCACAGATTGCAAAGTCCATTTATCAATTTTTGAATCTTCAGAAGGTTCACGGTGAAGAACGGCTTCGCCTTCAATCACTTGTTCAAGAGCTTCGCCACCTTCAGAGATGTCGACGAATTTGTAAGAGAACACAGCGCGAACTTTGTTGTCTGTTAGAGTCTCTGTCCAAAGTCTTTGAATCGTCAGATCTTTTGCGTGAGGTTTTTTGGAAGCCAAAGTTTCCTTAATCAAATCAGCCAATTTCATTTGAATGCCGGAGTGCGTCTCGAAGCCAATAGCCTCAGTTGTATGAACAACGTTCCAAGTCCAAATCAAAGCAGCGATGAAAACAACAAGGCTTACAATTTTCTTCATTCGAAGAGTCCTCTCTCTATTTACTCAGTGTGATAAAACTGACATCTTTATCCGAGCATGATATTTGGTTTTTTTCAATACTGAGGAGATATCTCATGAACCAACAATGGCTGACAATCTTAATGTCAAAGGGGATTGAGCTGGAGCAAAATCTGCGTCAGCAGTTACAGCACGCGAAAGATGGTCTGAAGACGCAACTTGAAGAACGCGGCATTCGTTTGAGTGCAGCGGACTTGGCGGCCCTGTTGGAAGAGGTTTCTCCAAAGGCTTCCCATGCTGCCTTGAGTTATGCACTTGATGTTGTTCGTCCTTTTTCGGCGGGCATGGGGCTGAGAATTTCTCGCCTCTCAGACACTCAGGTTGAAATGGTCGTGCCAGCTCGCACTCGCAACTTGAGCGATGCGAACACCATGCATGAAGGCGCGCTCACCACGGCGGCCATTGAAGCTGCGAAGTTGTTGTGGATGCGCCATGCTCCTTTGGGAAATTTTGAAATTGCAGTGACTCGTATTGAGGCAGATTTTTTCAAAGTGCAAAGCAGTGAATGTCGCCTGCGCATGGAGCTTCCTGAAACTACTCGTGAGGTTGTTTTGGCGGAACTTCGTGATCAACGTGAAACTTCCGCAGAAGCAGAAGTGAAAGTTTTTGATGCAAATGATCAAGCAGTTGGCGGAATTATTTTTCAATTGAAGTTGAAGCACACTCCGGCGCTAACGTAAGTTTTGTAAAGTTTAGTAGAAAAGGTTTTATGGAAATTCTAGAAAGTTCTATCGATACAGGTTCCGCAGATTTTAAAGCCAATCAAGAGGCCATGCTTGCAGTTGTCAAAGAGTGGCGCGAGCGAGTTGACCTTGTAAAACAAGGTGGCGGAGCAGATGCAACTAAGAAACACAAAGCCCGTGGCAAGATGACAGCTCGTGAGCGCATCGAAGCCTTAGTTGATGGCGGAACAGCATTCTTGGAGTTTTCTACGCTGGCAGCGTGGGACATGTACGAAGGACAAGCTCCTGGAGCAGGTGTGGTAACCGGGATCGGGGTGATTCACGGTACAGAATGCGTGATTGTCGCGAATGATGCCACTGTGAAAGGGGGAACTTATTTCCCGATGACAGTGAAGAAGCATTTGCGTGCTCAAGAAATTGCCTTTGAAAACGGTTTGCCATGTATTTACTTGGTCGACTCCGGTGGCGCCTTCTTGCCAATGCAAGCGGATGTTTTCCCTGACCGTGATCATTTCGGAAGAATTTTCTATAACCAAGCTCGTATGTCGGCTGCGAACATTCCACAAATCTCTGTGGTGATGGGTTCTTGCACTGCTGGTGGCGCTTATGTGCCAGCGATGAGTGACGAAAACGTGATCGTAAAAGAAAACGGAACTATCTTCTTAGGTGGACCTCCTTTGGTAAAAGCGGCCACTGGCGAAGTGGTTGATGCGCAAGAGTTGGGTGGCGCGGCTGTACATTGTGAGCAATCCGGTGTGACCGACCATTTTGCGGAAGACGATCAACATGCGGTGGAAATCACTCGCTCTATCGTCGCGCACTTGAATCACAAAAAAGTGGTTCAACTAAAAATGCTTCCTGTTGAAGAGCCGTTGTTTGATTCAAAAGAAATCTATGGCGTGATTTCAAAAGACAGCCGGGTTCCCTTCGACGTTCGTGAAATCATCGCGCGCTTGGTGGATGGATCTAGATTTCATGAGTTCAAAGCTTTGTACGGAAAAACTTTGGTGACGGGTTTTGCCCATATTTGGGGAATGCCTGTTGGTATCATCGCGAACAACGGTGTTTTGTTCAGCGAAAGCGCCCAGAAGGCCGCACACTTCATCGAGCTTTGCGAGCAGCGCGAAGTTCCTTTGATTTTCTTGCAAAACATCACAGGTTTTATGGTTGGTAAAAAATATGAAACAGAAGGTATTGCGAAACACGGCGCTAAAATGGTGATGGCCGTTTCGAATGCCCATGTTCCAAAATTCACTGTGGTTATCGGTGGTTCCTATGGAGCAGGTAATTACGGCATGTGTGGTCGCGCGTATCAGCCTCGTCAAATGTGGATGTGGCCGAACGCAAAGATCAGCGTGATGGGCGGCGAGCAAGCTGCCAACGTTCTTTTGACAGTGAAGATGGATCAGATGGCTGCCAAGGGACAAAGCATGGATGCCGCTGCACAAGCGGAATTCAAACGTCCAACACTAGAGAAGTACGAGCATGAAAGCTCGGCTTATTATTCTTCAGCGCGCCTTTGGGATGATGGTATCATTGATCCTGCAGACACTCGTCGTGTTTTGGCATTGGGAATTGCAGCAAGTTTGAATAAGTCTTGGGGAGATAAAGCCCAGGGCGTGTTCAGAATGTAAGCTGGCTTGGCTGGTCTACACTCCTGCGAAGCAGGAGTAACTGGCTTGCACTCCTACTTCGCAGGAGTAGGTTCTACACTTCCACTCCGTGAGAGTAGTTTTGGATTTTAAAGTTTGTGAGATTGGATTGCGTATGAATTTTTTAACTGTGACTGAATTAGATCAAGTTGCTTATGTAAAGCTCAACAGGCCTGATGTGCGTAATGCCTTCAATCCAGAGATGATTCACGAAATCACTCAAGCTTTCCATGGATTCAATCATCGTCATGATCTTCGTGTTGTGGTTTTACAGGGCGAAGGTAAATCCTTCTGCGCCGGTGCTGATCTTAATTGGATGAAAGAGATGGTGAATTTTACCTTTCATCAAAACCGTGAAGACTCTTTGAAACTATTTATGATGTTCGAATCCATTGCGAAATGCACTTTGCCTGTTATCGGTATGGTTCATGGTGCTGCCTTCGGCGGAGCTTTGGGTCTGATCGCGGCCTGCGATGAAGTCGTTGCTGAAGAGGGAACTCAGTTCTGCTTTAGTGAAGTGAAGTTGGGCATCGCTCCAGCGGTGATCAGCGCCTTTGTCGCCCGCAAAACAGTCCCAGGAAAAGTTCGTCCTTTGATGTTGTCGGCAGTGGTATTTAATCCTCATATTGCTCAACAAGCGGGACTTATTAATGAAGTTGTTCCCGTTGGCGAAGGTCATACGGCGATTCAAAAAATCATTCATAACTACAAGCAGTGTGGCTTTGAAGCGGTTCGTGAGACAAAAAAACTTCTAAATGACGTTGATCATATGTCTTGGGAACAACTTCGCGATCGCACGTCGACTTTGATTGCGGAACGTCGTGCAAGCTCTGAAGGTCAAGAAGGCCTCAAAGCTTTTCTGGAAAAGCGTGAACCTTCGTGGAGAAAATAAAGTCCATCATTTGGGTTTTGATTTCTATCGTTTCGGTTCAAGGTGGCGCGACTTTCGCTAAAAGACTTTTTCCCTTAATTGGCCCTCAAGCCACGACATTTCTACGTGTTTGGATTTCTGCTCTTTTGTTGTTGGCCATTTATCAGCCTTGGAAGCATAAGCTTTCTAAGAAAGCGATCTCTACAGTTATTCTTTACGGGATCTCTTTAGGCGTAATGAATTTGCTTTTCTATTTGTCCTTAGAGCGCATTCCGTTAGGAGTCGCAGTTGCCGTGGAGTTTACGGGTCCGCTGTCAGTGGCCTTGTTTTCCTCTAGGAAACCCAGTGATTTCATCTGGGCTATATTGGCAGCAGTCGGTATCGTTCTGTTTTTGCCACATTCAGATTTTTCTTCAAACATCGATGTCATCGGTGTGCTATTTGCTTTGGGTGCTGGGGTTTGCTGGGGCCTTTATATTATCTTCGCGAAAAAAGTGGGTAATCATATAATCGGAGGCAAAGCGACGGCATTGGGAATGTTTGTTGCGGCCTTGACAGTCACGCCCACCGCTTTAAGTCATGTGCATTTCGTAGCTATGGATGGAAGCATTTGGTTGATGGCCATTTTTGTGGCGATTCTATCCAGCGCACTTCCTTATTCATTAGAGATGATGGCTCTTCGAAGTATTCCAGAGAAAACTTTCGGGGTGTTGATGAGTCTTGAGCCAGCCTTTGCTGCCTTGATGGGATTTTTATTTTTAAACGAGAATCTTTCGCGAATTCAATTGCTCGCTATTGTATGCGTTATGGTGGCATCATCTGGAAGTTCTCTCACGTCGCGAGAGGCTCACCCAACACAATCTTAGGAAAGTGAAGTGGTGTCCGCTGTGTCCCCGGCATGCCAATATCCACTAGGTCATTCATAAAATTTAGCCCAGCTTTAGATCGTCGTCGATTGGCTGCGCTGATGTTTACGGACATTGTCTACAGCGCGATCTTTCATCGTGACGAAAATTTGGCAATGCGCTTACTGCGACAGAAGTGCAATATCTTGCGCGAGATTTTTCCAACTTATGGCGGTCGTGAAATTAAGACTTTGAGAGATGGATTTTTCATCGAGTTTCCCAGTGTTCTTGAAGCCGTAAAATGTTTTAAAGCCCTTTAACTTCAAAGGCTTAGAGGAGAAGGTTTTTAGCTCCATCGTACAAGTGCCAAAGCCTCAATCTGCTTAGGGATTTGGCCTGAATTCGAGCTCCTTTTCGTTGCCTTAACAGGGAATCGAGTTTATAGATAAAGCTTTTAAAATTGGAGCTTTTGCACCATGACAAAAATGCCTGTTAAATTTCAGCGTATTGCCATTGCGAACCGCGGAGAAGTTGCGGTTCGTATCATTAAAGCCTGCGAAGAGTTGGGGATCGAAACAGTTCTTCTTCACTCTGAGGCCGACATTAATTCCCGCGCCTTCAGAATGGCGACAAAAACTATATGCATCGGTCCTGCAGCAACTGCGGAAAGTTATCTTAGCATTCCGGCAAATATCAATGGAGCTTTGGCCGGTGGTGCGCAAGCGATTCATCCGGGCTTTGGTTTCTTATCAGAGAACGCCGATTTTGCTGAAGCGGTTGAAAAAGCAGGACTGACTTTCATCTGGCGTTCT
>CAZPYX010000047.1:0-24305 GCA_964590635.1 uncultured Bdellovibrio sp.
GGAATTTCAATTTACTGTCGAAATTGAATCTTTGGTTTTTGTGGTGGTAGGAAAGACGATTTACAATTTTAGTAAGTCGAAAGTTCATATGCAGCAAGACCAAGATTTTTCGCAATACAAAGCTCAGCTTGAACGAGTCATGCGCGCGGATACGGCTTATTTGGCGACAATGCAAAATAATCCCAATATGGCTTGTGTTCTCAATAAAACAAATTGCGCGGGGGCCGGTGGCGAAATCAATCTCTATGACGAAAAAGGAAATGTCGTTCCTTTTTTAAGTCTTACTGTGAATGCGACGGCGGGACTGACTGCAAGTGGGGGACTTTGTAACGGCTTTAATAATTCCAATGCTACTTCTGCTTGTCCTTTTAAGTGGATTGCGACCTGGAAGGCAATTTGTAGTGCCAATCCTTGTTTAAATCCTGTCGCACAAATCTCAGCGACTCTTTACTATGCGGCCAATCACCCAGTGGGTGACGTAAATACTGTCAACTATTTCGTGAGTCATCAGTTTAAACAAACGTCCTCTTCTGATGCCGCAGTTTGTGCTTCGATGGGAGGGCAGCTTCAAGGAAATCCTCAAAGATGTGTCAAGCCAGTGGGCTCGTATAGTTCTCAGTGTCCATCAGGACAATATGTTTCAGGTTTTGATAATCAGGGAAATGTGTTGTGTCGATCCTATCCAGATTCTGTCTGTGGTGTTGGAGAAATCGTGCAAGGCATAGATAAGAATGGCAAGCCCATTTGTTCTGCAGGATGTATGCAGCAGGTCTTGGCTCAGGGGCTTTGCTTACCAAGAGTTACGAATCCTACCTATGGAGCCCAGGTTCAAAGTTTATTGAATCGAGGTCTTGTTAGCGCCAGTCGAGTGCGCGGAATGGGTTGCAAATAGACATATGATTAAGAATCAGCGCGGAAGCGTTCTTCCAATTGTGTTTGTCGTAGGTGTGATCATTAGTATCGTTGGTTATGCTTTGGCCAATCAATACATTGCTCTTATGCGAGATCAAAAGAGGATTGAAGCGGCTTATACAATTCAACTTATTCGCGACAATATCGAAGCTGTGGTGGCAAATGAATCGAATTGGAAACAGACGATTTTAAAAAATGCCAGCTTAGCCAGTTGTCTGACCGCTGCGGGACAGAATTGCGATGGAGTCGTCAAGGGGCCGATCAGCGTTTACTTGGCAGATGGAACGACCAAAGTTGTTTCGGCCGGAGGGACTGACGGTTTTGATTGGGATGGCAACATCTGTAACACATTTGATCCTGTCGCAGGCGATGCGAATTGTGTTTTTCAATATCAAGTTTCGTGGGCATGCAAGACGAACCCCTGTGGCCTGACGTCATTTGCGCAAGTAAATGCCAATATTCCTGAAAGTCCTCAAATTGTCTTAACGGGAACGGTTGTTTTTTCTCCGTTGAAAAAAAGCACTAATAATTTTTCTCTGTATACAGACAATGCCAATAAGTATGGATTTTCTCTCGTACAGGGTTTGAAAAGTGGGACCGTTGATGAGGGCTGTAAAAAGTTGGGCGGGCATGTCTCTTCAACGACAGGTATTTGCTCTTTGGTGTCCACGCCGACGATCTGCGATCAGGATCAATTTATGAGAGGACTGAATGCCGACGGTTCTCCGGACTGTGTGATTTTACCTTTCGTGGATACGAAGTGTCCTCAAGGAAATGGCGTGACGGGTCTTAATGCTGACGGGAGTTTCAGATGCTTTCTTTATTAAGAAAAAATCAAAAGGGTTTGAGCTTGATAGAGGTTTTGTTGGCGACGGCTTTGGTTGGTGGAGTTGTTTTAGCCACCTTCCAACTAAGCAAGGTGAACTTTGGCATGAGCGCCAATGTGCATAGATTTTCAAAAATTGAGAATTATAAAAGCCGACTGATTGCTTCCTTGCGAGATAATAATTCACTTCTAAATATCGCTGCCATGAATGGTATGCCTTGTTTAACAACTTCGCTGACTTGTCAATCGGGCTTACCGGCGAATCAATTTGTGAATTTGAAAGTATACACTTCTGCCAATCAGCTTTTATCAGATCCCGCCAACGCCAGTTATGGTTTTGATGAAAATGGCAATCCCTGCACAACTTTTGGAAGTAACGGTTGCAACTATCGTTATGTGACCCAGCTTAAAACGATCTGCAGTGGTGCGAACTGCAATCGCGCTCAATACTTGGTAAGTGGAAAACTTGAAGCGAGTTCCAATGTTCGCGTTGAAGAGATTTCTCGCTATGGAACTTTCGAGACTTATCTTGGCGAGTTGACTTTAACTAATGAGTCTTACTGTTCATCTGCCGGCGGCGTTTCGTCGGGCGGGAATTGCATTCTTCCATTTAATGGAAATTGTCCCGATGGTGAAAAGGTTGTAGGTATTGATCCGCAAACAAATACGAAAATTTGTAGGCCTCTTTTTGAAGGCGGACCTTGGACGTGTCCTGCGGGTTCGATGATGAAAGGTCTGAAAGCTGACGGATCGGCAATGTGCATTCCTTTAACATGTCCTACGCAGATGATACCTCCCTGTTACTATGACCCTTCCATGTGCAATCTTGTTAGTCCTGTCCAAACTGCTGGGTACAGTGGTGGCGGCGGGGGTGGCGGGGGCGGCGGAGGAGGAGGTGGCGCAGGCGGCGGAGGTTGCGGCGGCGCTGGCGGAGGATGTGGAGGTTCAGGTGGCGGCGGCGGCGGCGGCGGAGGTGGCGGCGGTGGCGGTGGCGGCGGCGGCGGCGGAGGAGGTGGCGGTGGAGGCTAAGGTAGGACAACTTATGAAAGTAAAAAAAATCTCTACACTGCTGATACTTCTATTTGTGCGTCAGGCGCTTGCAGCCGAAGTGGATGTTAGTTTCAAAACGAAAGATTTTCCTTTAGCTGTAAAGCTTTATGAACCCAATGCTGAAAAGTCTAAAAAGGTCTCTGAAACAAAGGTGATCGACAGTAAGGCCTCTTTGCCAATCACAAAGGAGATTCGCGGCGCATTCAATATTCTCGGAGGAGAAAGTAAGTCTTTGGTCATGGTCATTGAAAATACCACCGGCAAAGATATGTACTTCTTTGTTGCGCCTCATACTATGCACCCAGATCACGCATCTGCGGGATTCTATTTCGAGTGCTTATGCAATCATTCAGTCTATAAACTGCCTGCCGGCAAAACTTGGTATCGTGTTTTAAGATTAAATTTAGTCAAAGATTCCCGTGTTAAATTTTTTAAAGTTGAGCATCAGATTATTGGTTTGGCTGAAAACGTCGTAAAGGAAAAATACGCGAAACGGATTTACAATGCGAATTAAGAGCTGGAAGAAGATATTTTTATTAAGTCTCTTACTTCAGTGCTTTACGAGTGCTGCGATGGCGGCAAGTACGGTGTTTTCTTTGGAATGGGACTATTCTAATTTACCGGTGCATGTGCATATGTATTTATTGCCGAAAGGGAATGGGCTTCGTGATAGTCAAACAGGAGTCGTGACCGAACAAATCAAGGCCTTAATGAAAGACGAAATCACCGATTCAAAAGTTAGAATGTGGAGCCATCAACAAAAAGACATTCTGTTAGTCATTGATAATCTTGCAGATCATGCCCTGAATTTTTCGGTGGCGCCACATCACACTGCTCCTGTGGATGAAAGCATGAATTTTAAATTCTTCTGTCTGTGTAATGGCCATGTCTACCATATTCCTGCAAAGGGGCGATGGTACCGACAAATGAAGCTGAAGGCGGACGACACTCTATCGGCAAAGGAAGTCACACTAAGACATGTGATTTATGAAGCTAAAAAGAAATAGAATTCTGACGTTACGTCTTTGCATTTTATTGTCTCTTTTTGTTGGAGCAACTTTGTTTCGTGTAGCCTTTTTTCTTCATTGGACACGAGTGGATGGCGGGCGAAGTTTTTCGTGGCTTTTGAATCCATTTCGGCAGTCCTTGGAAAGCGTGGAAGGGAAGCCCCGAACTGAGTTTGGATGTTATGATAGTAACGGTCAATTTCACTGGACGGCATTGGATGCTAAGCTGGTGGAGTCCATCGAGACGAATCACCATATCAAGGTTTTACAGTATTCTCTTTGGTCGGGCTCAGCGACGCGCAGTAATTACGTTAAACGAGCAGAATCTTTGAAGAGATTCTTTTGTGGGTCCTCCTCTTTGAACTTAGAGGCTCAGTGTGCATCAAGTAACGAAGTAGTGGTTCTTAGAAATCGCAACATACTGGGGCAGGTGGTCCGAGATGAACCTTATAACTGCAATTAAAAGTGCTCAACTTAAACCTGCAAGAAAATTTGAATACTGGCGCTATGCCTTTGCTTTTTATTCTATTTATTATCTCAGCATGGCTTTGCCTTACGCGAAGATGTATTACGGTGATTGGAGTCCCTTCTTTTTTGTATTTCAGATTCTATTTTCCTTGGGATTTATCTTTGCCACATGAAGAATTCTGGCCATGTGTGCCTTAGGCTTACTAATCATCAACATTGCTGAGTTGGCTTTACACACAGAAGTGATTTCTCCCGAGGTTCCTTTATTAAATACTCTTTTTATTGTTCTTTTTTTCTGGAAGATCTCTGGGAAGAAAGACCTAAGAGATCAGGACTTGCCTGAAGATCTTCTTTTTTTGCTTTGCTGCGGAATCGCAGGCACTCATTTTTCGGCCGGAGTGACAAAGTTTTTGTACAACGATGAAGGCTGGAAGGATGGAACGGCTTTAAGAAATATTCTGGCAACCTCACCCTGGGCACGGAGTATTTTTTCAGGATTTATTTTGCAATATGTTCCGTCTTTGTTTTTGCGAGGAATTTCATATTTCAGTGTTTTGGTAGAGCTTTCTAGTCCTTTGGTTCTCTTCAGCAGAACGCAGCTAGCGTGGTGTTATGCAGCCTTGGGAATGCATGTCGGTGCTTTGTTCATGCTCAACCTCAGCCAAGTTAGTTGGGGAGTCATTTTGTATATCTGTTTTCTATTGATATTTGTTCACCATCGCGAGGTTCAATATGAAAGTTAAACACCTGATTGCCGCGGCTGTCATGATTTTAGGGGTTGGTTATTTTGCGACTCGAAAATCTATTGGGGGGGCAGTCGCCAATGTGACTGTTGATAAGCTGGCTTTGGAGCCGAAGTCTTTAGGGGCTGCGGCTCCAGTGGCTGCGCCGTCTTCTAAACAAGCCTCGCAAGACGAAGTTGTAGAGATACAAACTCGGGCACGCAATTGGTGCGATTACAAGTTTTCAGAAGAACATTTGGTCTTACCAAAGCCTCTTTTGAAAATGGTGTGGGCTCCAAAAGCTAGTTATATTATTTTTTCTAAAGAAGATCTGCCTTGCTTAGCAGAGGGCCAGTTTGAAGCATCATTTTATGAAGAAGCGTTGGGCCGCGATGGGCCTACTTATTATACGGTGGATATGCCAATAAAAGTTCAATCGAAAATGGAGTTTCAAAGTCTTGAAGAAGTAAATCAGTACCTTCATGACAACTCTTTAGAGAAGGACATGGATGTACCTCGTGTCGTGGGAAGAATGTCCGGCATCTTTCCCTATTTTATAAAGCGACCTCCTTTAATTCTTGCAAAGATAGCGGGAGATGATTGGAAACGCTCTGACTATGGTGTCCCGGTGCTTTCACCACTTTATACAAGCTTAGAAAGTTCCAAAGACCTGGAAAATTTTCGTTCTAAGTATGACCAGGCCAATATTGTTTTTTTAACAGAGAGTGAGGATACCAAGTTACTTTCCGGAGGTGCGCTTTACTTGAATGTTCCTGCGAACTTTCACTTCTATCATATTAATGGACCTGGACGGGAGTCCGCTGATTTTGCAGGGTTGCTGAAACAATTTAGAACTGATGAGCCGATTTTGTTAGTAGGTCAACATGCTGGAGACCGCTCCTTAGAAACCGTGGCCGCGGTCTTGAAAAATAAAGGGATGAAGCGGATTTTTATTTATCGGCCAGGAGCTGCTGATCTTAAAAAACAGACGTGGAGTGCCAATGATGTTTCTGGTGTGAAGTCTCTGCAGTTCAAAGACGTCATGAGGATATTCCAAGAGGCGAAGAAAGAGCCCGTTTTTGTTGATGTTCGTCCCGAGAAACAGCGAGAACAGTATATGATTGTGAACTCCATCTCAGTAGACCAATTTCTAAAGGATCCGGGAACGAGTCAGTATATTTTTTTAGCCCTTCACGAATACGACCCGTCATTGAGGGAAGCTCTTGCTAAGATCCCTTCGGAAAAATCCTCTCAGGTAAAAGGATTTCTTCGGGGTGGGCTTGAAGAATTAAATGTAGGGCTGTGGTTTTTTCGTTTAGAAACAAAGAAGAAGGCAGACAGGAAGATGCTCAAAGCATTTATCTATGTTGGTCTTAAGGCAGACATTCAGAATAGTCGAGCTGGCATGAGAATCAAGAATTCGAAAGTTGCGCGGCATTATCAAAAGCAAGCAGTCAAGCCAGTCAAAGATTATCCGAATCAAATATTTTTAAAAGGTGAACAGTGAGTGTTATCTCTGGAAATTAAAAAAGGTCGGTTTTCAGCCGACCTTTTTTGTTTATTAGCAAATTGAGCTTTTAAAGCTTAAGCGCCTTTTTGTTTCGGAACTTTCGATTCATCAACAGTGATTTCGATTTCCACGCGGCGGTTTTTCGCTAAAGAATCTTTAGATTTACCTTCATCGACTTGGTTCTCTGAACCCATACCAAGAGCTGAAACTGTTGCTTGTGGAATACCAGCAGCTACAAGTTGCTCACGAACTGCATTCGCGCGTTTTTCAGAAAGTGGTTTATTCACTTTATCTGAGCCCGTGCTGTCAGTGTAACCTTTGATCGTCAATACGTTCTCTGGGTACTTCTTCATGATTGAAGCCAATTGATTGATGTTCTCTTTAGCTTGTGGTTTCAAATCAGCTTTTCCAGTGTCGAACAAGATGTCGCTTTTAAGTTTTGTCACAAGACCTTGCTCAGTTCTTTTTGTCTCAGCAATTTTTTCTAGTTCTTTTTGTTGTTTGTCGAGACGATTCCCGATCAAACCACCAACACCCGCACCCAAAGTTGCGCCGATCAAAGCTCCCGCATTGCGGTTGCCAGTTTGGTGACCGATGACAGCACCAGCGATACCACCCGCAAGAGCTCCGATACCTACGCCAGCAGTTGTTTTTTTGTTTTCTTCCATTGTCGCACAAGCACTAAGTAGCAAAGCGACAGCACTTACCATAACGATCATTTTTTTCATTGAAGGTATTCTCCTTGAGTTATTGAACCCTGACATTATCTGGAATTTAACACATCAGACGCAAGTGGAAGAACGCCGCGTCCAGGCAGATGATTCAAACTAATACGATTGCGACCTGAGTAATCTTTGATTTATCGTTAGAAGGTATAACGAAAGGGATTTTATGAGAAAAGCTTTAGCCTCGTTAGTCGTATCTTTAGCAACCTTTGCAAGTCTAGCCCATGCAGATGAACGTTTGATCATCGTAGGTGGCAGCGCCGAAAAAAGTCTCGATCCAAATATGGTGATCATGAATGTTGAAGTTTGGAGCAAGGCCCCGACAGCCAAGCAAACCCAACAGCTAGCGGCCAATCAATACAAACAAGTTAAAAAAACTTTTGACGACTTTAAAATCAAAAAAGAAGACATTCAAACCGACAACTACGCTTTGAATCCTGAATACATTTATGATCAGAAAACCCAACAAAACAAGATGGTGGGTTTCAGAGCTGTAAACACTTTGATGGTGACCATCAGAAAAGTGGATGAGGCTGGAAACTTTTTAGATGCCTTAGTAGTAGAGAAAAAAGGCACGGATTCAGGCGTGAATGTGAACAACATCAGCTGGGATTCTGACCAAAGATCTAAAGTTGAAACAGCAGCTTTGGCAGATGCAGTTCACTCTGCAAAAACAAAAGCAGAAGAGATCGCAAAAGCCGCTGGCGTTAAAATCAAAAACGTCGCAAGAATCAGCCACGGAGCAACCAACATCAGACCACCAGTTCCAATGCTAAGAGGCGGCTTCGCAATGAAAGCCTCCATGGCAGCCGACAACGCCCCAACAGAACTCTCCTCCGGCCAAATCAAAGTCCGCGTAGATGTAACCGCAGAATACGAAATCAATTAGGTACGGACACACTTTTGGTTGAGAGTTGCGTCAATTCTCGACGTTCAAAAGCGTGCATCGAACTTACACATCTAGAAAATAAAAAAGGTCGGCGATGAACCGACCTTTTTTATTTTTATAACGCAGATCTCAACCAAAAGTGTGTCCGTACCTAGCCGGGGCTATTTTGTCTCAGCGTCTTTAGCTGGGAATAGATAAGTCGTTGTCATGGCATTTTTTTCTGTGATCGAGTGGATTTCATAGATCTCGATCAAAGCGCCATCTTGTTGAAGTTTGTTGGCCTTCATATAGTCGTTCACGCGAGGGTAAACTTTCAAAGGTCCAATGCCCGGGGATCCGGTGAATGTCGCGATGACATATTTTTTTGCTGCAAACTCGCCGGTTTTGAAGTCCTCAGGAAGATTTTTAGGATATTCATCCACGATGCAACCCGCTTTTGCGCGAAGACGAGCTTCTTCAGTCACTTGAGGATCATCCATGTATTCGCCGAAGGTTCTGCCGCAAGGTTTGCCTTCTTTAACGAAGAACTTTTCCACTACTTCGATGTCTTTATTCATTTTATGGTAAGGGCCCACATGATCAATGTAAACGATCTTAAAAGGACCTTGTTGCCCTTGAGTGATATCAACACCTTTGAAGGCACCAAGATAGGTTGAAAGATAAACTCCGAAAGCGATAATAGCCGCAAGTACAAATACCAAAACGTATTTCATTTTACTTCCACTTAATAGAGCAGCCCATGGAGGCCGTCTGGTCTTCTGAAACTTTCTCTCCCTTTAAAAGGGTTTGAACGGTTTCGTACAATTCTCTTTTAGTAACACGAGCGGCATCTTTCCAAGAGTCGTCAAGACGTCCGCGATAAACCAATTTCAAATCGCCATCATAAACAAAGTAATCCGGCGTGCAAACCGCACCAAACTGATGGGCAACGGTTTGTGTTTCGTCATGCAAATAAACGAACGGGTAGTTCATTTCCTTTGCACGTTTTTGCAAATTTTCGAAGGAATCCTCAGGGTGATCAGCGGCATCGTTTGAGCAGATGGCTACAACATGAACACCTTGTTTTTTTAGGTCTGCGCCCAAGTCAATCAAGCGAGTTTCAATGGCTTGAACATAAGGACAATGGTTGCAGATGAACATCACCACCAAAGGTTTTCCATTTGAAAAATCCTTTAGTCCATAAGTCTTCCCATCCACAGCAGGCAGAGTGAAGTCTGGACAAGTATTTCCTAGTTCTGGAAAAGGCGTGAATGTCAGTGCCATTGAATACCTCTTAGAGTTCCATCCAATTGATTCTCTTTGCGCCCATGAACAAACTGCCATCAGCTTGCATGCCTGTGTAAATTTCAGGAAGCAAAGGATGCAAATTCAAAGCAGTCAGTAAAGACAACTGATCCGTTGGGCTCAATTGTTCTTCACAGTGTGAAACTGCCACCGTCAATTCGAACAACAGACGATCCAAGAATGCCGTATAATCCTGACCCAAAAGCGGCGCACCCGGAGGCAACTCTTCCAGTAAGCTGGTTGCCGTTTCAACAGATTCCGGTGAAGACGTGACATTGAAACCCAGTCCAATGATCAAACGAACTTCATCACCTTGAATAACGTTTTCAACTAAGATGCCGGCGATTTTTTTGTCGCCGATGTAAATGTCATTCGGAGCTTTTAAATTCCAAGCAAGGAAGGGCCAAGTAGTTGAGCAAGCTCTGTAAACAGCAAGACCGATCAAGCAAGAAGTCGTCGGTTGAGGTTTCACACCCAACAAGTAAGACCAGGAACTGAGTAATGAACTGCCCGGACGACTATCAATCCAGGAGTTCTGGCCGCGACCACGTCCCGCAGTTTGGTGGTCCGTTAAGTAAATGCACAAAGACTCCGCCAAAAGTTCTTCAGCAAAAGCTTCTTCTTTCGCCAAAGAATTGGTGCTGTCGATTTGCGACTGATAAGAGGCGAAGAGATGATTGTTTTCAGCCCATTGCGAAGTTACTTTTCCAATTTTGATATCAGCTAAAGGAGTTTCCAATTATTCCTCCCAAGCAAAAACAAGACTGACATCAGCCACAGGTGCAGAGTGAGTCAACGCGCCCACTGAGATATAAGTCACACCCAGTTGTGCCACTGAATTCACGCGGTCCAAGTTCATGTTGCCGCTTGCTTCGGTCATCACGCCTTCAGGAATGATAGCCAAGGCTTGTTTCAACATGTCGTTATTCATATTATCCAAAAGAAGGTGAGTGGCATTCAACTCAATCGCCTCTTTCACTTCAGCCAAGGTGCGAGTTTCCACTTCGATTGGCAAATTGCTATGCTCGCGCACGCGAGTCACTGCCGCTTTCAAGCCACCAGCTAAAGCAATGTGATTGTCTTTGATTAAGATCGCTGTACTTAAATTCATGCGATGATTAACGCCACCACCATGAACAACGGCGCGCTTCTCAAGATCGCGGAAGCCAGGAGTTGTTTTACGAGTGTCGAGGATTTTAGTTTTAGTGCCTTCCATTTTTTTAACAAAACGACGAGTGAGAGTCGCAATGCCAGAAAGATGGCCCAAGAAGTTCAGGGCAACACGCTCTGCCTTCAAGATTTGCACAAGGTCGCCTTCGATCGTGCAGATGATTTGACCGTTTAAGATCTCATCGCCTTCTTCGAAATGCCATTTCACACGGGAGTTCGGTTCCAATAACTGCATTGTTTGTTCAAAGGCCGCGGCTCCAGAAAGAACGATGTCTTCTTTTGCTTTCAAACGGGCGCGACCAGAGCGAGGCTTCAATGCCAGTGATTCTGTGGTCACGTCGCCGTTAGGCATGTCTTCTTTGATAGCTGCGCGAATTAGATCAATTAAGTTCATGGGGCCCCTCAGGTGTTCAATTACTTGAGAGGAAGTGCAGGTCTAGATAGATTTATCTGTGTCGCGAAGGATTTTGTTGATCTCTTCACGCACGATACGTTCTGCGATCTCGGGAATGACTTTCCAGCAAATGGCTTCGATCAATTCTCGAGCTTCCTCTCGAACAATCTTTTCCATCATATCGGCTTTCATGTCACCTTGAGATTGAGTATTGGGCTGAGCAGCAGACGGACCCTTTTTCAGAGATTCCATCATTTGTTCTTTAACGGATTTCGAGACCGTAGAAACCAATGACTCCGTAGAAACTGGCTGCGCAGTTCGAGGTGTAGCCATTCTAGCCCCAGAAGTCACGGTCTCGCCCGCCGTAGCTTTAGCGGAGGAGGGAGCTGGTTGAGAAGCAGAAGCAGGTTTAGCCCCAGGCTTCTGAGTCAAATCCGGTCCCAAGTTATCAGTCTCGTGAAAACTAACTTCTTCAAAATCACCAGAAACTTCAAAGTGCGCATTAGCAAGATCATCATCCTGCGGAATCACAAATTTAGAAGCAAAGTCAGAACTTTCAGTTTCAGGAATATTGATTTTGAATTTTGTTAAGTCCTGATGAGCCCAACCACCTTCGTCATGTTCTTCTTCAGCTTTCGGTGAAGTCAGAGGAACGGCAGAAAACTCTTCGTCTGGAAGATCCAGCGGATTCGCATCGGCATCGGGAAGTACGGCAAAGCCAGTTCCGCTTTCCTCTGGAATCGCATAGATGTTGTTAGCATCTGTGTTTTCCATTGGTACAGCTTCAGCAGGAGTTTCTTCAAAGTCCGGCATATCCGGGAAGTTCAAGAAGCTGCTCACTGGATTTGTCGTCGCTTTTTTGACAAGTGTATTTACAAGGTTGCGCAAGTGGTCCGCATCGAAAGGCTTTTCTAAACGACCATTGGCTCCAGAGGCTGTGATTTTGCCTTCTTCAACTTCCATGAAACCACTCCACATCAAAACGACAGGAATGTTGGCTGTTTCAGGATCATTTTTTAATTCAGCAGAAACTTCGTAGCCATTTTTTTTGGCAAGAAGCACATCGGCAAATACAATGTCTGGTTTGAAACTTTTTGCGACGCCAAGCACGTCTAAGCCCACGGGCACAGATTTCACATCAACAGCGAAATCTGACAAAGCCAGTTGCATGACCTTTTTAATTGTGGAACTCTCATCTGCTAGCAAGACGCGTAAAGCCATAAGGAAAGTTAAATAGTATTTTCACATTGAGTCAAGACATAATACCAGTATGAACCGCATCGACCGTTACACATCATGGCTTTTTTGGGGCTACTTCATCGGTGGCCTTTTAGTTTTTTTGACGCTCTTCACAGCTGTGGATGCGATGTCGACGTTGGCTTCGTACAAAAATATAGCTCCAGGAACACTCTTAGATTATTACCTTTATTCCTTCCCAGAGATCATCCAAAAGCTTCTTCCGGTCGCCTGTTTGATGGGCACAATTTTAACCCTGACGAGCTTGAATAAAGCCAATGAACTCATAGCGTTATTTTCCAGCGGAATGAGTCTTTTGCGGATTTCAACGCCCATCCTGGTGTGGGTGATTCTGTTATCAGGCTTGGGTTACATGGCGGGGGATCGCATGGTGCCAGCCGCGATCAAGCAGAAAAATTATATCTTTTATTATGATATCAAAAAAGAGCCACATCGGTTTTCGACTGTGAAGACCAACAAGATTTGGTATCGCACCAAGGACTCAATTTTTAATATCAAAACCTTGAGTGCTAAAGGTGACCGAGCTCAAGGTTTGACGATGTATTTCTTCAATGACAATTGGGATCTAGTGCAAATGATGACAGCCCATGATGTTGAAATTAAAGGCAGTCAGTGGCTTCTTGAAAACGGCACTGTGACGGTCTTCAGCAAGGACTCGAGCTTTCCTCTGACCAGTCAGTTCAAAAATAAAAGTATTGTGATGGCCGAGGATTCGAAGGACCTACAAAGTGCAGGGCAGACTGCGAATATGATGTCGCAGAAAGAGTTGGAGCACTTCATCAATAAAAACAAAGACGCGGGTCTTGATACGGTGGCCTACGAGGTCGACTATCACTCCAAGATCAGCTTTGCCTTTGCCGGCCTGGTCATGTGTCTTTTAGGCATCCCATTTAGTGTAGGGAGAGCCCGTTCTGGCGGTACGATGCTGAACGTGGGGATCTGTTTGGGCTTGGTTTTCGCTTATTACGTGCTCTATTCATCAGGAATCACTCTTGGGCAACATGGCACTGTGCCTCCTTTGGTGGCAGCTTGGGCTCCGAATTTGTTAATGGGGTTCTTGGGCTTGGTCCTTCTCAAACGCCTAAAACGCTGATATAATGGGGCTCTTGTTGGAGGCCCCTATGATCATGAAAATCCTCACATTCCCAGATCCTCGTCTTCGCGAAGTTTCGAAGCCGGTGGAGACTTTTGGCCCGCACTTGCAAAAGTTGGCCGACGACATGATCGAAACAATGTACGATGCCCATGGTATTGGTTTGGCAGCTCCACAAGTTGGTGAGTTGATTCGCATGGTGGTCATCGATACGCGCCCTAAAGATGACAAAGGCCGCCGCTACAAAGATGAAGAGATGTCTGAGCTTGAAGCTTCGGTGAAACAACCGTTGATCTTGATCAATCCTGAAATTGTAAAAGGTGAAGGCAAAACGACTTTTGATGAAGGCTGTTTGTCAGTTCCTGGTTTCTTTGAAACTGTTGAGCGCAACGTGGTGGTTGAACTTAAAGCTTTTGATGTGAACGGAAAAGAATTCCGCGTAAAATCTGACGGTCTGCTTGGCATCTGCATGCAACACGAATTGGATCATTTGGAAGGAACACTTTTCATTGATCACTTGAGCTTCGTGAAAAGCAACAAAATCAAAAATCAAATTAAGAAGCACGGATATCCACCTAAGAAAACCGAAGAGGAAGAAGCTGAAGAAGGCAAATCTAAATCTTCTGATTCAGAAAAGTTGGAAGTGTGAGTAAGGTCCGAGTCTGCTTTCTGGGAACCCCAGAATTTGCTGTTACATCATTGAAGGCCCTTCTTGCAGACGAACATTTTGAGGTTGTGGGTGTGGTTACCCAGCCTGATCGCCCTGCGGGAAGAAAGCTTCAGTTGACGCCAAGTCCGGTGAAGCAACTTGCTCAAGCCCATAACTTAAAAGTTTTGGCTCCTGAGTCTTTAAAGAAAAATCCATTGATGTTGCAAGAGATCCGTACGTGGGGAGCCGAGGTCGCCGTTGTTGTGGCCTTTGGACAAATCCTCACGCAGGAATTTCTTGATGCATTTCAATTTGGTTGCGTGAATGTGCACGGTTCTATTTTGCCTCGTTGGCGCGGAGCTGCGCCGATTCAACGCGCGATTGAAGCCGGTGATGTCGAGTCCGGCGTCACTTTGCAAAAGATGGTTAAGAAATTAGATGCCGGGGATATCATCGGCATTCGTAAAGTTAAAATCACTTCGGAAATGAATGCTTTGGAACTTCATGATCAATTGGCTGTGCTAGGCGCAGATCTTTTAAAAGTGGAGTTGATGGACTATGTGCGCGGAAACTTGGCGCCGGTTCCTCAAGATGAATCCCAAGTGACCATTGCTCCGAAAATTGAAAAACATGAATCACAAATTGATTGGTCTGCTTCGGCGAAAGCAATTGATGGCAAGATCCGTGGTTTTGTTTACGGCCCAGGAACTTACACATTATTGCAAGGTAAAAAGTTGAAACTGCACAAGGCGACTCCGGTCTCTGGTGTGGTGACGGTGCAGCCTGGGACGATCACTTCGGTGAATGCAGATCATTTTTCTGTGGCGACGGGTGATGGTATTTTGAAAGTCTATGAAGTTCAGCCAGAGTCCCGCACGCGCATGCCCGTGGTGGATTTCTTAAAGGGACATGAGCTTAAAGCAGGAGACAAAGTCGGTGTTTAAGAAGATGCCAAAGAAACTTGTAGCTCCTTCAATCTTAAGTGCGGATTTTGCAAATCTTGAAAAAGAGATCAAGGCTGTTTCTGAGGCTGGGGCGGACTGGATTCATGTCGATGTGATGGATGGACATTTTGTTCCCAACATCACGATCGGAGTTCCGGTTGTAAAATCTTTGAAGAAGGTGTCACCAATTCCATTGGATGTTCACTTAATGATTGATGAGCCTGAAAAATATATTGAGCAGTTCGTAAAAGCGGGCAGCGACTATTTGACGATTCACGTTGAAGCGACAAAAAATCCTGAAGCCGTTTTGAAACAAATTCGCTCTTTAGGAGCAAAAGCGGGAATCACCTTACGTCCCGGCACCGCTGTTTCGGAAGTTCTTTCTTTTCTGCCTTTGTGTGATTTAGTTTTGGTGATGACCGTAGAGCCTGGCTTTGGTGGTCAGTCTTTCATGCACGATCAAATTGTGAAGATCGCAACTTTGCGTGCGGAAATTAAAAAACAAAATCTGCAGTGTTTGATTGAGGTCGATGGCGGTATCAATGCCGAGACTGCAAAGCTCTGCCACGAGGCGGATGTGTTTGTTGCAGGAAGTTTTGTTTTCGGTAAAGACTATAAAAAAGCCATCGCCGAGCTAAAAGAAGGCTGATTGCCATTTTCCAAATAAACGATCGACTGACCATCTTGAAGGGCCAGTAAAGCGCTCTCTAGTCGTCGTGCGGCTGCGGGAGTGAGCATGGAAACAGCATGCTCAATATCGACGAATTTATAATCTTTAAAATCATTCGCTGAAATTTTAATCTGCTGCACTTGGTATTCAGTCAGTTCTTTGGCCTCGAAAAGAAACTGCAGATATTCCCCTTTGACGTCTCGGTTAGGAATGTAATCCACGGCCACTAATTGGATGGGTTCAATTTTTAAATTCAATTCTTCTTTGATCTCTCGATGAAGGGCTTCCAGGGGAGATTCCTCAGCTTCGACGGTGCCTCCTGGTAA
Source organism: uncultured Bdellovibrio sp. (assembly GCA_964590635.1). Taxonomy (GTDB): domain Bacteria; phylum Bdellovibrionota; class Bdellovibrionia; order Bdellovibrionales; family Bdellovibrionaceae; genus Bdellovibrio. The sequence goes on from CAZPYX010000047.1 coordinate 15,897, forward strand.
AAGCCACTCAGAGCTATAGGCTGGTTGGACAATCAGGAGTTGGTTTTTGTAAAAGAGGAGGGCTCCGGAGCCAACTCTTTTGCGCGGAAGGGACGCGTAGTACTCACTGTCGTTTTCATATGTGCGCGACATAAACGCCTCCTTGTATGCAGACCTAGGGCTAACTAGCCAGTGAGCCAATTGCATCGTCATGAACTTTCAATTGTTTGACGATTACCAGTGTCCTCATCAAGAATTGTAAAGGATCCGAAAAAAATTTGGGTTACAAAGGGAGAACACTTTATGAAGAAATTGTTAGTTGCGATGGCTCTAATGCTCGGATTTTCCGGAGTAGCTCACGCAAACATCATGATTGAACCTTATCTTGGATATGACATGGGTAAAACTACAAGCCCAGACGGAAAAACCAGTGGTGCCGTGCTTGGCGCACGCCTGGCTTACAAAGCCCCAGTGATGTTCTGGATCGGCTTGGATGGAGCTTTTGAAAGTGGTGGTAAATTCAAACCAGATTCAGGTAGTGATGCAGATTTTGATCGTACTACTCTATACGGTGTTGTTGGTATTGATTTGCCAATTTTATTCAGAGTATGGGCTGGCTATGGATTCTCCGATGAGTTCAAATTCAAAAGTCCTTATGATTCAAAATCAAGCGGCAACAATTTTAAATTGGGTTTAGGCTTTACGGGATTGCCATTTGTTTCTTTGAACGTGGAATATATTAAAGCCACGTCTACAGGAGGTGACTTCCATACCGCCTACCCAGACTACAAAGATGAAACAGTCCTACTCTCCGTCTCTCTACCTCTAGTTTTCTAATCAAAACCAAAAAAACTGCGATCACCAAAAAAGGGAAGGCCCACAAAGCCTTCCCTTTTCGCATTCCAGAGGGTACGCCGTACCTTTTTGCCACGCGCCGCATCAACCATCCAGGAAAGCTATCTGAGCACCGCATCGCAAAAAGGTACGGCGTACCCAATTGGCGGGGGGTGGGCTAGGATGCCGACTCTAGTTTTAAGGAGTTTTGGATATGCAGATTACTGGTGAGAATATCACTTTAGAGAACCTCTATGCGGCGGCTCATAATCCTTCAGAGAAGGTGGAGCTGGCGGCTTCGGCAAAAGCACAAATGCAAAAGTCTCGCGACTATATCGACGGTCGTATTGCTAGCGGCGAAGTGATGTATGGGGTGAATACAGGTTTTGGTGCATTTTCTTCAGTGCGCATTTCTGATTCTGAAATTGAACAGCTGCAAAGAAATTTGATTCGCTCTCATTCCATGGGGATCGGTGCGCCGTTCACAAAAACGGAAACGCGCGCGATGATGATGCTTCGTGCGAATGCCTTGGCTAAAGGCCATAGCGGCATTCGTCCTTTGGTCGTTGAAAAGATTTTAGAATTTTTGAATAACGACATCATTCCTGTTGTGCCATCACAGGGTTCAGTGGGCGCGAGTGGTGACTTGGCTCCGCTGTCTCACTTGGCGTTGACGATCATCGGTGAAGGAGATGCTTGGGGCGAGAACGGTAAGATCGTTCCAGTTCAAGAACTTTTGAAAAAGAAAAATATCACAGCTCTTGAGTTGAAAGCCAAAGAAGGTCTTTCAATGATCAACGGTTGCCAGGTGATGACGTCCATTGGTTTGCTTTCTTTGTGGGAAGCCCGTCGTCTATTGTGGATGGCTGACTTAGCAGGAGCTATGTCTTTGGAGGGTCTTCGTGGATCACGTAAGGCCTTCGATCCGTTGATCTCTGCAAGTCGTCCTCATCCGGGTGAGGCAAAGACTGCGCGTAACTTGATGAAACTGATGGGCGAGATGAGCGAAATTGGTCAAAGCCATTTGAATAACGATAGTCGTGTACAAGATGCGTATTCTCTTCGTTGTATGCCTGCGGTTCATGGTGCGGCTAAAGATGCTTTACGTTACATCGTGAAGGTTCTTGAGACTGAAGCCAATTCTTCAACAGATAATCCATTGGTATTTGCCGATGACAATAAAGTTTTGTCATGCGGAAATTTCCACGGCATGCCAGTGGCGCACGCAATGGACTTCGCGGGAATCGCATTGAGTTCCCAAGCTAGCATCAGCGAGTGCCGTATTTCAAAAATGATTTCGACTCAAATGAGTGAATTGCCTCCGTTCTTGACTCCAAATGGTGGTTTGAATTCTGGTCACATGATTGTGCAAGTGGCTGCGGCCTCTTTGGTGAGTGAGAATAAAGTTTTGGCTCATCCGGCCAGCGTGGATTCAATTCCAACATCTGCGGAAAAAGAAGATCACGTTTCCATGGGAACGATTGCGGCAAGAAAGTTCACGCAGATTCTGCGCAATGCTGAAAACGTTGTGGCGATGGAATTGCTTTCAGGTTGCCAAGCTTTGGACTTGATCGCTCCGTTGAAGCCTTCGGCGGCGGTGAAAGCAGCCCATGAATACATTCGTAAGTCAGTTCCATTTGCTAAAGAAGATCGCATCTTCGCAAAGGACGTTGAAGCGATTAAAGGCATGATGAATTCAAATGAACTTTTGAATGTCGTGCAAAAAGCTGTCGGCGAACTTGAGTGGTAAATCGGCATTGCAAATGAGAAATAAAAAAGGCGCCTTTTTTATTCGACGACGGATTTTTTTGCTCGTTCTTTAAAGTATCTCTCTAGTTCCGGAAGAAATGCGGGCGGCAACTTCGAAAGAACTATCTTGAGAGTTTGTTTTTGAAATGAGGCCAAGAGAACGTTTTGGCGGATGATGCGATCGACTTTCTCGATGACTTCTTTGCCCAATGGAGAACGTGAGCAGACTACGAAAATTTCCAAGGGTTTTTTTGCTTCTTGAATCGGAATCATCACCAAGTTTTTATAATTTTTATTATACACAGAAAAGACAAAACTATGCTCAATCGTATAGTCGACGCGATTGTTGGCGATCATCTCTAAAAGATTCTGTGAGTAGAAATCCATGGAAAATCTATTTATTTTTGCGTACTGATGAGTTTTTAAAAACCTATCAATTTCTGGTCCAAAAGACCTGGATGTTGCTGCAAAGCCCTTTAGTTTTTTATTCTTGAAAAGCTCCTCCAGGGAAACCTTGCCGTTGTGAAGGTTCAGTAAGGGGAGCGTGTCTTTGCGAATGACCAGGACTGGTGGAGGCATGATCATGTAGGGCGTCCAATGGCCAAATTCCAAGCGCGAGCGATCTTCCAGGCTGGCCGTAAAGCAGGTGTTTTCACTTTTACGGACTGTCATCAAGATGCGGTCAACATTGCCGCTAAAGTATTCGTGTTGGTATTCTGGCAAGTTCTCACTCAGAAACGAAATGAAAGCGTCAGTTTGTTTGGTAATGGGTGCAGTTTTATCTTCTTTGCTGACGGACTCAGAGGGGACTCCCCAAATTAAGAGGGTCTTGCTGCCATTTGAAGAGGGAGCGCCCGTATAGGCGGGAACAGAAAGACTATAAAGAAGAATGAGAGGAAGGATCTTCATCATTAATTCCATCATTTTCATATTATCACGAGGGTCTGATCGAAGGTTTTCTGGTTCATGGCAAACTTAGACCGAAGTGAAGTTTGTTGCCGCAGCGCAACTCGTTGTCAGATAGTGCGAGCTTTGATACTAAATTGGAATCGGAAAATGATTCGGAGTTAGCTTGTGTTTTAAGTGACACAAAGATCGCGAACCATTTTCGGAGCTTTCTTTGGAGGAAAAATGTCTCGCGTAGTAAAAGCACCCACTGGAAATAAAATGGTCTGCAAAGGTTGGTTGCAAGAAGCTGCTTACCGAATGATTCAAAACAATTTAGATCCAGCTGTTGCAGAACGTCCTGAAGATCTAGTTGTCTATGGCGGTATCGGTAAAGCGGCTCGTAACTGGGAATGCTTCGATAAAATTTTGGAAGCTCTTAAAGAGTTGGAAAATGATGAAACTTTGTTGGTGCAATCTGGAAAGCCCATTGGCATTTTGAAAACCCACGAAGACGCGCCTCGAGTTTTGCTTGCGAACTCAAACCTTGTTCCTAAATGGGCGACGTGGGAAGTTTTCAATGAACTTGATAAAAAGGGTTTGATGATGTACGGGCAAATGACGGCAGGGTCATGGATCTACATCGGAACTCAAGGGATCATTCAAGGAACCTATGAATCTTTTGTTGAAGCCGGTCGCCAATACTTTGGCGGAAGCCTTAAAGGCCGCGTGATTTTGACAGCGGGCCTAGGCGGAATGGGCGGAGCACAACCTCTGGCAGGTGTGTTCGCAGGAGCCTGCGTTCTTGCCATTGATATTGATCCAACAAGAATTGAAAAACGTCTTGAAACTAAATATGTCGATGAAGTGGCTACGGACATTGACGATGCGATCGCGCGTGTTCGCAAATACACTGCAGCGGGTGAAGCAAAATCCATCGCTCTTCATGGCAACATGGCGACCGTGATTCACCAATTGCTTGAGAAAAACTTCATTCCGGATCTTTTAACAGATCAAACTTCAGCACATGATCCGCTCGTGGGTTACATCCCTGAAGGATACACTGTAGAGACAGCAAAAGAATTCCGTACTCGCGATCAAAAAGCTTACCTCGATGCAGCTTATGCTTCTATGGCAAAACACGTTCGTGGGATGCTGGCGATGAAAGATCGCGGTGCCGTGACGTTCGACTATGGTAACAATCTTCGTGCGCGTGCCCTTGAAGCGGGTGTAACAAACGCTTTTGATTATCCAGGCTTCGTTCCAGCTTTCATCCGTCCACTATTCTGCAAAGGCAGTGGTCCATTCCGCTGGGTGGCGTTGTCGGGGGATCCTGAAGATATCAAGGTGACAGACCAAGCGATGCGTGAACTTTTCCCGCATAAAAAAGATCTTCTACGTTGGTTGGATATGGCTGAAGAGCGCATTGCTTTCCAAGGCCTTCCGGCACGTATCTGTTGGTTGGAATACGGCGAGCGCGCCAAAGCGGGCTTGATGTTCAACAAACTTGTTGCTGAAGGAAAAGTGAAGGCACCGATCGTGATCGGTCGTGACCATTTGGATTGCGGTTCTGTGGCATCGCCAAATCGTGAAACTGAAGCGATGAAAGATGGTTCTGATGCAGTCAGTGACTGGGCTTTGTTGAACGCTTTGGTAAACACAGCATGTGGCGCTACATGGGTGAGCTTGCATCACGGTGGCGGTGTGGGCATGGGTTACAGTCAACATGCGGGGCAAGTTATTGTTGCCGATGGAACTGAAAAGGCAGCTCGCAGACTTGAAAGAGTTTTAACTGCAGATCCAGCGATGGGTGTCTTTAGACATCTTGATGCGGGTTATGAATTAGCTGCTGAAGTTGCAAAAGAGCGTGGTGTACACAGTCTTTGGATTTAATCCGAAGTTTTTAAAAACTGAATAGACTCAAAATTCAAAAGCCGATTTTCTTCACAGGAAATCGGCTTTTTTTTGCGTCCAATTTTTGGGAATTGTCGTGATGATTTGTTGGGCGCAATTGTTATTGTTGCATTGTAAGGTGTTCGGTTCATCAGACGGAATTTAAGGGGTCAAACAGCTTAGTATTCCAAGATACAAATGAAGGCTTTGAGGGTTGCATTCCCGTGCTGTTCGTCAGACCATATTTAGGTAGTTTTTGTCTACAGTCCGACCCGTCGGAATATTCGCAACTCCTTCGACAAAGACGGAGTATAAGCTCAACTCTTTGGAGGTATGTCATGATGAAGACAGTTTTGGGTGCTTTACCTGTTCTCGCTTTCGCATTTTCCACACAAGCAAAAGCCGCAGATCTTGTACGTGTTGGTAATCTGAAATTCGCGCACTATGGAGCCATCAGCTACATGGCCGAAATTTGCGGTAAGTACGATTTGAAAGTCCAAGAGCGTGTCTTTGCAAAAGGTCTTGATATCATGCCTGCGATCATCGCTGGGGAAATTGATGTATCAGCCAGTGCGGCGGATGCGGCGATCGCAGGTCGTGCCAGTGGAGTTCCGATATTTGCAGTGGCGGGTTTCGCAGAAGGCGGAGCGCGCATTGTAAAACGTCCCGATTTAAAAATTGATTCGATCAAAGACTTCAAAGGAAAAAAAGTCGGAGTGGCCCGCGGCGGTGCTCAAGAACTTCTTTTGTTAGCTGAGCTTGGTAAAAACAATCTAACTTGGTCCGATAAACCCGGCAAAGATGTTCTGATTGTGTACATGGCCTTCGCGGATTTGAATCAAGCATTGATGCAGAAAAATATCGAAGACATGGCACAAAGTTAGCCGCAAGCTTCCCAGGCCGTCAATAAGGGCCTCGGTGTTGAGCTGATGAAGCCCTATGACACTCCCATGGGGGAGCCTATTCGTACTTTGGTTATGACTGAAAAAATGTATAAAGAAAAACGCCCCGTAGCTGAGCGTTTTATGAAGTGTTTCGTTGAGGCGACAAAAACCTTCATCGAAAAACCTGAAGTGGCGCAGAAGTTTGTGGTGACAAAAATGTTTAAAGGTCAGATCACGGATCAAGACTTTAAAGATGCCATCGGAAATTCTCCTTACACTTATGACCTCACAGTAGATCACATTCAAATAACAACAGATTTTATGCAGAAATACGGAGTCGGTCGTATGCAGAATCCGCCAAAAGCAGCGGATTGGGTAAAATTGGATTTGCTTGCTGAAGCAAAAAAAGCTTTAGGCGTAAAGTAGGTTGATCATGCAGGGCAGTGTTTGGCTTAGCCGACTAAAAGGTATTTTGGTGCCAGCAATCGCAGTGATTGTCTGGGAAATTGTAGTGCGCGTGGGTTGGGTGAACCCTCAGGTGTTGCCTTCTCCTTCTGCGGTGTTGGTGCGATGGTATCATTACCTTATGCCGCTGCAGCCTTACAATCCTGAAGAGGGATCTTATTTGACGTGGGTGTTTTCAGGTGAACTCATCCACGACACCTTGGCGAGCTTTTACAGAGTGGCCGTGGGTTTCATTATCGGAGCTGTCTTAGCCTTGCCTTTGGGGCTATTGATGGGCTCAAGCAAAAAAGGTTATGACTATTTCAATCCTTTGATTCAAGTGCTTCGTCCGATTCCACCGATTGCTTACATTCCGTTATCAATTTTGTGGTTTGGCTTGGGCAATCCTCCGGCGATTTTCTTGATTGCCCTCGGAGCTTTCTTCCCCATCTTGATGAACACGATTGTTGGGGTGCGGTCCGTAGATAATATTTATGTTCGTGCGGCTCGCAACATGGGTGCAGGTTCTTACACCATGTTTACGAAAATCATGGTGCCAGCGGCGATGCCCTATATCTTGAGTGGTATGCGCATCGGTATTGGCACGGGTTTCATTTGTATGATCGTGGTAGAGATGATTGCGGTGAACAGTGGTTTAGGTTATCGCATTTTGGAAGCTCGCGAGTATTTCTGGTCTGATAAAATTATTGCGGGAATGTTCTCCATAGGACTTTTGGGATTGGCCATCGATACAGCGGTCGATCGTTTAAACAATCATTTGCTACGCTGGCACCGAGGTCTTGAGTAATGGCTGGAAATATTCAAATTGATATCGACCACGTTCATAAAGTTTTTAAAACAGCAGAGCAACAGGATGTCGTTGCCTTGAAAGATATTAATTTTTCAATTCAAGACGGAGAGTTTGTTTGTTTGCTGGGACCTTCAGGTTGTGGCAAGAGCACGCTCTTAAATGCTATCGCTGGTTTCTCTTTGCCAACACAAGGGGATATCCGCGTGCATGGTACAACTGTGACCGATCCAGGCCCGGATCGAGGCATGGTTTTTCAAGAGTACGCTTTGTTTCCCTGGATGACTGTTGAAGACAATATTGTTTTTGGTTTGAAAATTCGCAAAGAAGATCCTGCGAAGATCGAAGCTAAGCTGACAGAGCTTCTGGGGAAACTAAAACTGACAGAGTTTCGCCAACGATTTCCGAAAGATCTTTCCGGCGGGATGAGACAGCGTGTGGCGATTGCCCGTGTGTTGGCTCTAGATCCACCGATCATGCTGATGGATGAACCTTTCGGAGCTTTGGATGCGTTAACTCGTCGAAGCCTGCAAGATGAGTTGGTGAAGATCTGGAGTGAAACTAAAAAGACCGTGGTGTTTGTGACCCATAGTATGGAAGAAGCCATTTATTTGGCAGACCGTATAGTGGTGATGACATATCGCCCGGGCACCGTCAAAAAAGACATCACTGTAGATATTGCGCGCCCAAGAAATCCGACAGATACAAAATTCAATGATTTAAAAAAAGAACTCACAAGATTGGTGATGGAAGAACAAAATCGTTTTCAAGAAGCCCAAATTCGTGGCTCAACAGGAGACTAGTTGCGGCTTAGTCTTCTAAACTGCGCCATTAGTGTGGTGCTAAATGCGGGGATTTGGTGAAGAGTTAAGCTTTTGCTGATGCTGCGTTCGGCACGCCATCCAGGCTCAACTGCCGCCGAGCTTCGCTCGG
>CAZPYX010000048.1:0-24200 GCA_964590635.1 uncultured Bdellovibrio sp.
AGAAGTTGAAAGAAAATGGTGGATCGTTGATGCCGCTGACCAAAAAGTTGGTCGTGTAGCAACTCATATTGCAACGATTCTTCGTGGTAAAAACAAAGCTATCTTCACTCCGAACGTAGATACTGGTGACTTCGTTATCGTTATCAACACGGACAAGATGGAACTTTCAGGAACTAAATGGACTGACAAAAAATATTTTAGTCACACCCGTTTCTTTGGTTCATTGAAAGAAATGACAGCAGCTCAAGCGAAAGAGAAAGATTCAACTTTCATCATTCACGAAGCTGTGCGCGGAATGCTTCCTACAAACAAGCTTTCTCGTCATGTTATCATGAAATTGAAAACATATCCTGGTGCTGAGCATCCTCATGCTGCTCAAAAGCCTGAACTTTTCACGCTCCCAACTAAGAAGTAATTGGAGAGGTAGATAATGGCTGCAACTGAAAAATTCTTTTATGCTACTGGAAGAAGAAAAACGTCATCTGCACGTGTTTTCTTGAAACCTGGAAAAGGCAACATCACAATCAACGGCAAAAAAGCTGATGATTATTTGACTCGTATGCAATCACGCATGGTTATCGTTCAACCTTTGGATTTGCTAAACCAAATCGGTAAGTTTGATGCGAAAATCACTGTTGCTGGTGGTGGTGAGTCTGGACAAGCTGGTGCTATCCGTTTGGGTATCACTCGCGCGTTGATCGCCTTCAACAATGAATTCAAAGCTACGCTTAAAAAAGCTGGCTACATCACTCGTGACCCACGCATGGTTGAACGTAAAAAATACGGTAAAGCCGGAGCACGTCGCAGATTCCAATACTCAAAACGTTAATTGTTTCTTCGACTTTGTCGAAGTGGAGAATGGAATGGAAAAGGGAGCTTTCGAGCTCCCTTTTTTTATTTGTGCGATGTCGGGAGCGTAAAATGGTCCAGAGATTACTAGTCCAGTATACGAACCATATTTAGTTTGTTGGTCTTAAATTTCATGGAGGGATCATGAAATTTAATTTGATATCGCTTGTTCTTTTTTTGAGCTTCTCAGCCTCTGCCAACGAAACCTACGATGTAAGAGACTTTGCGGGAAATCTCGAAATATCCATTAACTCTGCAAAAACAATTTCTGAACTGAAGAGCGCACTCAATTTGTGAAGCATATGGCAGATATTGGGATTGCATCCGAAAAGCCTCCGCATGTGACTCGCAAAGGCGCTGTTCTTGAATTTGATCTCAAACCTGCTTTGAAGATTGATTATGCTCAACTAGGTAAATTGAAAATCAAAGTAAATGGTATTGTAATTGATCTTCGCACTAGCAAAGATTTGATTGCTGATTTCAACCGTGCTTATCGTCCGAAAGTGAGTGCTTACACATTGATGCTTTCTGAAGCTTATGCGGAAGAGAGCAGCGTAGGGATTGCCATGAGTGGCGCAGCAGCCAATGCAAGTTTCGCAGCTTTAGAAGTGTTAGACAGTGTTGATCGCGATGTTGTGAAGCCTGCTGGCGAGTTGCTGAAAAATGGTGTTCGAGCGACAGTGAACGCAGCTCAAAATGTCTATGTCTATGGATTTGCAAAATACATCAGATGCAAAGAAGGTATGGATAACTGTCCTTTCTTTGATCACGCCTCCACTATTGCCGAGCGCCTAGGACCCGAAGGCTATTTCCATGGCATCAAGGAATTCAAATGTGAAAATGGAAAATTGATGGAGTTTGAAGCTTTAGAATCTTCGAATGATAAAAAGCTTCCGTCTTATTCATTGAAGTACAGCAAGAATTCTTCTGATATTCATGTGTTTGTAAAAAACTATGGCCATGGCACTGAGAAGTCTAATTGTGAATACATCTACAACGAAAAGAGCCTCGACCTTAAGGTTGTGACTAAAGATAAAAGTATCTGCCAAGTTTTTGAAAGAACTGGATTGAACACGATTGGCTACGATACGCTGATTCAAAATGTCTATCGCTGTTGCGTCAAGAAATCATGTGAGGAAAAAGTTTTGGCTTTTAAAAACAGTTATTTGAAAGGCAAAAAATCGTCGTCAGTTCAAAATGTAAACTCTAATGCAGTCTCAAGCTCTGCTGTTCGGTAATAGTATTTTGTGAAACAGTTAAATAAAAAAGGGAGACTCGCAGTCTCCCTTTTTTATTTTTTAATTTTGCAAAAACCTACTCCGGTGAATCCGGAGTGTCGAGCAGATCGTTTACTTAGTACAAGCTAGTGGGTAGATGTTGCCCTTAGCAGTCAAGAAACCACCGAAAGTACCATCTGCTTCTTTGCTAAGAGCAACGAAGCCTGTGTTTACGATAACGCCTTCAGCAGTTTGACCTGTTTTTTCAGTCATTGCCATGAATTGCAAGAAGCCTTGGCCAATTTGTGCAGTCAAAGAACCTTTGTCGCCTTGAGTGTAGAACTGAGTTGTTCCGCTTTTTTCAACAAGGTTCAAAGTGATGAAATCAGAAGATTGATCATCAGCCATAACGAAAGTTGCTTTTACAGAGTTTGTGCTTGAAGGAACTGTGCAGTTGAAAAGAGTCGTGTCAGCGAAAGCTGAAGAACTGATAAGCAATGAAGCCAAAACTAGTGTTTTCATTTTTAAATCCCCTTTGAGGAAGTTACTGGACCATTCGAATGCAGAAAGGTTATGCAGACAGGTCTAGGTAATCAACGCAAATGCAATGCACTATCTGTGGATTGGTCCGAGGACAAAAGGAATAACCATTTCGGCATCCGGAGCTTAGTCTGAAATCTACCTTGTAACGCGCCCAATAAGAAAAATTGATATATCCTACAAACTGTTTAGGTGCACGTTCTAGGGGTTTATGCAGAGAAAGATCACATTTCTTCATTTGTTCTTACTAAATCATTTTGTTCTGACTCTGATCGTCCTTGGGGTGATAGGTGCTTACGGAACATATCTAGTAAACTTCGAACAGCGGGCTATTAAAGAGCGTATTGATCCATTATTGGTTCGTGAAACAGAACGTCTTAAGAATGATTTTCAGGCTATCGAAAGCAACGTCCAAAAACTGAAAAGCGTTGTTGAGATGTTCGAGTATATGCCGGCGAGTGCCCGCGCAAAAAATTTCAAGAAGTTCGCAAGTGAGTCCTTGGCTCCGAATCCAGTTCAGTATAATGCCTTCGTTGCTCTGGGTCCCAAGTTGTCGCGAAAATATTTTGGCAAAGACGCCTACATCCTGACGGTTCATCGTAATGCGGCCTTGGATGGCAGTCCTAAATATTTGGAGCCTTCATCGTTCATCGCTGAGGAATTTAATTCTCCAGGCTACGATACAGATCCAACTATTCAATGGTGGGCGGTTAATAATTTCAGTCCTAATTTGAACTTCACGGATTTCTATTTCGACAAAGGCTACATGGAAAAAGTGATGTTCAGTACGACGATGGGAATGTACATCGAAGGACGAACAGAGGCGGTCATTGGTATTGATACCCTCACGGGTGAAATTGCCAAGCGCTTAAGTAATTTCAAATTGGGTGAGACCGGTGGCTTGATGGTGGTGGATGAGTTTGGTCGTCCTGCGTTACCACTCTTGAATAAAGATCTTCCGATGGTGGGCTTTAGATTTGAGAAAGCCAAAACCATAGATCAATTCCGCGTGATGCCGCGTCTTTCAAGTAAGGCCTTCAATGTGATGCCTGAAAGACTTCAAGATTTCCCGGGTGTCGATGGAGAAACCTATATCACTTTGGCGAAGTCCGTAAAGTTGAAGGGGCATGGTTGGAATCTTCTTATTTATCAAAAGAAGTCCGAAGCCTATGCCGAACTCTATGTGCGTTTGTTGGCGCTTTTCATTTCGGTCTTTATTGCGTACCTCGTCGGTTCGTTGATGCTTTATTTCACGGGGCGATATGTGATTCAGAAGGAAAGGTCTGCATTCGAAGAACTTCGCAAATCTCGGGATACGGCAGAGGCCGCAACCAAGGCGAAGTCAGTTTTCTTGTCGACGATGAGTCATGAGATTCGTACTCCATTGAATTCGATGTTGGGTTCCGCAGACTTATTGAATGAGACTAGTTTAAGCTCTGAGCAACAGGAGTATGTGAATTCGTTGCTGAGTGGTGGTGAGTCATTGTTGAGTGTCTTGAATGACATTTTAGATTTCTCGAAAATCGAAGCTGGAAAGATGTCTTTAGAAACCAAGGAATTCATGCTGAGTGAATTGGTTCGCGAAACTGAATTGCTGATTATGCCTTCAATTTATCGCAAGGGCCTGCAGTTTCATGTGCATTATCCAAGAGTCGATTGTGAAGTTTTGGGTGATCCGTTGCGTGTGAAGCAAGTTCTTTTGAACTTACTGGGAAACTCTGTGAAGTTCACAGAACGTGGCAGTGTGGAGTTATCAATTCGCCTGGAAGATTTGGCAGATCCAGGAATGCGACGAATTCATTTCGAAGTGAAAGACACAGGTATTGGGATTGCCAGCGAAAATCTGGATCAGATTTTTGATGAATTTAGACAAGAGGATTCTTCCGTCACCAGACGTTTCGGTGGAACTGGTTTGGGCCTTAGTATTTCCAAGAAAATTATTGAGCTGATGAACGGGCAGATGCAATGCCAAAGTACTCAGTTTGTTGGTTCGTGTTTCTCATTCTATATTGATCTACCAGTTCGCGCCATGGGGGTATGGGTTCCAAGGATCGAGGAGTATCAAGTACTCCCAACACTTTTTGATAATTACATGCGTGGGGGAGCAGCAAATAAGAAAGTTCTGTTGGTCGATGATATGGAAGAGAATCATCAACTGCTGAAAGCTTATATGAGGTCGATTAAAAATGTTGATGTTTACTCGGCCTTCAACGGTTTTGAGTGTCTGGAAAAATGTGCGGAAGAACGCTACGACTTGATTTTTATGGACGTGCAAATGCCGAAGATCTCGGGCTTGGATACAATTCGCAGGTTGCGAGAGATGGAAACTCAACAAGGATTGCCAAGGGTTCCTGTTATCGTGGTGTCGGCAAATAATTTTACCGAGGATCGTGAAAAGAGTTTGGCTGTCGGAGCGGATGAGCACTGCGGAAAGCCTATTCGCAAACATACAATCGTCGAACTTATATCCAAATATTGCGGCGACGAAGCTGCTTATCCTCCCGTTTAACCAGGTAATTCCAAAATTTCGCGAGAATCCCATCTACCAAGGTCAAGTTCCCTTATGATTTGCCGATATTGAAATATCGGAGTGGTGATGTTTAAAAATTGGTCTTTAATTATTATTGGCTGTCTCATTTTGGGATTCCAGAATTGCGGCCGCAACGGTTTTGCGCCGGAATATAATAGTTCAAGCAACATCAACCAAGTAGCGACGGGTGAGGCCGTGGATGGTTCTTCAGACGACAGTTCTTTGTCTCCGGTGACGGCGGTGGAGATCCCAACACAAAGCGGTCCGCTGACGATTCAAGTGGATTCAGGCAAGATCACATTGATTGATAACAGCCAACAAAACCAAGCAATTGAGCAGGGCTGCCTGAGTGCAAAAGATCTTGCAGAGCTTCGCACTTACACAACTTCTTATAATCTTTGTAGCAATGAGAAGAAAGCGGACCTCTGCACGCAGAACTACACGCGCGGCTATGCTAGCTTGATTATCGATAATCAAAAACTCAACCTCGGAGAATCCTTCGACGGTTGCGGCAAGGGCTTCAAAGACTTCTGCGGCGCCCAAGCAGATTCATTCCGCGGCCTTGTCAACTACTTCATAAAAAACTTTCCCTCCATGAAGTGCCAATAGCTCCTAAAAGGTACCTGCTTCCCTTTGGGTTGATTTGGTACATTCTTTTACAGAGGTTTTCATTTTAAATAGCGCAAATAAAAAAAGGAGATCTTTCGATCTCCTTTTTTTATTTCTAATGTACTTTTTTGAACCAAGAGGAAGCAGGTACCTTTCGGAGTCTTTAGACGCCGAGGAGGGATTTGACCTTGGCGAAGGCGTCGTTGATTTTGGTGCGGTCTGGGGCGGCTCCTTGGGCGAAGTCTGGGCGTCCGCCGCCTTTGCCGCCCATGAGGGCTGCGACTTCCTTGAGGACGTCTCCGGCCTTGTGATCGCCGGCGATGTCTTTTGAGACGCTGACGATGATAGGATTGGATCCGTCACCGACTCCGACCACGACGACGATGCCGTTTTGGATTTTGTTTTTTAGGTCGTCAGTTACTTTGGCTAGAACTTCGCGATCGTCCACTCCGATGTCGGCAAGGATCAGCTTGCCTGGGGCTCCGGATTTAGATTTGAAGGCCAGGGCTTTGCTTGCAAGGTCGTCGACGTTGATTTGTCCGCCTTGAAGTTTTTTGATCTCTTTTTCAAGAGTTTTAGCTTGGTCTTTCAATTGTTCGATTTTGCCAGCCAAAGTGCTTTTCTTGTACGCTTCAGAATCTGCAGCAACAGATTCAAGATTTGCTTCCAAGTTTTTCAAGTAGTGGGCAGATTTCTGTAAGCCCGCTGCTGAAAGAGCCTCATCCAAGTGTTCAATGGAGCTCATTGCAAACTTAACGGCCAGGTCCCCTGTGATCGCTTCGATACGACGAACTCCAGAGCTGACGCCACTTTCAGAAGTGATCTTGAACAGACGGATTGAAGACGTATTTTTAACGTGAGTACCGCCGCACAGTTCGCAAGAGAAATCGCCCATAGTTAGGACACGCACGTCATTAGCATATTTTTCACCGAACAAAGCCATGGCGCCTTTTTCGATCGCCAATTTGTGAGACATGGTTTCCGTTTTTACCTTAAGGCTGCGTGCGATTTGTTCATTCACAAGATCTTCGATCTTTTTGATCTCTTCAGAGCTCAACGGTTTATTGTGAGTGAAGTCGAAACGTGTTTTTTGTGCATCAACCAAAGAACCTGCTTGAGTAACATGCACGCCTAGAACTTTGCGAAGAGCTGAATGCAACAAGTGAGTCGCTGAGTGATTGCTCGCTGTGTTTCTTCTTTCGACTGGATCAACACCAGTAACGACAGGGGCTCCGATTTTAAAGCCGCCGTGTTCAACCTCTACATGGTGAAGATAGATATCGTCGATCTTTGTTGTATTTAAAACACGGGCACGGTTGGTGTCTTGCATGATGTAGCCAACGTCACCAGCTTGGCCTCCGCCTTCGCCATAGAAAGTTGTGCTATCTAGAATCACAAGTCCAGTGTCGCCGGTTTTAAGTTCATTCACCACAGCTTGGCCGTTTGAGAGAGCCATCACATGGCCATCGCCAATGGTTCCTTCATAGCCCAAGAAGTTCACGTGCTTGCCGCTGCCGGCGTAGTCTTTTGCGAACTTAATCAAATGCTGCTCATCAGCGCCCATGGATTTGCCTTTCCATGAGGCTTTTGATTTCGCACGGTTGGCTTCCATTTCCTTTTCGAAAGCAGCTTCATTCACTTCGATGCTGTTTTCATTTGCGATCACGCGAGTTAGATCCGCTGGGAATCCGTAAGTGTCGTACATTCTGAAAACCACTTCGCCAGAAAGCTCTTTAATGCCTTTGGCTTTGGTTTTCGCTAGCTCGGCCATAAGGATTTCAGTTCCTTTATCCAAAGTGGCAAGGAATCTGTCTTCTTCATCACGGATTGTATTGAGGATGTGATCTCTGCGCTCGTTAAGTTCTGGGTAGAATGCGCCCATGGTCTCAATCAAAGCTTCAGCCATGCCGGGCAAGAATGATTTGTCGGCAGAAAGTTTACGGCCATAACGAATCGCACGACGCATGATACGACGAAGAACATAGCCGCGACCTTCATTTGAGGGCAAAGCGCCGTCTGCAATCAAGAATGAAGTAGAGCGGCAGTGATCGGCAAGAACGCGCAAAGCTGATGTTGTTTCTGCGGCTGCGGGGTCTTTCGCAAGAACTTCTTTATCCGTGATGTACTTGATGCCGCCAATTTTACAAGCCAAGTTGATCATGGGTTGGAAAAGGTCTGTGTCGTAGTTGTTGAAGTGACCTTGCAATGCTGCAGTCATACGCTCCAAACCGCCACCGGTATCTACGGAAGGTTTTGGAAGCGGAGTCAAAGTTCCTGGAGGATTTTCAAAGTATTGCATGAATACCAAGTTCCAGATTTCTACGAAGCGATCTTCACCGGCTTCAATACCTTTGAAAGGATCTGAGATAGTACCTGCTTTAGGACCGTGATCATAGAAGATCTCAGTACAAGGACCGCAAGGACCGGTGTCGCCCATTTTCCAGAAGTTGTCTTTGTCGAAACGGAAGATGCGATCGCGGGGAACGCCTTCCTGGTTGTGCCAGATATCCGCAGCTTCATCGTCAGAGATATGAACTGTCACATAAAGTTTTTCTTTGGGAATTTTCAATTCTTTAGTGAGGAATTCCCAGGCAAAATGAATGGCGTCTTTCTTGAAGTAGTCGCCGAAAGAAAAGTTTCCAAGCATTTCAAAGAACGTGTGATGGCGAGCGGTGAAACCAACATTTTCCAAGTCATTATGTTTACCACCGGCGCGAACACATTTTTGTGCTGTGACGGCGCGAGTGTAATCACGTTTTTCAAGACCTAAGAAAGTATTTTTGAATTGATTCATGCCCGCATTTGCGAAAAGCAAAGTCGGATCATTTTCTGGAATCAAAGAGGATGATGCGACGTGGGTGTGGCCATTGCGTTTGAAGTATTCGACAAAGGCGTTTCTAATCTCAGAGCTTTTCATAAAGAACCTTTCTTACGGTCTCGGAATCAAATCCTCGGGAAGCGAGCAGGCGTCCTACGCGTGCTTTGTCTTCTCGAGTGAAGTCATAATCTTCATCATACTTATTTTTGACAATCGCCAAAGCCTTTTCAAGCTCCAAAGCACGGTCTGTCTCAACAGCTGGTAAACCTTTTTCTTTGAGGTAGTTGTTGATGTAGTAGATGCCTTTGTTACGGCGATGAAGCATATCTGCTAGACGATGGGCGAGGTTGACGGGGTCGCCGAGCCAATTGTTATCTTTGGCATAGGCGATGGCCTCTTCAACAGCCTCCATGCCATCCTCTTCATCGGAAAACTTTTCGCGCAATTTCTTGCGCAATTCTTTTTCGGAATGATCGCGGCGAGCAATAAGGTCCATGACCTTTCTTTTCGCTGCTTGCTTGGTTTTTAGAGGATTTTTCTCATCAGACATGCGAGCAAAAATTTACCCGCTTTAAATCTGGGAGTCATGCTTTTTTCAAAGTTATAACCGTGAGTTCACAGTAAGTTCCGAGTCTCAAACTAGGTCCCCAATAGCCTGTCCCTTGATTGACATAGAGCTGCATGTCTTGGATGCGGTAAAGACCCTTAGGGTATTTTTGAAAGAAACCAATGAGCAAGTTCCAGGGGAAGAACTGTCCTCCGTGGGTGTGTCCGGAAAGCTGTAAGTCAAAACCCTTGGTGCAGGCAGTTTGGGCGAGGGAAGGTTGGTGTGAAAGAAGAACTTTGAATCCGTCGGGTTTCAGATCCAGGCCAACCTTGTCGAAATCAGGCTCTTCTTTTTTGAACATTCGGGCCGCAGGATCAGGAATGCCTGCAATCTGCAAGAGACTGTTTTGAATATTCAAGTGGGCTGTTTCGTTAATCAAAACCTTGAACCCCACAGAACGAAAAGCTGCCAATCCCTGATCCACGTCCCAGTAGTACTCGTGATTTCCTGGAACATAGAACTGTCCTAGTCTGCTTTCCATTTTTTTAAGCAGAGCGAATTCAGGAAGATGACGAATGGCCTGGCTATCAAGAATATCTCCGGTATAAACAATGAGATCTGGTTTTAACTTGTTCACACGATCAACAAGTTTTGCAACGAAACTGACGGGTAAACTAGAGCTGATATGCAAATCAGTGATGTGCAGAATTCGTAAATCCTCGAGGCCGGTCGGAAGATTTTTGAAACGCAAAGGCATGTTCTTAACTTGCGGGCCGACACGTACAACCAGAGTTCCCAAGAATATAAGAAGTAAGGGTGCGACTAACATGATGACTAGGGCTTCTTTGCCATAGAAGACGTCGGCATTATAATTTGGAGTTAAATACTCCATTAAAAATGCCGCGAGATCGCGAATAATAACCAAGCTGATCAAGAAATTGATGTAAGCCATTAGAAGATGAGCCGTTCTGAAGAAGCTATCATGCCATGGTTTGTGTTCCAGACGATTGTTCGACCAGAAATATAAAGGTTGAGCTAAGACAATTCCGAAAATAAGAATGAGAAAGACATTAACCAACATCACCATGCCGAATGAAAGATCAGCGAATCTTGTGAGTTGGTGACTAACATAGAAGAACACAACGATAAAAAGACTGACGACGACGGTTTTGAAAATTCCCATAGGCATTTTTAGCACGCTCGTTCTGCGATTGCACAGATTTCTGTAAAAACACAAATCCTCGAACAAGCTGCGAAATGTTAGTCTTTATAAGTTAGGGGGTTCTATGGCTGTAAGGGGCGAATTTGAACAAGCGCGCGACTTTCTAATTTTGCACAGAGCAGACTACGACTATGCCTATAACCACTTTAAGTGGCCGTCCTTGGAAAATTTCAATTGGGCCTTGGATTATTTTGACTCTATGGCGGAGGGAAATAACAAAACGGCACTGTGGATTGTTGATGAGGGGGGCAAAGAAGAAAAATATAGTTTCGCTGATTTAGCCGCGCGCTCTAGTCAGGTGGCCAACTATTTAAGAAAGTTGGGAGTCCATAAAGGTGATTCGATTTTACTTATGGTCGGAAACGAAGCGGCTCACTGGGAGATCATGTTGGCGGCTATGAAGTTAGGGGCCGTGATTGTTCCGGCGAGTCCGTATTTATCGTCACAGGAACTGGAAGATCGATTATTGCGGGCGCGAGTGCGCTTGGTCGCAACTAAAAAACAACATGTAGATCGTTTTCGTTTGGAATCGTCAGGAGTCATTTCACTTTTGACGGATGGCGCTTTACCAGGATGGCAAGACTATGCAGAGGCCACGAAAGAAAGTGCCGACTTTGAATCTTCAGAAAAAACCAAAGCAACGGATCCAGTCTTCTTGTATTTTGCGTCGTCAATGACCGCGAAACCCAAACTGGTTGAACATTCTTATTTGAGCTTTACGGTGGGACATCTTTCATCGATGTATTGGATGGGTTTGCGTCCCGGCGATGTTCACTTGGGGGTAAGTTCGCCAGGCTGGTCGATGCATGATTGGAATAATTTTATCGCTCCGTGGAATGCCGAGGCGACAATTTTTATTGATCGATTGAGTCGCTTTAATGCCAAGGTTTTGTTGGATACGATGGAGCACTATAAGGTCGCAACTTTTTGTGCTCCTCCAACAGTGTGGCGCATGATCTTGCAAGAAGATTTGTCTCAGTATCACATTCCTTTGCGGGAAGCTCTGAGCACCGGTGAACCCTTGACTGAAGAAATTATGAGTAAAATTCACGAGACATGGGGACTGCAAGTTCGTGATGGATTTAGTCAAACTGAGACAAGCGTTTTGATTGGCGTGGCTCCTGGACAAAAATCTGTTTTGGGGAGCTTGGGTAAGGTTTTGCCAGGTTATACAATTCGTCTGCTTGATGAAGATGGGCGGGAAGTGAAGGAAGGTGAGATTTGCCTCGAGTCTTCAGTTTTGCCGACTCAGCCATTTCACTCTGGGGATGTTGCGAAGGTCGATGGCGAAGGTCATTATTTTTATGTCGGTCGTAACGACAGTCTGTTTAAAAGTTCAGATTATCGCATCAGTCCTTTTGAGATTGAAAGTGTGCTGATGGAGAATCCTGCAGTTCGCGAAGTGGCAGTGATTCCTTCGCCAGATCCCGTGCGCTATGCGGTTCCTAAGGCGATCATTGTGCTTGCAAAAGGGCTCGAACCTACCAAGGAAATCGCGATAGATATTATGAATTTTACGAGGATGCGACTGGCTCCGTTTAAGCGTGTTCGCAGAGTGGAATTTCATGATCTTATGAAGAACGCAGAGGGTGCCGTTCTTAGAACGGAGTTGATAAAGAAAGAACAAGAAAAGCGTCAAACTAATGATAAGTCACCCTATGAATTCTGGGAAGAAGATGCCAAAGCAACTCTTCCTGAGACATGGGCGCAAGATTTGCCATAGGAGAATGTCTAAGAATACTCGCGTGTCGCTTTTTTAGATTTTATTAAGGTAAAATACTTTAGTTACAACTGCGCTGTTCCGATCTATTCTTTAGCTGTAGGACATTACAGATTCGAAAGGTCGTTGCGCATGTCAGGGGACAAGGAAATTAAAGTTATTAGAGTTGCACGTTTTCCTGAACCATCCCTAAAAGTTGATGAAAAAGAGAACGAAGTTTCCCGTGAAAAAGGACGTAGCTTTTTGTACGGCATTCTTTGCGAGATTATGGATCGTCCCGAGGACATCGCGGTGACATACTCTGTTGGCGATAGAACAACAATTTATAAAGTGGATTGTCATCCAAAGAGCTTGGGACAATTGATTGGAGCGAAGGGCAAGAACATTAGCGGTATTCGCGCAGTGATCTCTGCAATGATGGCTCGCAAAGGAATCCGTGCAATCGTTGAGATTCCATATATCGAGCCCGCTGAGTAAATTCATTCTTATTTAACAAATGTCCGCAAAATTTTATTTTTGAAATCTGAGCTTCATTGGCGTAACACAAATGCATGAAGCTCTTTCTATTTTTAATCACAGCCATGATTTCAGTGCAGGCTTTCAGTAATGAGGCAAAGAAATGCGGCTCTCGTTATCGTATTGCCATGAATGCCTTTGCTCCTCTGTACTGGCGCAACGACAGTGGAAATGGCGGCGGAAAAGTCCAAGGGCTGACCTACGATCTGGTTGGGGAAATTACGAGGCGTACGGGCTGTATCTTGAATCAAGATCCAATGCCTTTTCCGCGGGCAACAACAGAGCTTTCTCACTGGCGCATTGATTTCTATGCCTTTTCACTGCCGATCAAAGAGTGGAATGAGTATGCGAACTACGACGTGGTTTATAATATGTCACGCGTACTCGTGGTTAGTGATAAGGTCTTTGCAAAGAACAAAAGCATTGATGATTATGTGAACGACAAGTCGATCAAGTTTGCGGATACCATAGGCTCTCCGTTGTTTTTAAAAGATTCGGAGCGAGAACTTCTAAAAACGCAGGGACGAATGGTCGATTTGACGACGCCAGAACAGGGCTATGATCAGCTGAAATCGGGACGAGTGCAGGCGATGTTTTCATCTCCGGTTATTAATAGATTTTTTCTTGATCAACTCCACATGCGTGATCACGTAAAAGTTTTGCGCGATACCAAAAGCCTAGTGACCATTGGCTTATACAGTTCGAAGAAGCGAGTTTCTGCGGAAGAGCGCACTCGAATGCAGAATGTGATTAAAGAGATCCACGATGACGGAACTCTGCGAGCAATTCTTTCTAAATATTTAGATCCTGAAGATTTGCGGGTGTTCTACGGTCTTTAATTTTAGTTAGTTTGGCAGGGTAAAGTTCGAAGACGATTGCCGATGTTCAAAAAAACAATTCCACCTTTGCCGTCGTGAGTGAACTGGAGCCAATGTTCATAGGAGTCGCCGGCTTCAATTTTGATTGTTTCCCCAATGCCAGACCACTGATTGGATTCTTTTTTAAGGCCGTACTTTGCCATCATGGGGATTTTTAAAGTCAGTTTCTGGCCGCTCTCAAAGCCGTTGGTGTTGTAGGTGACTTCTAGAATGTCCGTCCACTTGTCACCGTCAGAGAATTTGCGAAGCTCCCTCGAAGTGCGAGTCTTCAATGTGCACCTCATGTGTGAGGAGAGCTTCGCCGATCCCAAAGTCTTCGTGACAAAATCGAACATGTTTTGATCGAACTCTTGGTGGACAACCGGATCATCGTTGATGAACGGAATCTCTTGCCCAAATGCGATCTGATCTGTGAGCGCGCCCAGGAAAAAGAGAAAAACAATCCAACGGATCATCGTCATCGTGACCTCCAAGAGTCGGCTTAGTATTGGAGGATTTCTTTGCCGAAGTCGAATTGCTAATTTTGATGGAATCCATAAGTTTAACTCGCAACGTTGTTTGTTTAATTGACGCTTATCATTTTGCATTGCATGGCAAAAAGGTACGGCGTACCTCTTGGACATGAGAAACTTCCTCAAGTTAATTGCTACTTTTTTTGGTGTTGGATTGAGTCCTAAGGCGCCTGGAACTGTGGCTACGGTTGCGACGATTCCATTGGTTATTCTTTTGAATTGGGCGGGACCGATCCCATATATGATCGTTACTTTCTTGCTGCTTCCGGTCGGAATATTGGCCGCAGAGGTTTATGAGCAAGACAAGGGGAGTCATGATTCACAAGAAATCGTGATCGATGAGGTTGTTGGCTTCCTGATTACAATGGTTTGGCTACCTTTGACATGGCAGGCCATTCTAATCGGATTTGTGCTGTTTAGATTACTAGACATTACGAAGCCTTTATTCATAGGATATTTAGATAAGAAGATCCAAGGAGGTCTTGGAGTCATGGTCGATGACGTAGCTGCAGGTATTGTGGCGAGTGTGATCATGCAATTGCTCTTTACTCATACCAATTGGTTGGGTTCTCAGGTGGTTGGTCTACACTTCGGCTTCGCCGAAGTAGCAAGTCTACTACACGTTACTTTGGTTGGCGTGGGGTAGTGACCGTGACTGCGAGAGATGAGAAACTCCAAGAACTAATTCGATCCCTTCGCGACCAAAAACTCACTGTGAGTTTTGCGGAAAGTTGTACTGGAGGTGCACTTTCTAGTTTTCTAACAGAGCAAGCAGGCGTTTCCGACATATATCTAGGCTCTGTGGTTTCTTACTCTAACGAGGCGAAGGTGGATCTTCTGGGGGTCCGTCGAGACACTCTCATGCAAGAGGGTGCGGTGAGCGAAATCGTCGCTCGTCAAATGGCGCACGGAGTGCGTCGACAGCTTAAAACTGATTGGTCTGTGGCGATCACAGGTATTGCCGGTCCGAGTGGTGGAACACCCACGAAGCCCGTAGGTACTGTGTGCATTGCTCTTGCTGGGCCGAACTTTGAAGACTCTAGAAAAGAATTCTTTTCTGGGGACCGCAAAGCCATCCAGCAGGCAAGTGTCGACTATTCTGTTCGCTGGCTGTGTGAAGTTCTCGAAGGAAAATAAAAGTAACGTAGCCCCCAGTTGGAAAATGAAAATTGGAAAATAGAAAATGGAAGTATCCGGATTCTATGACCGTGGAAGTGGTTCCAGCAGCTGCAAAACATTAACAATAAAAAGCAATGCGACAATTGTTGCATTTATTAAGAGAGGGAATCACAGATGGCGAATCCAACTGTAGACAGCAAAGCAAATAACGAAAAAGCAAAAGCACTTGAATTGGCAGTTTCGACTATCGAAAAGCAATTCGGTAAAGGTTCAATCATGCGTTTGGGCGCAAATGAAACTCTTGTAAAAGATGTTGAGTCTATCAGCACTGGTGCATTGAGCTTGGACATTGCTTTGGGTATCGGTGGTCTTCCTAAAGGTCGTATCGTTGAGGTTTACGGACCAGAGTCTTCTGGTAAAACAACAATCGCTCTTTCTACAATTGCTCAAGCTCAGAAAAAAGGCGGCGTTGTTGCTTTCGTAGATGCTGAGCATGCTTTAGATATCAACTACGCTCGTAAATTGGGTGTGAATACTGAAGATCTTTTGATCTCTCAACCAGACACTGGTGAGCAAGCTCTTGAAATCGTAGAAACTCTAGTTCGCTCTGGCGCTATCGACGTATTGGTTGTCGACTCCGTAGCAGCTCTAGTTCCACGTGCAGAGATCGAAGGCGACATGGGAGATTCACACGTAGGTCTTCAAGCGCGTTTGATGTCTCAAGCTCTTCGTAAATTGACTGCGGCTATCAATCGTTCAAACACTCTTGTTATCTTCATCAATCAACTTCGTATGAAGATCGGTGTGATGTTCGGTAACCCAGAGACAACTACTGGTGGTAACGCGTTGAAATTCTACTCTTCAATCCGTTTGGATGTTCGCCGTGTGGGCGCGATCAAAAATGGTGAAGACGTGACTGGTAACCGTACTGCGGTGAAAGTTGTGAAAAATAAAATGGCTCCTCCGTTCACTAAAGTTGAATTCGACTTGATGTACGGTGAAGGTATCTCTGCTGAAGGTGATATCTTGGATTTGGCTGTGACTGCAAACATGGTTGAAAAATCAGGTGCATGGTTCTCTATCAACGGAGAGCGCATGGGACAAGGTCGCGATGCTGCTAAGACCTTCTTGAAGGAACACCCTGAATACATGGAACAACTTCGCACGAAGATCTTGGCTGCGAACGGTATCGGCAAACTTTTGATCGATGCTGATGGCAACAACGGTGAAGACCATGAAGGTGTTGAGCCAGCTATCGAAGCTGAAGATGCTCCGAAAAAAGGTAAAAAAGGTAAGCACTAAGCTATCTTTTTCAAGGGCTGGGCCTAGCTTTCTTAAGCACCAGGCTTAACTTTTTAGATTAGAAAAATAACTGCTCATAGAATTAGATTGTCGAAAAACCCGCTTCATAAGAGCGGGTTTTTTTATTGTGTGTAGACCGTTGTAGAGTTTGAGTATTTTAGTGATTGCTCAAGGCGGACAAAGCACTGTCTGGAAAAAACTATTTTGGTCGGATGCTTTCGTTATTCAAATCATCAACCAGTCTTTGGAAATTGACGGTCTTCAACAGAGTCTGAAGCTTTTCTTGTTTGTCTTTGTTGTGAGAATTAAAAACCATGTACAAAGATTTTCGTTCAATGATTCGTTCGTTCACTTGGATCAGTTTTGCATACTGAGGATAGATATTTCGTAAGTAATATTTAGCGACATTATAGTCGATTAAAATGCCATCGACTTTCCCGTTCGCCAGTTTATGGAAACTTGATTCTTCATTAAGGACAGCAATTGTTTTTATCAGTCCTGAGCGCACGAGGGAATTGAACTCTCGGGTGTTGCCATAGCCTTCTGTCACTACAAAAGTTTTGCCAATCAGATCACTAAGATGATGCCATTTTAACGGCTTGTCCTTTCGTTCTAAAAAAACTACCGGAGATGAAAACAATGCTTCCGAGGGGATGAAGCCTGGCAATATTTCTTCTTCCCAGGCAGGAAAGTAACCTACAAATGGAAGCTGTGCTCCAAGCTTTTGTGCTTGTATCCAAGGATAGAACTTAAATTCAATGTCGATATTGTTGGTGGCTAGAACTTTCTTAAGAGCAGCTCCTGCAGCGCCTCCCGCTGCACAGTTTGAACAAATAAAGGGAGGCCACTCTAAGGTAGCAATGGTCCAGGTATTGCTATTCGCAAAACTCTGAATGCTAAAAAGAAAAAAGAACAGGAATTTCATCATTCAGTTTTCATGTTTATTTCATTTTTTTGACAAGACAAGTGACAAACTCTTACCTTCAGTTTTTCAAGACTTGCTCGTGAGTATGAATAGGAATCTTCCGTTAAAATCGATATGAGTAGCGAAGAAATGACTAAGATTCTTCGCGGAAGAATTTGTAATGTAGTTTTTAGGCCTCACAGCGCAGAGTCATGACTTTAGGGCTCCGTCTCTTTATGTTTGTCCACAGATGACTTATTTGAGCAAAATTAAAGTTCTTCTTCTTTTATGTTTTCTTCCTTATCTCGCAGCGTGTGCTAGTCACAAAGTCATTCGCGACATCGATTATCAGTATTCTCTCGCCGCTATGCGAGTGGGGGAGCCCGCTGTCGCCTTGAATGAGTTTCCTAAACTGGAAAAAGGCGGCTTTATCACGACTGTTGAGCGGTCGTGGATTTCTTTGTGGAATGGAAGTAAAAATCAAAGCAACTTGTTAGATCAGGTGAAGTCTTTGGACGGTCGTAAATATATTAGCGTTTTTCGAGAGGCCGAGTATTTCTTTTTTAGTGAAACTGAAGAAGGATATATTCCCGGCGAACATGAGATCGTCTGCCTGCATTTAATCAGTGCGATGTATTTTATGCAGAATCAACAATGGGAGGAAGCCAAGGTCGAAGCACGTTTGGCTGGATATTTCCTGCAGACGTTTTTTAAACCGGATCAGCCTCATTTTGACGATCCCGCTTTAAGAATTTGGTTGGCGGGAATTTGGTCGGCTTTGGGCGAGTGGCCGGAAGCCCAGGTGGATTTGCGCAAAGCTTATGAGCTTAGCCATGACAAAAATATTTTACCCTTTTTAGAAGTGCAGAAGCCACCGCCGAATTTAAAAATTGATTTCTATGGTGTTTCTCCGCAATTTCAGTGGACTTTAGGGGAAGCTTTTCCAAAATTTGAAAATACAACTCCTGCGCCGCAGACGCCGATTCACTTCAGTTCTTCGCCTTGGTATGAACGTCATCAACTCCGCAATACGGCGATTCGCGATGTGGTGATGAAGTCCAACTATATGGTTCAATACTGTGGAACGAAGTTGAACAAGGGCGCCGAAAAAACGATTGGCTATGCGGCGGGTGGGTCGATCATGACAGCAGGCGTGGTTGTTGGCTCGGCCATTGTTGGCGGTGGCACGTATTTGTTTGCTTCGTCAGGAGGTTCGGGCGGTGGAGATGTTTTGGCTCTGATATGGACTGGAGGATTCTTTATTGGCAAGTCAATGTGGGACTATGGCAAGTCTTTGTCCAATAATATGAGTCTCAGTGCTGACGAAACCGAAAAGAAAAATTTTGAAGATATGAAAACCTATCGCTTCGTTCGCTTTCTGCCGAACTGGATTGCGTTTTCCGCTGGTAAATTCACGGACTTTGCGAATTCTTTAAGATTCATCGCGCCTCAATCGAAAACCGAAGTGCAATTTATTCAAAGATACTAGTTTACTTAGCGGCACTTTAGTCGGGATGACGGTATTTGGAACTGTTGGGGCTGTTCTTCAAAGAGTGCTGCATTTATCCTGAAAGAATGAAACATGTTTTGATTATTTTGGCTTTGGGGCTTGGGGTGGTTTGTCGTGCTGTTGCGGTGGACAGTGGTTTGTGTGAGGACTCTGCGAAGTATACTTGCTCGCTAGGGACCCATGATGATGGAACGGGTTCAGTTACCAAAGACAAAACCGACTATTCAGATACTAAGCAAGGCCAAGCTATTGAGAATGAAGGCAAAGTTTTAAGCAAGCATTTCAGCGACTACTTAAAAAATTCTGATAATTCCTATTTCCGAAAACTGGCAATTGCATCTTTTGACATGAATGATTCACCAGAGTGCAAGTCTGCTAGCTCTTCTGAACAACAAAAATGTACAGACAATGTGGTTTTGAACCTTGTCGATCTTGCTAAAAAGAAAATGATGATGCCAAACATAAGCAACCCCGATGGCTCTTATGGAGCAGCGGGTGGCTATGGCACTTCTGTGGATCTATCCAAAGTGATGTATGTGTTGAACAATGAAGGCTTTAAATCCGCCATCAACGAGAGTCAAAAGAGAATCTTGGGTAGCACACTGAACCCGGATTCTTTGAAAACTGTTCGCGATAAAATGTTTCCGCAGATCAAAGCTCTGTTGGTAAAAAAGATCTCTGCTTTGCCTATTGACGAAGATAAAAAGAAGATGATGGTAGAAAAAGTGAAAGGCATTTATTTCGGAGGGACAGATTGCAGTCTCATAGCTCCTGGGGTTTCAGAAGCTTATACACCGAATGCTTTTTATTCTCCGATGGAGCAAAGCTTTACAGTTTGTAAGGGCATGTTGGGTAATAATCTTTCTGAATTCAATATGGCTATGATTATTGGTCATGAGCTTTCTCACAGTATTGATCCCTGCGTGTTGTCCCAAGGGCCGGAGGGGGTCGCCTTCAAATACTCACCCAGTTCCAATTTAAAGCAAATGGAAGGTGAGTATCCGATCAAGGGTTTGATTTCTTGTTTGCGTTCCGAAAAGTCTGTAAAGGCGGAGCGTAATCAAAACGCAGCGTCGGCTTATGCGGTCACGACAACCACTTCGCAAGCAGGAGGAGCAACAACGACCACTACGACTACTTCGGAAAACTTTTGTCAGAATGACCAGGTCCCAGAGGCTGTGGCCGATTGGTTTGGTGAGGATCTTATGGCGGATTATATTTCCGCGAATTATCCAAACCTGACTAAGGAGCAATGGCAAAATGGAGTTAGCAATGTCTTTAGACCGATTTGTTTTCCGCCGGGAACAAGTTTTGATGAGCATCCTGCACTGGAAAAACGTGTGAATGCGATCTTACTTGTGAATCCAAAGGTTCGCGAAAAGATGGGGTGCATGAAGCCACAAAGCAAATATGTCCATTGTGATGCGAATAACCCGGAGGCCATGGCCCAGGCGAGTTCCGCGCCAGTGGCGGCCAAGACTAGAGTGGAATATACAATTCCAGCTCCAGCTAAAACTCAAGAAGGCGGAGGAGTTCGCTAATGAAAATCTTTTTATCACTTTTAATTTTTGCAATGGGGTCATTGGGATTTGCTAAGACGACTCCTGTTAAGAATTCAGCGAAGGCAGTCGCTGCTCCAAATAAAATTCGGGTGCCGACAAGTGTTCCCACGACGGGGGGCTTTAAGTTTGAAGTGACCTTTGGTGATAAGCGCACGCAGTTTCTAGTTTGGTCTGATTCCCAGGGGAAATATTTTTCTGCGACTAACGGAGGCAGATCTAACACCGGAAATTTGTCAGAAAAGAATTTTAAATTTCTAAAAGATCAGTCTTCTAAAATTGGTTTTTTGCCTGTGACTTCGATCAAGTCTTGTCCGAATAAGAACATGAAGATATCGATGAAGGGTGGTTCTCAGTCCCGTTCGGCTTGCTTGGGAACTAAGACTCAGACTGCGATGAAAATGACTGAAATGGCGAATGTTTTGTCTTTGCTTTTGTAGGGTGTTCGTAAAGATGGAATTTAAAATGAAAAACCCGCTTTATCAGTGGGTTTTTTATTTTTGGCGTTTGAAGTGTTGTTTTAGAAGAAGCGCTTCAGCTGAGCACTGACTGTCTCCGTAGAGACACGATTTTGTTCCGAGCTGATGAGCTCACTGCAAATTCTTGTTGTGAGTTGTTTAACTCCATAGAATATTTCGAAATTTTGTACTCCCAATGCCTGAGCCTGATTCTTGAATTTATCATAATCAAAAGCAGAGTCGCACTGTTTGTCAGTGACGGCTTTTTGTAAAGCTGCCATATGAGGCTGTAGGATCGCCATCACAGAGTCCTTCAGCTTCGCGACCCCAGCACGCTCAATCGCTTGGAAGCGCACGCGAGAGCTTCCAAGGGAGTTATAGAGAGCCAAAGGCTTCGTGTCACCCTCGTGGCCTTGGCCTTTGATACGCAAAACCTCTATCGCAGCATTTAAGCTGAGGCATGACAAGAAGCCAGACTTCAAAGCGGGATCCTTCAATAAACCAATATTTTTGCGGAAGCAAAGGTCAGTAATTTTTTGTACGAATTTTTGATCTGCCGATCTGTCAAAGGCTGCAAAGTCTTTTTCATATAAAGAACTTGCATCGTTCGTTTGCGGGCAAGCCCCCGTAAACTCCATGCCTCCATAGACGATATCTTTGACGAATTTGTATTTAGCGGCGCTGACTTTTTTCAAACGCTCTGGAGCGTATCGGTAAGCGGAAACACTTTCAGCGAAGTCTTCGAATGGATTGGTCTTTGCGTAAATGGAAACTTGCTGAGTGCCGGGATGCATGCGCCAGTCTGTCGTTTTGGAAACATCTTTTTTATCCTGAGATTCCCAGCCAGAAATTCGCAGCCATTCTGGTGAAACATCGATATTGTTCGCATGAAGTGACGACCAGTTGTGCGAGAACTCATGATAAACAGAGTACTGACGGATCGGACGTTTTTCATTATTCCAAACATCAAAAATTTCGATGCTGGCGTTGGCGATTGTGCTACCACCGCCGGCATAACCGTATCCGCGTTTAAAATGAATCAGCTTTTGGTTAAGGTCCAATGGCAATAGATGTGATGGAACAGTTTCAATGGCCTTCATGATGTCGCGAATTTCTGAAGCCTTCCAGCGGTCAGCATTGGTCCAAACAAAATGAGACAGATTGAGATCATACTCGGTTAGTAAAAGCAGGAGCAAGGGGCCTTCTTCTTGGCCAAAAAGTCTTTGCACTGCGCACAGGACTTTCACGCAACCGCGGGGCTCTCCGAAGGCCTTTCTGACAGTGTCTCCCAGATCTTTATTTGCGAAGTAGTGATCTGCTGGGGGTGTCACCAATTGCATAAATCTATAAATCAGTTCGGGATGTTCATCTTCAAAGCGAATTCCACTGACTTCATAAACTGCTGGAAGTTCAACATTTGAAAGGTCTGAATATTTTTTTAGGAAAGCACGAAGATCATTCCGACGGACGTGGTTCTGATTGATACATCGAGGGTTGGCCATCTCCTCTTCAGTTGCGGAATGAAAGGGGGCTTGAGCTGGGTATCTAGACTTTGATCCAGTAGTGATTGATTCATAATCAAGGAAAAGGGGCAAAACAAAGGCACATAGTGCGATGAATACACTGAAGAACTTCAACATGGTCACTCCTGAAGTTCCTTTATCGGAAGATTAGAGCTCCACTGAAGTGAGTTGTTGAGTTTCAATCGAGCCGTGTTCAATAACTGGAAGGAGTATCTAAGGACCATCCCAATCTGGGTAGTCGTCACTGTGGGTGCCGGATGGATAGTCATCATTTTCGTCAGCAATTGTGACTGTCAGAGAGTGAGTTGTATTTCCCCAGTTGTCTCTGCAGGATAGATAATAGTCTCTGAACGTATCGGCAACTCGTTCTCTTGCCCCACCTGTGACGTTCATAGCGCGGTTTGCTGCGGAAAGATTATTGGTAATGAGATAGTTCACGGGATAACCTTCGTACCAGCGCAAAGCGTTTTCTGACTTGATATCGAAGTTCGCTTCTGGAGTGAATTGAGTGACGAAATATCGTCCATTGTTTTTTGGAAAGTCAGTTATTAATGTTGGCGCGGCTCCACCAAAGCATTTTACTGGCGGCTTGTCTACCGAACAGTCAATGGTACCTGTGGGTCCGGTAACATCTGGTGGCAGATAGGTTGCGCTGTTTGAGCGCATGTAATAGTAAGGCCGGAAGCTTAACATTCGACATTCAGAAGAATTGAGAGTGCCAGGGGTAAATCGCACGTTGCTGTAATGCAAGCGAGCCTCTGGAATTTGCACAACACAACTCGATTAATAACTCCTTTAGGAACTGAACAAGAATTGATGATCTCGAAGTTATCTCCTGTAGAGCCTTCCCACTGCAGACCAATTTTTAAATAAAGCGGAGATTCTTGCAGAACCGTTCCGGGAATTTCTTCTTCGGCGCTGGCCGTTCCAAGTTTCTTTGGCTCTCCACAGGCTGTGACGAGCGTAGTAGAAAGTCCTAGATATACAAGATTTCGGATGAGCTTTTTCATGAATCCAAAATCGGACTCTTGAATTGAGACTTTAAGTCTAGCTTCTTATATTAACTATAAATTGTTTAATGTTTAACAGATTCTTTGCAAAAAAATTCATGCTCTCAATTTTAAGAGAGCATGAATTAATGAAGATTAAGAGTATTTTATTGAGCGAGATATCCACCATCGACGGGAATATAGTCACCGGTCATAAAACTTGCGTCGTCGGAAGCCAACCATAAAAAGGCTTTCGCAACTTCTTCGGGACGACCGAGTCGTTTCATTGCATGCATTTGTTCTAAAGCATGCTTTTCATCTTTGCTCATGGACTGTAACAACGGAGTTTCGATGTATCCCGGGCCTATTGCATTGACGCGAATTTTCTTATCTCCGTATTCTGCTGCCGCAGTTTGAGTCAGGCCTACGACTCCATGTTTGGCGGCGACATAGGCAGAGGCCCCCGAGGTTCGGCCCGAGAATGGCGGTGCGGGCGGCTCCCGCCAGCATCGCGAGCGCAAAGCTTCCCGTGAGCTGATAGGCCGTCATCGCAAAATAAGCGCCGAACATGTAGAAGGCGCCGTGGCTGAAATTGACGACCTTCAGCACGCCGAAGATCAGGGTCAGCCCGACCGCGACCAGGAACAGCAGCATGCCGATGATGAGGCCGCTGGTGGTTTGCGTCACCAGACAGGCGGAACTGGAGAGGCAGCCGGCAAGCGCGTCGAGATCCACGGAAGCACTTTCATTGTCGTGCGCCTGAGGCGGCGCGGAGAACGAAACGAAGATGGCGGAGACGGCTGCCCGTCCCCGCCATGCGCGTGATCAGGTGTAGCCCTTGCTCTTCTTCCACTCGGCTTCGAGCTCGAAGATGGTCT
>CAZPYX010000049.1:0-23445 GCA_964590635.1 uncultured Bdellovibrio sp.
CATAGGAAACAGAGCGAGCTAATAAAGGCATTTCTTGGCTCCTTGCTATTTTAAGCCAAAAAGCTTTTTGCTCTTAATAAGATCACGCACTTTTGCAGGCACGCACTCTTCCCAACGGGAATCACCTTTTTCAAGCAGGTTCATAACGTCTTGAGAGTGAATGTACTCTGCCGTTTCATCGCAGCCTGAGATGTCTACGATTTGTTTATTCTCTGTAAAGTAAGAATAAATATGGCGCAGGTGAGGAGCCGGGAAGAAACTCTTTGTGGTCATGCACAGCTGAGCGGTTTTGTGAGGGTAAACATAGAGCTTGGTTTTTTGTTCGAGCAATTTTCCAAGACCTTCCAGAAGGCCGCCTTCGAGATCATTATAATACTCTTCTTCGAAAAGTTTTTCCAAAGAACTAGCTCCCACCACCAAAGCCAGGAAGTGTGAGTTGTAACGGCGAAGGAAACGTTTCAAACCATAGAACAAGAAGAAGTTTGAGATCAGAACGTGGAATCCCAGAGCAGTCAAAATCTCGACACGCTCTATGAAGTCTTTTTCGTTCAGATGCCCATCGGCTTGCAGATTGTGCATGGTCAGTTCCATCATCGGCAGAACTTCGATTTCTTTGCCTTCGCTTGCCAAGATGTCCTCGCGACTTTGCACAAGTCCTTTTTGAAGGACATCAATGTGGGTCGCTGTCACAGGACGGAAGGTGCCGCGTTGGATAAGTAAAGACTTTCCATAAACCGCATCGGACACATTGAGGATTTCATTTTTAGGAGAGAACAGGATCGCATCCGCCAAACCACGATGAACCAATTCTAAATTCATCAGACGATCATCGAAGCATTTCAGATCGGGGCCGTTGAATTTAATCACATCAATAACAACTTGGCCTTCGCGAAGATTGTCGACCAATTGATCAATGAAGCCTTCAACTTTATTTGTGTGATAGAAAGCGCAATTCAAAAGATTCACACCCAAGATGCCCAGGGCCTCTTGTTGTTGCAAACGGTGACGATCCAACATTCTTACATGCAAGATAATATCGTTATGAGGAGCGCCCGGTTCCTTTTGGAAACGAACTCCCATCCAGCCATGGGATTGTTTGGAAGTGCTGGTCGAAGCTGTTGCCACCGTATTGGCGAAAGAGAAAAAGCGTGATTGTGGACCACGATGTGAACTCAAACGCTCAATAAGAAGTCTGTATTCGTGGGTGAGCATTTTCAGAAGACGTGACTCGCAGACATAGCGACCATTGGCCTCACGACCGTAGATGTCATCACTCACGATCATGTCGTAGGCTGAAATTGTTTTCGCGATTGTTTGAGAAGCTTTTCCGGCTTGGAAGAAATGACGAGCCACTTCTTGGCCAGCACCGATTTCAGCGAAGGCGCCATAACGAGAAAGATCCTGATTGATGCGAAGAGCTTTACCTAGTGTTGTATCAGTGTTGCAAGTCTCGTTAGGTGTTTCTTTTGGCATCTCTTAAACCTCGTCGTTCTTGTCAGCTTTAACCCAACCTGTGATGGCAAGGCTCATGGCTTTTTCAATTGGCATATCTAGTGGAGTAATTTTAGAACGGGGAACCATCAAAGTAAATCCGCCCAGGCCGTAACTCATGGGAATATAGACAGCCAAACGGTCGCCAGCATTTTGATCAATGGCCGGAATATCTTTGAAGTTTTCTCGTGTCACAAGGCCTAAGGCGCGCACACCTGTTTCACCCATGTCGACAAGAACCACAGTTTGCAATCCACCGGGGCCGCCACCTTTTGAAAACAAATTCATAAGGTCGCGCAGGGGACTGTAAATGGCTTTGATAAAAGGAACTTTCATAAGTTGATGTTCCAACTTATGAAAGGCGCCAGCTGCGATCAGGTTATTGAGTAGGAAACCCAGCAAGAAAATAATAAGGATCGTCAGCAAGAAACCCAAGCCTGGGATATAAACTGGCATGACTTGGCGAAGAGCATCTCCAAGAAGGCTGTCCACAATTGAAATACCCGCATAAACGATATAGATCGTCAGTGCCACGGGCAAAAAGGTCACAAGACCTTGCAAGAAGATTTTCTGAAGATGTTTCATACTTAGATGTCCTGTTCAGCCAACTTATCGGCAAAGTATTAGCTAGAATAAATAACAGTTTAGCCTCCCTCCATCAAGGCCTTACGCCATCCTGAATTGAGACACTTTTTTCCCTAAACCCGCCTGGACTTGTGACCGAAAAGAGAGGGTCACCAAAGGAGAACCCGTGAAACGGATTCTAACAGGGCTCATGTCATCGTTAGTTATTTCAGCGCCTGCGCTTGCGCAGAGCATTCAAGCCGTCCCTGGTGAATATATCGTCAAATACAAGTCCTCTAATTTGAGTGTGAGCAACGTGCGCACAAAACTGTCGGCAAAAGCGAATATGCAAAAAGCCTTTCCAGCCATGGGTATGTATCACATTTCGATGAAGGTCGGAGCGGGAGAATCTGCAAACCTAGAGACTATTAAAGCCGATCCAGACGTGGACTATGTTGAGCCCAATTATATTTGGGACAAAAGTGGAGATCCCTCTTCGTCAGCCACGGTCTATCAAAGTTCATATACTTATAATGAGGTGATTGTAGAAACCCGAGCAAAGCCGGATGGTCTTTTTCATCAGGCGACTTTAGATACGGGAGTTCAATCTGCTTGGACAAAGCTTTCTCCTTTGGCTGTTAATGAGCACAAAGTTGTGGTGGCGGTTGTGGATACGGGTTTGGATTCGACTCACAACTTGTTTCAGCCACTGGCTAATGGTGGTGCGAATGCTTTGTGGGTGAACACCCGCGAAGCCAGCGGAGTCACTGGCGTTGATGACGACTCGAATGGTTTCGTTGACGATATCAATGGTTGGAATTTCATTACGAATACCCCGAATTATGCTGATGACGACAATCATGGAACCCACGTTTCGGGAATTATCTTGGGGGCGGGACAAAATATTTTCGACAATCCCTTGGCTGAATCCAAAGTTTTAGTCATGCCGTTAAAGTTCTTAGGCGCAACGGGTTCTGGAACAACGACAGCAGCCATCAATGCTATTTATTATGCGGTTAATAATGGTGCAGATATCATTAACAACTCTTGGGGTGGTAGCAGCTATTCGCGCGCTTTGCATGAAGCTTTAAGCTATGCCTATGATCATCAAGTCTTGATTGTTTCTGCGGCGGGCAATTTGGGCAGCAACAATGATTCAAACCCTATCTATCCAGCAAACTACGATGTGCCAAGCAATATCGCGGTGGCTTCTTCGACAAATTATAATTTCAATCCTTCTCTTTCAGGGTTTTCAAATTACGGTCCTAACTTAGTTCATGTTGCAAGTCCCGGTGAAGACATTCTAAGTACTGTCGCGGGAACTAAATTTGCTTCGATGGACGGAACGAGTATGGCGGCTCCGTTTGTTGCGGGGATGGCGGCCTTGGCTTTGCGTGAAGACCGCGTTTTGACAGGTTATCAGTTGAAGCAAATGATCTTGAGCAGTGCGACTGCGAAGCCATTGTTCAGCGGCTACATCTCTTCTGGTTCCCTCATTAATGCGAGCGCCTTAATCACTTCAGCAAAAAGTTCGGTGGGGACTCTTTCAAGTTATCAACCTGTATACAAAGCCCAACTTCGTAACGTTGCCGGTGATGGATCAGGTGGCGGCGGTGGTTGTGGACTTGTCAGCTCCGCGGTATCTGGTGGTCCTGGTGGCGGCGGCAGTGGTTCGGGCCCCATGGGTGGAGTTGTCTGCGGCTTGTTGTTATTGCCTTTGATTGTGTGGATGAGTTTACGCAGTCGTGATCCAAAACATCAACGTCGTCATGAGCGTTTCCGCATGAGTTCAGAGATTCGTGTGATGGTTGGAGACCGCGAACTTGTGGGATCTGTGAATACGATTTCCCAAGGTGGTTTGTCTTTCAACACCGATCAAGCCCTGGAAAAAGGCGGTATTGTTACAATGCGCATTGCAAGCCCCGATGGCCACGAAGTCATCGAGGTGCAAGGACAAGTCGTATGGAACGAAAAGAACCAAGCCTACGGTGTCCAATTTGCCAATGCACGCCAAGGAACAATAGCCATGATACAACAATGGACACAAAATCTGGTTAAGTCTTAAGCTCGAGGGTATGCTGCTAAATGGGTTTACTCTTCGTTGCTGCGCCAAAGTCGTAACAAGAGCCGTACTGGTGCTACGGCCTTCTCCTTGCGCCTCGATTAAACCCATTTATCAGCGTACTGTTTTTGCGGGGGTTTAAGATGCGTTCTGATTTAATTCTGCATTCTTGGGATTTGTCGGGGATGACTGCTGTTGTTTGTGGGTCTTCTCAAGGAATTGGTGAGGCTGCTTTAAGGCTTCTTGCTGCTCGCGGTGCTCGCATCGTGGCTCTTGCTCGAAATCAGGAAAAACTTAAAGAACTTGTTCAAAGCTTGCCTGGGCTAGGGCATTTGTTTTTTGTTGTGGATCTTTCTGATCTTGAAGAGTTGCGAAAAATATTGCCTGCGATTTCAGAGACTTCTCCGCATATTTTGATTAATAATTCTGGGGGGCCTAAGGGTGGGGCTTTACTGGATGCTGATATTTCTGATTTTGAAAATCCTTTGCGTGCGCATTTGATGGCGGCACATTTACTGGTGCAGACTTGTGTTCCTTCGATGAAGGCTGCGGGTTATGGGCGCATTGTTAATATTATTTCTACCTCGGTTAAAAATCCTATTCCTGGTTTGGGAGTTTCTAATACTGTCAGGGGAGCCATGGCTAGTTGGGCGAAAACCTTGGCAGGTGAGCTAGCTGTGCATAACATCACTGTGAATAATATTTTGCCTGGCTATATAAAAACGGGCCGCTTGGAAAGTTTGATGGAGTCCAGCGCGCAAAGGCAGAATGTTGCTGCCGATGAAATTGAAGAACAATATCGCCAGACTGTGCCGATGAAAAGAATTGGCGACCCGTTGGAGGTTGCAGAGGCCATTGCATTTTTAGTAAGTCCAGCTGCCTCTTATATTAATGGAATTAATGTTCCTGTTGATGGCGGAAGAACCCCGTCATTGTAGAGGCGTCGTTAAAATTGCTGTCTTCAAGTGGGGACAGCTTCAACTGAAAGATTATCCTAAGTTTGTTAGACGATGAGCTAGCAAAAGTCTGTGACTCCGCAAATAATTTTCTAAATTTCTTACCTGGCCATAGAATTACCAAATGTTAATTCCTTTGGTGAGGTCGCTATGCTCGCACTGTTGATGAGCTTTTTGATGTCGTTGGCGCAGGCTGCTCCTCTGTCTAATGAAGAGAAAGCTTTGCAACTTTTAAATCGCCTTAGCTATGGTCCTCGTCCTCAGGAAGTTCATCACCTTGCACAGCAGGGGCCCAAGGCAATCAATGCCTGGATTGAAGAACAACTTCATCCCGATAAAATTGATGATCGCAGTTTAGATAGTAAATTATCGCGCTTGCCGATTACGGGCTTGGACACTTTGCAATTGATTTCTCAGTATCAGGATCTCAATAAGTTCATAGAGAAAGACATGGGCGTATCTAAGAAATCTTTAAGCGAGGACGAGCAAAAAGATCTTAGGAAAAAATACGAGGACCACCTAGTTCCCAGAATTCTCGATGAAATGCAGTCGCAGCGATTGATTCGCGCAGTGGAAAGTCGCCGTCAGTTGGAAGAGGTTCTTTTTGATTTCTGGTGGAATCACTTCAATGTGGATTGGTCTAAAGGTCCCGTTCGATGGATGGCTCCGAGTTATGAAAAAGAAGCGATTCGTAAGCACATGTTCGGCTCTTTCTTAGAATTGCTTCGTGCCACCGCTCATCATCCTGCCATGCTGGTTTATCTTGATAACCATGTCAGTCGTTCTTCGCAGCCGGGGAAAAATGGCAAGAAGCCCAATGGCGGTCTGAATGAAAACTATGCGCGGGAATTGATGGAGCTACACACTCTTGGTGTGGACGGTGGATACACTCAAAAAGATGTCACAGAACTGGCACGCATTCTGACTGGCTGGAGTGTTGAAAATACCAATGAAGATCCTGTCTTTGCTTTTAAAGAAAAAAACCATGACCAAGAACCTAAGCAATTTTTAAATCGAGAATTCCCAGCAGGCAAGGCTATGGACGAAGGCGAAGAAGCCTTGAAGATGCTAGCAATCAGTCCTGCGACAGCAAAATTTATAAGCTTAAAACTAGCGCGCTATTTTCTTTCCGATGAGCCAGCACCAGCGGTGATAAATCGCATGCAAAAAGTTTTTCTGAAGACTCACGGTGATTTGACAGAAGTTTATCGGTCTCTATTTGCCAGTCCCGAGTTTTGGTCGCGGACCAATTATATGGTGAAGGTAAAAAGACCTCTGCAATTTGTGGCCTCTAGTATAAGAGCCCTGGGAGGAGAGTTGGATCTAAAAACGCCTCTTCCAAAAATTTTAGCGGATCTGGGCGAGGAGCCTTATAAATGTTCTCCGCCCACAGGATATAAGGACGACGCGAATAGCTGGGTTAATCCGGGGGCTTTGGTCTCTCGCTTGGATTTCAGTCTGAAGTTAGCAGCAAATAGAATGGATGGAGTTTTTGTTTCTTTGCCTCAAGGGGTGAAGGCCACAGAAAATTTGAAAATTTTGGTTGGAGATGTCGCGAAGAAATTATTAGGTCATCCGCTTTCAAAGGGCAGTGAAGCTGTTGTGGTCCAGGAGCTTTCCGATGAGTCACGCACTTTTGCAAATGGAGATTTAAGACCTATCAGTTTAGCAAAAGCAACGGCCCTAATTCTGGGTTCCCCAGAGTTTCAGAAAAGGTAATTTATGGACAGACGTCTTTTTCTTAAGTCAGGTTCGTTGCTGTTAAGCTCAACATTGGTGCCCCGCTGGGTTTGGGCTGCTGCGGATGTTCAAGCCGCTTCAACGAAGAAGGACGCTATTTTTGTTTTTATTATTCAGCGAGGAGCCATGGATGGGCTGTCTTTGTTAGCACCCGTTGGTGATCCCGAATATTTTAAGCTAAGACCCAATATCGCAATAAAAACTTTAGGTACGAAAGAACATTTTGGCATTGAATCTCACTTTGCTTTGCATCCCGGGGCCTCTGCACTTCAGCCTTTGTGGAGCGATGGATCGCTGTCTTTTGTTGTTCAAGCAGGATCGCCAGACAGCACGCGCAGTCACTTTGATGCCCAAGATTTTTTAGAAAGTGGTGCGCCAGGAACAAAGACAGTGACAGATGGTTTTCTTAGCAGAGCCTTAGGCAACTTGCCCCACGCAGGTCCTTTAAGCGCAATTGCTTTGCAGCCCTCAATGCCCAAAGTGCTTCAAGGAAATGCTTTGGCGATTTCAATGAACAGTTTGAAGGACTACTCCTTACGTGGTTCTTTTGAAAAACCAGAACATGCTATGGAAAACTTCGAAGCGATGTATCAGTCGGCGGCTAGCAAGGTGCTGCGCGAAACTGGCATCTCGGCCTTTCATTCGATGCAAAGTCTGCAAAGCAAAACCGCGAATAAAGATTTTAATGAATTTTTAAAGCTCTTTCCTAAAAATACAACGGGACGGCGATTGGGTGAAATTGCTTGGATGATTAAATCTGGAATGGGCCTACAAATCGCCGTGACGGACATTGGCGGCTGGGACACCCACGTCTATCAGGGGGCCGGAACAGGAAAATTGGCCGATCGAATTCGTGAATTGAGCGAAGGCATCGCCGCTTTTAAGACAGCCTTGGGCCCCGAGTGGTCCCGAGTTGTTTTAGCTACAACGACAGAGTTTGGTCGAACCGTCGCAGAGAATGGAACTCAGGGGACAGATCATGGACATGGCTCGGTGATGATGGTTGCCGGAGGTAGCGTGCGCGGAGGAAAAGTTTTAGGCCAATGGACTGATTTAAAAAAGGCGAATTTGTACGAAGAACGAGACGTGCCAGTAACGACGGATTTTCGCCAAGTTTTTTCAGAAATTTTGAGTTCCCATATGGGTATCAAAGATCTTGCAAAGGTATTTCCTCATTGGGGAGATCCAAAAAAATCTTTAAAAATTATTACTTAAGATTGAAGTCCAGAGCCATCGGGCGATGGGATTCCATTAAAAACAACCAAAACCTTGAAGGAGGTTCCGATGAAAAAGTCAGTGATAACAACAATAGCCTTGTCCCTGTTAGTCAGTGGAGCGATGGCTCAGTCTTCCGATGTCAATCAAGACAACCAAGCGATTAAGACAGATAACCAAAAGATCAAGGCAGACAATCAAGCTGTTCATGAAGATCGTGCTCGTCTTAAGCAAGATCGTAGTGACCGCAATGCCGACCAACAGAAAGTAAATGCCGACAGACAGAAGATGCAAGCTGATAAAACTTAAGGTGCAAGCCAAGACCAGATGAATCAGGACAAGCAAGCTTTGAATACAGATAGAAAAGCGCGCAATCAGGAACAAAAAGAAGTCAACGCGGATAAGAAAGAGCTTAAGTCAGATAAGTCGGAAAGACGCGAAGATCGTCAAAAAAGACATGCAGACAAAAAAAGAAAACGCGCTGATAAGCATGGATAAATAGCAAGTGCGCATATCCATTTTTGCACTGTTGATGCAGATTTTAGTAACGGTTCCAGCTCATGCGACAAACATTGAGCTGGAGTTGTCGCAGGGTTCTGAGACCAAGTCACAAGAACTTTCAGCGGACGGCCAATTTGGCTCTTCAGATTCGAAGAAGAAGAAAAGAGAGAAGGAAGAGAATTCCTATCTTTGGGATTTGTCCTATACTCACTCTACTATTCAGGTAAAACAGCAGACTGGAGGAGTGATAACTGATAACAGTCATAGCGTGACTGTGGGGGCGGGCCTAGAAACCCCGAGTAGGTTTTCATTCAATACAGATCTGAATTATTCAAAAACTCCTGAAGAAAATTTGCAAAGCTATGGGCCTAGTATGGTTTTCGGGTATACCTATGAATTCGGAAAGAAAAAAACTTTCAAAAAGAAGAATTCCCAAAAAGACGATAATGATAACGACGATGAGGAGGATTTTAAGCCCTCTGTCGGTGCTGAGTTGACAATAGGTTATGATAATTACGTTCAAACTTTCGGAAAGACAGCACGACGTAAAGCGAATGGTGTCGCGCGTCCAGTGACAGGTTCCAATGAGATCAATAAAAAATCTGGCGAGCTATCTTTGAAAGTGCATCCTTGGAGTTGGGTTTCAGCTCGTGCAAGCTATACAAAGTATTCCTACAACAAAGACGTTAATGAGTTCCTGCAGTATTTAGATGTTCATGCCATCGGGCACGTGTCCGCAGGAATGGAAGATGCTTTGGCGGGATTTTATAGCGATACTAAAACGGTAAGTCTGTCGTTCTATATTCTAGAAGACTGGGAGTTGGACTTAGAACACTCCGCTTCGACGGTGATTTCGGATCAAAGTGAATCGAGCTATGACAAGGGCACGGTGTATGTGGATCTCGGTGAAACATGGAGACTTGGTGCCGGCTTCGAATATTCAAAATCTAATGGCTCCACCGCAGTGGAGCCAACAGATAAGACTTTTTTGCTAAGCTTAGCCTGTATGTTCTAGAGAAGAACTCCGTGTAGAACCACGCTGGCAACAGAGAAGTAAATGATCAATCCTGTGACGTCCACCAATGTGGCAACGGCAGGAGCAGAGGCGCTGGCAGGGTCAAAGCCCACTTTCTTGAGTAAGAAAGGAAGCATTGAACCA
The DNA here is from genome assembly GCA_964590635.1 of uncultured Bdellovibrio sp. Taxonomy (GTDB): domain Bacteria; phylum Bdellovibrionota; class Bdellovibrionia; order Bdellovibrionales; family Bdellovibrionaceae; genus Bdellovibrio. Next base: position 9,689 of record CAZPYX010000049.1, read on the forward strand.
GAGATCGTTCCCCAAAGGACGATACCAATCAAACTCAACATCACTGTCACCGCGACAAGAACATAGTGAGGTCCATAAAGAGCTTCACGTGTTGGCCAAATCAAAATACGGCAAAGTCCTACCAAGCCGAGGGTCACACCTAAGCAAAGTCCGGCCATCAGTTCACGACCTAGTACACGCCACCAGTCACGAAGGCGAACCTCGCCCAGGGCCATAGCACGAATGATCAATGTTGAGGCCTGGGAGCCGGAGTTGCCGCCCGAGCTGATAATCAATGGAATAAACAAAGCCAAAACGACGGCGCGTTCGATCTCTGTTTGGAAATAACCCATGGCCGTAGCTGTGAACATCTCGCCTAAGAAAAGGACAAGAAGCCAACCCGCACGCTTTTTGATCATCTCAAGCATTGAGATTTTCATATAAGGGGCATCAAGACTTTCAACCCCCCCGAGTTTATGGATATCTTCAGTGGCCTCTTCTTGAATCGCATGGGCGATATCATCGAAGGTTACAATCCCGCGCATGATACCATGCTCATCCACGACAGGAATGGCCATCAATTCATGCTGAGAAAAGATACGACCAATTTGTTCTTGGTCCATCTCTGGAGGAAGCTTCAGAATATCCGTGTGCATGATGTCCACGATCTTAGTTCCTTGGGCCGCAGAGAAAATTTCGCGGAAGGAAATAACACCTTGAAGTTTTTGATCCGAATCCAGCACGTAAGCGTAATAAATAGATTCAACGTGGGTCTTTGCTTGAATGCGCAAGTAACTAATAGCTTCATCGACGGTCATGTCGGGGCGAAGGCGCACGAAACGGGTGCTCATCAAACCACCGGCCGCATCTTCTGCATACGCTAGAAGGGCGATCACTTCACGTTTGGTTTGCGGGTCCAAAAGAGCAAGTAAGTCCTCTTTGGATTCAGGACCAATTTCTTGGATAAGATCGGCCACGTCATCCGGAGCCAAAAGACGAACCCAAGAGCGTTTCTCAAGATGAGACGCCTCTGCAATCAGTTCTGCTTGATCGTGGGTTTTTAAACTCAGGAAAAGTTCCTCAGCATCCGTACGGGGCAGCTCTTTGAACTTTTCGCGTCGTTCATCTGGAGTCATTGAAGACCAAGCGTCCAATAAAGTAAGGACTGTGTCTTGATCTTGTTTCTCGTCGAGGATTTGGTTGTTGCTGTCCATCCCACCGCCCGTGCTGAAAGTGCCAACTCCAAATAAATTGAAGTGTAAGCCATTAACTTTTGTGTGCCGAAGAAATACCCCTTTTCATCGGCACCCGCAAACTTTTAATTAGACCAGTTCTGCTTTTTTAAAGCGTGGCAGAACTTCAGAGGTGGGACCTAAGGCAACCACTTCGCCATTCTGTAACCATAAGATCCGATCACATTTTGCTAAAGTGGAAAGACGGTGGGCAATAATGATCTGAGTTCGATCTGAAAAGAACTCTTCAGTGGCGCGGACTAGAATTTCCTCAGATTGTGGATCCACGGAACTTGTTGCCTCGTCCATGATCACAATTGGAGATTGCTGCAAAAGGCAGCGAGCCATGCATAGCAATTGTCTTTCTCCGAGTGACAGGTTCTTGCCGCGTTCCTCGATTCTCATATCGAGACCTTGAGGCTGCGCCAGGACCCAATCAAGAAGTCCGACCTGGCGAAGAACTGCAGTGAGTTTTTCTTCAGGCAAAGAGTTGTCGATGTCCAAGTTCGAACGCATGGTTCCTTGGAACAAAATAGGTTCTTGCGAAATGAAGGCGATGGATTTGCGATAAAGATTCAGATCCACGCCCTGGACGGTTTCTTCAAGTTTGGGCAGATGGCCATTGATGGCAATATGACCTTTATCAATCGGATAGAGATAAAACAAAGCCTGAATCAAACTGGATTTTCCAGATCCTGTGCGACCGACAATACCCAGACGTTCTCCGGCTTTCACTTCGAGATTTAAGTTTTTTAAAACCCAAGGAAGATCTTCGCGGTATCTAAACCAAAGATCTTTTATTTCCACCGAAGCACAACGGTTTTCGGTCAAACGGCAATGGGTTAAATTTTTTTCCAAGGTTGGAGTTTAAGTCGCATTTCCCGTTGCAAAAGACTGCCTTTCTCTAATTCCATGCGCATGTACAGATCAAGACGCTCAACCCCGATCATCGCCTCTTCAAATTGCGTGAGCCATTCAAAGAACATTTGCACGGTATTTCCAGAGAGCGCGATGAACGTGAACGCGACCCCCACGGAGCCAATGCTGGCCCAACCCTTTTCCACCATAAAATAAGAAGACACGCCGGTGATCAAAAGTAAAAAAGCACTCAGACTGTTCATTTGGAATGAAAAACTTAAAATCTGCTTGGTCGTATACAGTCGTTGCGAAAGATAATAGCGATCCAAGTTTTCAAAACGCTCAGTGAACGAAGCTTGGCGACGGAAAGAGCGAATGGTGCTTGCACCCTGTGTGGTTTCTGCAAAGTGCGCAATGCTTGGGGATCTACTTGCCGAAAGTTCGCGACGTGCTTGGCGTAGATGAACCTGATTGAGCTTGTAGATTAAAAAATTCATTGCCGCAATAAAGGCGACAAAGATCAAGAACAAGGGATTTGCCAACGTGATCAGAACTACCATCATGATCAAATCAAAAATGATGGCTAGGAATTCGGCGAGGGGACCTCCGAATAAACGGAAGATGTTGCCATAGTCGCTTGAGAATCTGGTGATGATTCGTCCCGCTGGAGTATTATCGAAGAAGCTCATCGGCAAACGGGAAGTTCTTAAAGTCACTTCATCATAAAAACTGGAAATGGCCTTCGCCGATAAACGGGAAAATCCAACTCGGAAAATCAAAGTCATCACAAAGCCCGTGAGTGCCATTATCATCAACAAAGCGATAATTTGCTTCGAGTCCATTCCAGTCAGAGGGGAAGGCTTTCCAACTAAAGTGTCGACCCAGTAGCCGATGACATTGGTGTTTGCAAGCAGAAGACCACGACCAATAATTCCTAAGGCGATGCACAGGCCAATGCGACCCAAGAAAGGTTTATAAGCCATGTGCAAAGTCTGATAGATGGTTTGGTTGTAGCCACCTTCGCGTTTGATTTCGCCATCGGACAAATATTTAGGACGAAGAGGATTGGTGCTGTGAGTTTTGCGACTAGCCACGAGTCACCTCCTGAGCCGCAGTGGCCTCTTTGGCAACGGTGGTGGTGTATTCACGGAATTTTTCATTGCGTGCCAAAAGCTCTTCAAAAGTTCCTTGGTCAATAATACGACCTTCTTCCATAAATAAAATGCGATCCACTTTGTGCAAGGCACTCAAACGGTGAGTGACCAATAAACGTGTGCGATTGTCCCAGGCTCCCAAAAGCAATTGATCGAAAAGTTTTTGTTCCGTATCGACATCGACCGCACTGAGGCAGTCATCCAAAAGTAAAATAGGCGCTTGATGAAAATGAACCCGGGCTAAGCTGACTCTTTGGCGTTGGCCCCCTGAAAGATTCACACCACGTTCGCCGATTTCGGTATTAAGACCTTTTTCAACGCGCTCGGTGCTAAGATCAAACTGCGCAAGTTTCAAGGACTCTTCCACCATGGGGTCGCGGTCGGGCTCGATGTCATACAGGAAGGCCACGTTTTCGCGCAAGCTGGCGCTCATGATAAATCCTTCTTGTGGGACATAGGCATATTGCCCGCGCACTTCGTCGGCGGAAATCTCGAGGGCGTTTTTGTCGCCAATATGATAGAAATCAAATTGTGCGCCGGTCTCTTTTAAGAGCGAAAGCAGTAACATGGATTTTCCGGAACCGACTTCTCCGACCACCGCAATGAATTCGCCGTGAACAACATCAAGGTTGATGTCTTTAAGAATGTGACGGGCTCCAATGCGCAATTCTAAGCCACGCGCCTGCAAGGCATAGGTTTCATCGCGTTGGCGCATTTTACTAAGTTCTGCGCGATCGTTCACTTCTTCCGTCTGATTGTTTTTGATAGCGAAGAAATCTTCCAAACGTTTCAAAGAAGTCCAAGAGTCAAAAGCGAACGTGAAGAACCACGGCATTTGGCGGAACGGACGAGTCAGGAAGATCCCGACGATCCACAACAGAGCCAAAATTTCGCCGCCGGTAAGGTGCTGCTTCGAATGAAACACCAAAGTCCCCAAGACGATAACATTTAGAACGAAGGTGATGGAAGATGAGATCGCATTCATCACTTGGCCATTGGTAACCATCATCACACGGTTCTGAGTTTCAATTTCACGTTTTTCAAAAATATGTGTTTCAAAGAAACGAGTCCATCCCAAGATGCGAATCGTGCGAATGTTTTGAATCCACTCATTCACAAGACCGATGCGCTCTGCTGCTAGGGTTTTAAATCTGAAAAAGAATTTCGACTGACGAAGTCCCATAAAAGTATTTAAAATTGTGATTCCAGTCATGACAAAAATCGTGGGCCAAAGTGGAATCTTAAATAAAACTGAGATGGCAAAAGGTGCGAGCAACAAAGGAAACAGGGTTGAAGCCCCTGCTGGCAAGGTCTGATCTAGGAATACCGTCGCTCCTTGAACATCTGTGGCATACAAAGAAACGATTTCACCCACGGGGCGATGGCTCATTGTATCCACGCGCAAATTCAAAGTTTTGCTATAAAGGCGTTCTGCAAACACTCTTTGCATGAATAGGGCTTCTTTGGCGCTCAGATAATTCGTTAGCTGCGAAAAGGCCTGGGCTCCAAGGACCGCGATAAAAGCACCGACCACAAACCACAAGGGACTGCTGACTTCGAAAATATGAAGGTTGGTTTTTACTCCGGTCAGTTGATCAATGAACTCTTTTTGAAAGAAAGGTCCCATCAATCCAAAAACAGCCGCCGCCAAGGAACAAAGCAGAATTGTGATTCTGGCATGAAGGCGGGTGAAAACTACTTCGCTTAAGAGTGACTTCATAATGCATCGTCCCTAAACCAACCCGTCAGGCTCAAGCGGTTGGCAGTGCTTTTTTCCACTTGATGCGGAAAAAGTTCGCTACGGAAAAGTATCAAGGTGCCTAAGGTCGGCTCCACTTGCTCAAGCAATTCGGAATCCTTTTCGGGATTATAAAGGCTGAGTTCTCCGCCGTGACTCTTTTGCCAATTCTCATTGAGATAAAGCACAAAAGTAATCTTGCGATGGTTAGGCCCACCTCCGGCAATGCCAGAGTTTGAGCGGTGATTGTCGATATGCTTTTCATAGCCTGCACCCGGAGGATAAAAGGCATAGTGAGCTTCAACACGTTTCAGTCCTAAAAAGAAATATTCATTCAGAGCTTTACGAATCTGTTCCAGATTTTGTTGAAATGGGTGGGAGTCATCGAGCCATTGAATGAAGTCACCACGAATTTCGGTTTGCACTGTTTTACCAGCACCTTTGCCAATCGAGGCTTTGCTTAAATGTCCCGCAGTCGCAAGATTTTGACACTCTTGGGCAAGGTCTCGGCAGAATTCTGCTGAAAAAACAGCGTTACTTTTTGGATGAGTTGACGTCGGAAGCTTCGAAGTGGCCCAGTTTTTCTGAGCTAATTCTTCTAACATGACCTCTAAAGCTGTGAGATTGATTTGCTTCTGTTCCAAAGTGTTGCCATCCTATGCTGGTGAGGCATTGATGGCAAAAAGTTCTTTCACTCGTCGCGAGTTTTTAAAAGTTTCTGCACTGAGTTCTTCCGCTTTTGCTTTGGGAGGCTGTGCAAGTTTGGATCGTTTATTTACTGGCGACAAACGTGATCTGACGAATGAGGTGGTTATCGTAGGAGCAGGGGCTGCAGGCCTTGCGGCTGCTTATTCTTTAAAAAAGAAAAAGATCCCGTTTCGCATTTTTGAGGCCTCTTCACGTATTGGCGGAAGAGTTCAGTCCATCTCTTTGTTTCCCGGTAACGGACCCGTTGCAGAAATGGGAGCCGAGTTTTTCGAAGAGTCCCATCAAAGTATTTTCAATCTTGCAAAAGACCTCAGTCTAACAATTCGTGAAGTGAAGTCGTTGACGGGTTTAGAAGCTCACATGTTTTCTTTCAACGGACAGATCTATCGCGTAAAAGATATCGCTCCAAAAATGAAAACCCTGCAGGGACCCTTGCGTCGTGTGCGCAATGATTTATATCGTCAGCAAGAAGTCACTCTGACCTATAAAAATTCTTTGCAGTTTGAACGTTCCAGTTACTATGACAGCCTGTCTTTAAGGGATTTGTTAGATAGTTGGAAAAGTGAAGTGGATCCGTTGATTTTAGATCTGATCGAAGCCCAGGCCGTAGCCCGTTTCGGGGTGGATGCGGAATCTCAATCGTCGTTACATTTTTTGGAAACTTTGGATGCAGAAGGCAGTTCTTTGCTTTCAGGACGCAGCACTTTCCGTATGGAAGGTGGTTTGACGAATTTGATGTCGACCTTGCATGGACGTATTGCTGGAGTGATTCCTGACTATGTCATTAAGACCAGCAATGCGTTGGTTGAGATGTCAGAGAAAAAAGATATTTTCACTCTCGTGTTTCAAACTCCCAATGGAACTGAAACCTATACAACAAAAAATGTGATTTGCACGATTCCATTTTCAAAACTTCGCGAAGTCAAAGGCCTGCAGGAAATTGGTTTTTCTTCCTTGAAGAAGGACGCGATTTTGACTCAAGCCTACGCGACCCACAGCAAAGGCGTGCTGGGCTATGCGGATCCGTTTTGGCGAAAAAAATCTGGTAAAACGCCAGGTAATGTCGGCAATTTCACCGGAGATTTTGTCACGCAAAAATTTTGGGACTCCACTCGCGGGCAAGATGGAACTCAAGGTTTGATGACCTTCCAGCGTGGGGGAAAATCGGGTGCGCAGACAGGCGGCAATGCCGCACAAGTGGCCGTGGTGGATCTGGGACTTTTCTATACGGATATGGGTTCGAAAGAACTTTTAAGCTCTCAAGTCGTCAATTGGAGTCAAAAGCCTTGGGTCTTGGGTTCAATGGCATATTTCAAAAAAGGTCAGTATATGCGTTTCAAGGGCGTCGCCGGAGAAGCCGAATATAGCGGACGTTTTCAATTCGCAGGGGAACATACTAGCTTGCGATTCGCCGGGACTTTGCACGGAGCCATCGAAAGTGGTCTTCAGGCGGCGGCGACAGTTTCAATTTAAAGATGGATCAGATATGATCAAAAAAAAGGTGCCTCTGAAAAGGCACCTTTTTTTATTTTAGAATCACCAAGCTAGGGCAGCTTGTAACATCTAGTTCAAATTCACACTCAAAGTCGAGTCAGCACCAGAAGCAGTCACGAAATTATCAACGTCTGTTTTATTCACAGAGCTGATCACTGAACTCATGTGATTGTCTGTTGCAGATATTCCTTGAGGAACAGTGCCATCAGCATTGATCCAGCTGTAGTTTGCTTGAGACGAAACCACAAAGACCACGATGTTGTAAGAAGGACGGAAACCTTCTTTTTCAACTTGTACAGCCGGCAAAGTCACAGCATCAGAAGTGATGTAAACCGTGCGAGACTCTTTCACTTGCGAGATATTGATTTGCGAAGCATCCGTAGAAATAAATGGACGTGAACCCACAGCATAAAGAACTGTAAGGTATTGGCCACGCAAGTTTCCAAGACGATTGATTTGTAAAGAAGGAATGGTTTCAAAACGCGCAGCTTCGGCGTTTCTTTGTGAAACCGATCCACTCATAAGGCCCAGGCCGATGATGAGGGTTAAGGCATTGATGACGATGAGTTTGAGGGATCTCATTATTTAACTCCAGTTTTCGCGTAATTCAAATACATCACTAAGTGACCTGATTGATCCATCAATAAACGGTTGATGTCGAGCTTCATGCCCAAAACTTCCGGTGGCAGTGGCAAAGAGCCAGGGATGTTGGTTTGAGTTGTTGCCCAGGTCGTACATTTCTTTTTCAGTTCTTCTCTGATACCAGAGTAAACTTTGCCTCTCCAGATGCCGTTCAAAAGTTTTCCGGCCGTCGAGAGATACTTTTCATCCATGGTCATAGTTGTTTCGTCGATTTTGTACAGGATGAGCTGTAGGCCGTCCTTATCCTTCATTTGCGCCAATTTTGCAACGATATCGAAATCTAAGACGATGGTGTCCTTCAGGAAAGTAGAGTCCGGCTTATTTTCGATGGAAACATGAAGTTTTACGAATGTTTCTTGTTGCTTCAAAGCCACGTCAGTTAAAGGTTTTACATAGTCAATTGTCGGCATAGAGACCAACTTCATGGTGTCGCCGCCATTTTCGATCTTTTCGAAGTTCTTTCTTTCAAAAGACAGCTGAAGCACACGGTTGATCACGGATCTATCAAGGCTTAAAGCAATGTCATAATTCTCGAGCGGGAGGACGTTCAAAGCAACATCACCACGGGATTTATCAATCGCTCGCGGGGCACTTCTTGAATTAAGAGTGTCTTCCACATAGGCCGAGACATCGACATTCAAAGACTTGTTAAGGTTAATGCTTTGTAATCGCAAACCCCATTTGAAGTCCGGTCTTTTATCATCAGCTTCTTTTCCTGGCGGGGACATATCTTGAATTTGCTCCAGATTTCCTGCCAAGAATTCCTTCGCCTTTTGATTCAACATATCTGGCAAAGTTTTGCGAGTGAGTTCGCCCAAATTCGAGCGTACTTTTTCAATCAACAATGGAGCTTCCTTGGTCAGAAGCTTATCAACCTCTTGATTGTTCAAATAGAATTTCTTGCCGTTTACTTCCACGGCAAATGTAGGAATAATCAATTTTTGATATTGGAAAGCGATGGCCGTCTTATCTAAATTGTTTTCAAGCTTAAGAGCTTCAAACTCTAATTTCCCACTTGCGTTCATACGAATATAGAATGGCAAACGCATTTTTAAAGGCGTGTTGTTGTCTCCAATAGAAATCGTGACATTCTCTAAGCCAGCTTTGCCTAAGAACTCGTTGTTCAAATCCCATGCAAGAATCGAAGCTGTAGAAAGGGTGAATTTTTTAACCTCAAGTTCAATTGCTAAAACGGCGCCATCGCGTTTACCCAAGGCCCGCATCAGCGTTTCGTCAGTGACAAGGCCGAAACGAGAAAACTGCGCAACATAACCAGATTCACCGATTTGAACCGTCGGCAGATGAGGATTTAGTGAGAAACCGATAAGCCACGTGCTTAAGAGGTCTTTCATTTGCTTATAAGTCGCTACGATTTCTGGATTGTCCTTCGCATAGTCATCAGGATTGATGGGTTTATCCATCTTATAGTTCATCGCTGGGAAATAGCCCTCATCCAGCTTCACGCCCATATTGCCAAGGATATTACTTAGATTTTGATCAAAGTATTTCATTCCGCGAGGAGTGATCTGCAGTTGAACGGCTTTTGATAAAATATGGGGATCCGAAATCTGCGGATTTGCATCACCCGCAAAAGCTCTCATCCCTTGCAAGGTAAGCAAAAGGGGAACTAAGATTTTCGATCGTTGAAGACGACGTGCCATTATACCTCTCCCGTTGGGACTCTGATCCAAGCGTTCCTTGTGCAAGCCAGATTCCAGAAATTACCGACTTCTAATGGGCTTCATTTTGAGACAGCCAAAAATAAAGTGTCTAACCTTGAGACAGGTGACAATCGGTGGCGACAGCCATGACGTCTGTATGCTGGACATAGGTCCTTTCGCGGTGAATTGATATTTCAACACAGACTTGTTTTTAAAACGAATTACCAAAGGTGAAATAGTTGTAAGCTGCTTTTATGCAATGAACTTTTAGGATCTATCAGTGGTCAGGATGACCATCTAAAACAATGAAAGGGAATTCATGAAACAGATACTGAGGGTATCGCTTTTTATCGCCTCACTTCCTATGATCGCATCTGCTGCAGGCACGAATGCACAACTTAGCAAAGAACAGCACGAAGCCAATAAGAAGCTCAATCAACAACGATTGAGCTCTGAAATAGATGAGGTTTCCCATGCACAAGATCCTTCAAAAAATAAAGGTGTATGTCCTCCAAGTGGTTTGACTTTGGGATGGCCATTAGGTGGAACAGCTTACAAAGATTGGATGGTTATGAACTATGTCGATCTTGATCCAACAACAGGACTTAAGGACTACACAAACCGTACGGGTGCGAACGCTCAAACCTATGATGGTCACCGTGGTCTTGATATCGATGTGCCAAGCTTCCGTTATATGGATAATAATTTTCCAGTGAATGCGTCAGCGGATGGAACAGTGACAGAGATTTATCAAAGTTCTTACGATAGAAATCTAACTTGTTCGACAGATCAGTGGAATCACGTGACGCTGACTCACGGCAATGGTTTTACGACGACATATGGTCATATGAAGAAAAACTCCGTGGTTGTTTCTGTGGGGCAAAATGTGGTCAAAGGACAGAAGCTGGGTGTGGTGGGAAGTTCTGGTTGCAGTACGTATCCACATCTTCATTTGGAAACTATTGACTGTAATGGCAATGTGATTGAACCACTAAAAGAAGGCATGTTCAGTTCACCTCCGACGTACACTAAATCTGCGCCAACGACGATCATGGACACTTATATCAGACAACCAGTGGTTACTTCGATTTCACAACTTCAAGATCCTGGAACGACAGAACCAACAACGGTGAGTGCGGGTGTGAACTTCAGTGTGGCGATGACCGTTTCTCATTTCAAAGTGGGCGATTCTTTGACTGTGGAGTTCTATGATCCAAGCAATACCTTGCAAGGATTTTCATATTCTCAAACAACGAGCACATTCTATCCAATGTCTCATTGGTGGGGGAATTTCTACTTATCGACATTGGGCACTTGGACGATGAAGTATAAAGTGAATGGGATTCCGCAGGCTACGCGAACAATTACAGTGGTTCCTTAATTGTAAGCATGAGTCGATTCAGTAGTTGAGCTCGACTTCTGTTCTAAAGAAAAGAGCCTTCGAAGTTATTCGAAGGCTCTTTTAAAATTTCAAGGTGTTGCGCAGTCTGATGGAATCAGGTCGATCTTAGAAGGCCCAACCATATCCCACAGAGAAGATCATTTGATTGGCGGACGAAGTACTATTGTTTGGGAACAAAGAGTAATCGAATTGAAGCGGAATGAAATTGTCTTTGCTTAAAGAATAATCCGCTCCGAGGGATCCAATGATTGTTTGGTTGGTCGTAACTTTGCTGGTATCCAAGACGTTACTTGTTTTGCTAATCGCAAATAAGAAGCCCAAACCACCACCAGCCCAAATATCCCAAGTCTTATTTCTATAGAAAGAATAACGAATCAATGCATCCACGCCTAAATAACTAAGGTCTACTTTACAATCAGTGGAGCCATTGCAAATTGCAGAGTCCGCCGTTCCATTGGCCACTAGAGTTTGATAGCCACCAAGGAATTTAACGCTGATATTTTTATCAAGTTCCATTTGATAGAAACCTAAAAGATTAAAACTTGTACCTTTAAGTGTGACGGATCCGTTTGCAGGTTTCACGGTCATGTTGTTCATGGCATAACCGAATGACAAACCACCTGCAGATTTCTCTTTAGAACGGTGACCGCCGCCGCGACCTTCATAGGCTTCTAAAGTAAAACCCTCGAGCGGCTTACCTTTATCAATTCCAGCAATGGCTTTGTTGCCTTTGACTTGCCGAATAGTCAAAAGGGCTTTCTTTTTTCCTTCTTCATTGACGGCCAAAAATTGGTCGCCGACTTTAACTTTTTCACCTTCAAGATCGATAAGAGCTTTCCCGTTTTTTACCACAGTGATTTTAATGGCTTGGGCCTGAAGCGAAACAAAGAAGAATGTCAGTGCTGCAATAAGTGTTTTCATCATTGTCTGTATCGTCATTTATTGACTCAACTTAAGTAGTTAGGTCTGGTTCCGCAGGCAAATTTCAAAATGAGACAGTTCTAATAAAGCATCCGGGATCGCGGAGCACAATAATCCAATAAAATGGTGAAATAAAAGACGGAACTCTTCGCAATTCCTCACATGTTCCGATAAGAAAAGGACGGGGGATTGATATTGATGAAGCGACAGCTGTTTAAAATTATCGGCTTACTAGGTGCCGGTATTTTGATTTTGTGTTTTCAAAATTGCAGCGACATGGTCGTGCAAGATAACGTTATTTATCAATCAAGTTTGGCTGAATATCAAAAAGATCTCGATCAAAAAAATCTTCCCGTCATATTGTCTTCAAATCGCATCGCCTATTGGTCCAAACCAAGTAACGTCAATTTTGTTTCTTTAGGAAATAACCTCTACGCAGAACAGTGGAGTGTGGTGATTGCAGTCGACAAAGCAACTGCAAGTGGCACTTTGTTTTCATTTAACTCGGGAACTGAGTCAGAAGAAGGTCGTATATCGATTGTAAATGGCAAAATCAGAGCCACGCATGTCACGGATACTAATAATTATTCCTATGTCGAGGGCGCTGTCCCATCGGTTGGGAGTAAGATGTTGATCGCAGCAAGCTTTGGTACGGATCCGACTCAGATCACTTTGTTGGTGAATGGGATCATCCAAAACACCAGTGTTGTAAAGACGGGTGTTCCGGGCGTTTTTTCTTGGGTTCAAAAAAACATTGGTTCTACTTCACCAGCGGTGCTGGAAGCTTTTGTGCATGCGGCTCCAGATGGTGGGGACACACTGAACAGTGGACAATTGAATGTCATGTCTCGTTATATTGCTGGCGAAAACTTAATTCCTAATGTGATTTACGATCCAGCTCTTATGGCCATCACTGATGGGGGAAGTGGCGGAACTATTGTTGCCGATCCTTTGTATGTAGCTGCAAAGGCCGTCATTGATGCAAAATGTTTAGATTGCCATGGATCTGGAAGCAGCAAAGGCGTCTTTGCAAACTTAACAGCAGCAAAGGCTGTGGCGGGTGGCTGGGTTGTGCCAGGGAACCCATATCAATCGACACTTTATGATTGCTTGACGGGTTCGCTCAGTGGCTTTGCAGTTTGTCCGTCACAAGCTAGAGGCATGCCGCAAAACTCATCGCTTTCAGCAGCAGAAGTTAAAGCAATTGCTGACTGGATTTCTAGTATTAAATAAGCATACAATTCTAAAAAACCGCATGAAGACGGGGGAAAGTAAATGAAACTACTGATTGCATCGTTGATTTTAACATTGGGAATGACTAGCTCTGCATTTGCTCAGCAAGTGACTGTGGATATCACTTTGAATCCCATGGGGGATTTCAAGGCCAAGACTTCGGACGTTAAAGGTGAGGCTGTCGTTAAGGGTGACGAAGTATCAGCTCAAAATATCGTGGTTAACATGAAGAGTCTGAAAACTGGTGTTGAGTTGCGTGACAAACATACACAAAAACATCTTGAAACAGAGAAATTTCCTGAAGCTGTGTTGATCTCTGCGACTGGTAAAGGTGGCAAAGGTAAAGGTAAGATTAAAATCAGAGGCATCGAAAAAGATATCGAAGGCACTTATAAAATCGAAGGCAAAGTGTTGAAAGCTGATTTCAAACTCAACATTGCCGATTTCGATATGAAAGACATTAGCTACATGGGAGTTGGAGTTGAAGATGAAGTGACTCTTCATGTCTCTATCCCAGTAAAATAATAACTTAAAACTGCGCCATTAGTATGGTGCTAAATGCGGGGATTTGGTAAAGAGTTGAACTTTTACTGATTCTTCGTTCGGCACGCCATCCAGGCTCAACTGTCGCCGAGCTTCGCTCGGTTCGCGCCGTCGTGGCGCCGACAGAGGCCGAACTTCGATCAGTAAAAGCTTAACTCTTCACCAAATTTTGCAATTATCCCCAATCAAATG
>CAZPYX010000050.1:0-23422 GCA_964590635.1 uncultured Bdellovibrio sp.
TTTTTTAATTTCCTGTTTGGCGTTCGGAACGGGGATTCGAGAAGAAAGCTCGCCTGCTTTGATATTCTCGGTGATATCAATCATGCGCTTCACCGGAGCTAGGGCCCGCGCTGACAAAAACAATCCACCCAGAGTGGCGATGAAAAGAACAAACGGAATACCCAACTCCAAAAGAGTTAAGCGCTTGGAAATTTGCGTTTCCAGTAAAGTCATGGGCACGGCGATCTGTAGCAGCAACTGCGGTTTGGCGGCATTATCCAACGGGAAAGAGATCAGTCGATAAGAGTCAGCCTCCGCCGATGGAATGTTGCTGATGTGTTCAATTGTACGATAGGTGGCTTCTTCACCGGCCCAGATGCGATCAAAATCTTTTTTATAAGGAGGATTGAATTGACCGAAATTTCCCACGCGAGCGAGGACTGTTCCAGAGCTGTGGCGCACTTGAATCAACGCCGTTCCCAATGGGAAAGGTAAGATTTTACCGTGATCCAGGCGAAGTGGTGGAAAGTTCAGGTCGCCCTTAACACCGATCTCGACACCTTCGGAAACATCCACGGCATAATTGAAAAGCGCATCATCGAAATCTTGTTGAAGATTGTCGATCATCATTTTGAAAACGAACATGTTAAACAGGATCGTGGTCACGCCGAAGATCGCGACGAAGATCAGCGAAAGGCGAAGACGAATACTGAAGCCTGAAAAGAAACTATATATTTTCTTTAAGAACATATCCCGTGCCTACAACTGTGTGGATCAACCTCTTAGGGAAAGGTGCATCGATCTTTTTGCGCAACAGATTGATGTAAACATCGATCACGTTGCTTTCGGAATCAAAGTGAATGTCCCAAACATGTTCGGCAATGGAAACGCGGCCCAAAGGGCGCTCTGGATTTCTTAAGAAGTACTCTAGCAGAGCGAACTCTTTGGTGGTTAAAGAGATCTCTTGGCCCGCACGACGTGCTTTACGTTGAATCAAATCCAACTCAAGGTCTGAGTATTTCAAAGTGCTGCTGACCGCAGTTCCATTCGGAGATTTGCGGCGAAGCAAAGCGCGTACCCGGGCATGCAGTTCATCGAAAGAGTAAGGCTTGGTCAAATAATCATCGGCACCGGCATCCAGTCCGTGAACTTTGTCTTTCGTTGTGGAAAGAGCAGTCACCATCAAGATCGGTCCGTCATAACCATCGCGACGAATGTGGCGAGCCGTATCGATGCCGTTTTGGTCTGGCAACATCACGTCCAGAATCACAAGATCGTAATCGCCTTGGGCCATATAAGACTCTGCAGAGGTTCCACTTTCCGCGATGTCCACGGCGTAGCCCACTTCATTCAGTCCTTTTTTAAGGAAGTTTGCCATTTTAGCCTGGTCTTCTACTACGAGGATGCGCATGGCTTAATGTTCCTTTCTTTGATCTTGCTTCTCTTTCATAAAATAGTAATCCAGGATTCCCATCAAGGATTTATACTTCACAGAGAGCTGTTTTTGATTTTCGGTGATATCTGAAGGGGCCAAACGGTCAAAATGACCTTCCCACTTGAGTCCATGATCGTCTTTGCTTTGGGCTGCAACTAAGACGGCACCCTCTTGATTGGCAATCAAGTTCGAGGCATTGACTGCATAGTCTGGCGTCTTTGCAAACAAGTCTCGTGCTACGCTGTAATAAGGTTTTTCAGAAAGGGCCAAGTTGTAAAGTGTTGGAAGAATATCCGCATGCGAACCAAAAGAGTCCGCTGGCAACTTTTTGCGAATGGCCTGGGGCATGTAGAGATACAAAGGCACGGAGCCTTTTTGCAACATCTCATCTTCGCCAAAGTTAACAATCCAGAACGTATGATCTCCGGTCACGGCAACGATCAATTTGTCTTTGAGGGGAGAGTTCTTCACACGATCTAAGAACTGCGCCAACTTTTGAGTTGAGTAGCGGTAGGTGCGGAAGCGATTTTGAGCCAAAGTTTTGTCAGCGATAAGACGAGACTCGAGCTCTGCGGGAACTTTAAAATCCGGAGAGTGATAAGTCGAAGGAAGTTGATAAGGAGGATGATTGGTGGTCGTCATCGTCAAAATAAATTCAGGGGTTTTGGCTTCCGTCAAAGTTTTGAAGAGATAGCTGAAAAGATCCTCATCGTAAATGCCCCAGTCATGACGTTCTTTGACGCCGCCGATGCCATCGCTGATTTCAGTTTCACCCTCTACAGAGTCAAAGTCTTGGCGAAGAGCGAATTTATTCACTTCGCGCCATCCAGGATTGCCACCGTAAACAAAACGAGCCTTGTAGCCAGAGTTTTTAAATGTGCGCGCTGGGCTTGAGCGGAAAGGGACCTGTAAGTAGCCACTCTCAGTTAAAAATTCACTGATGGGTCTTTGCGGAGAACCGACCATCAAGCAACTCAAGCTACCAATGGTGGCATTGGTGCTAGAAAGAAAGTTCGTGATGTAAGTGTCTTCGTTGAAGTGCTTTTTCAAATCTCCAACAAGATCAAACGGTGGCTTGTCGTATTGAAGCCAGTAACCGCCCAGTGATTCCATCACTAACACCAACACATGGGGCTTGGTTTTTTCAGCCCATTCGTTTTTTTGAGTTGTGTGTTTAAGAAGCTCCAAAGGATCTGCTGGAACTTGAGATTCAGGGACTTGATAGAAATCAGAAAAAGCTTTGCGGTAATTATCACCGTAACCATAGTGCTGTAGATTGCTATCCCAACGGCTATTACTTTGTGATTTCAATTCAATGGCACGGGTGAAGGAACGGGTTCCATTGAAGCACAGATGATTGATAAAGATATTTTTTGAAATCCCGGTGTCCATTTCGCTCAGTGGGAAAAGACTGACAGAGCCCCTGGCGCCTACGCCATTGACGAAGAAGATCGCTAAAGCAAAAAGAATAAAGACCGGGTAAGAAATCTTTTCGGCACGCAGAGGCAGCCACTCTTTGCCTTGAGTGAAGTTCAGCTTAAGACCTTTCCACAACAACCAAGTGAAAACTCCAAGACCTAGGAAAATCCAAATGACCGGGTAGTTTCTCCAGATAGTTTTAATTAAAGCCGTAGTGTCATCCTCGAAGAAACCGAAAATCAAAACATTGATGCGATCTTGATAGAAGCTATAGAAACCAAAATCCACGGCGCTGATGAAAGTGACCAGGAATAAAAACACGGTGTAGTAAGGGATTAAAAATTTTGCGAAACGTCCGTAAACAGTTTCCAGAATTTTTTCGCAGAATCGAAAGCCAGATAGAAAGCTGAGTAAAAATAGAATCAGCAGGGGGATGGCATTGATATAAAATAAAATCGTGCTGTCAAAGCGTGCGCCGAGGATGAAAGCATGGATGATATCGGATTTATAAAGGTGAAAGTCTTGCGAGCTTCCATAGAAGGAAAGGAAAGCCCAGCGCCACAAAAAGCCAATGCCTATAAATACAGCATTTACGATGAGGATGCGTTTGAGATAAAGCCAAAATGCGTTCAGCCAGCGAGCTCGGGATTTTTCCATCTAGGACGCGAAAATCTCACTTCCCAAGCTCAGACGCAAGATGATTCCGGCACTCAATCTGGAACTTTTCCGAAGTCCCATTTTTTATTCGGATCTGTCGGAGGAACAAAGCCACCTCCGCCTTTATTTAGCTCTACTGATTTGATATTTTTATCTGAATCGGCGGTGATTGAAACAGCAGGGCCACCGGACTTCTTGCTGGCTTCGAGGGCCTTAAGCATTGCGGCAAAATTGGCTCTTCGGCGGGAAAGAGAATAGATTCCTTTGATTTCGTCTCCTTCAAAAAGAACTTCGATATCATCAGAGATGTCTCGAACAACGCGAACTTTGCCCGTAAATGACTTGGAGTCATCCTTGGCTTCTTCCTGTTCATACAGGTTGCTATTGTATTGCGATTTTGGTCGCGCTGATTTTTTGTCCCCTCCGGCGGCGGCTTTTTCTGTGATTTCAAGGGGGTTCAAGGGTTTGTCCTCGGCATGGGCCGGGGTTTGTGCCAGAACGCCCACGGATAGAGCGGCTACGAAGCAGGTCTTGATGAAAGTACTCATGGATTGCACCTCTAAGAGATTGAGCGTTTGCACCTATGATGTAGTGCAGACACACCTCAATATTGTGCAGGTGCTTTTGTTGCTGTGCAATAGGAGCTGTGCTAGTTTTCTAATATTGAGACAGAAGGCCGATTTTACTCTGGCAATGCTGGGGTCAAACGAAGCCTTTAAGAGGCTGAAAGGTTTAACCAAATGAGTTCGGAAAAAGTAGCTCTGACCCAGACTGTACAAAAAGGTGGTTGCGCGGCAAAGGTTGCGGCCAGTGAACTTCGCAAGATTCTTCAGCGGGTTCAATTTCCCGAAGCACATCCGGCTCTGATGATTGATGGTCGTCTGTTTGACGATGCTGCGATTTACAAAGTGACGGATGAGATCGCCATGGTTCAGACTCTTGATTTTTTTACTCCGATTGTCGATACCCCAAAACTTTTTGGCGCGATTGCCGCAGCAAATGCATTGAGCGATGTCTATGCCATGGGCGGGAAACCCAAAACCGCCATGGGTATTCTGGCTTTTCCCATTGCAACTATGAGCGATGATGTGATCGTTGATGTCTTGCAGGGGGCCAGTGAAAAAGTCGCTGAAGCCGGAGCAAATTTTGTTGGTGGTCATTCGATTGATGATGACACGTTGAAATTCGGCTTATCAGTGACGGGCTTCGTGAACCCTTCTGAAGTTTGGTCCAATGCGGGGGCGCAAGTTGGAGATCATCTGATTCTGACAAAAGCTTTAGGGACAGGAACGATGACGGCAGCATTGAAGCGTC
Organism: uncultured Bdellovibrio sp.; assembly: GCA_964590635.1. Lineage (GTDB taxonomy): Bacteria > Bdellovibrionota > Bdellovibrionia > Bdellovibrionales > Bdellovibrionaceae > Bdellovibrio. The sequence continues at coordinate 4,805 of CAZPYX010000050.1, forward strand.
AAGAGGTCGGCGAGGCAGATATCATGGAGGCCCTGGAAAGCATGGCAATGGTAAACAATGCCGTGGATTTTATGAGCGAAGAACAAAAGAAATCTGTTCATGCTGCCACAGACATTACCGGCTTTGGTCTGTCGGGGCATTCGATGCAACTTGCAAAGGCAAGTCAGGTGACGTTGAAATTCCGTGCGCGAGCTTTGCCAAAATTTACCAAGGCTTTACATTTTCTAGAAAAAGGCTTTTTAACTAAAGCCCATCGCAGTAATGCTCAATATACGGAAAATGATGTAGAGACCTCAGAGTTGGACTCGCTTCATAGGCTGCTTATTCATGATCCACAAACCAGTGGGGGATTGCTTTTGAGCGTGTCTGCTTCACAAAGCGCGGACCTAGTGAAAAATCTGCGCCAAAAGTTTTCGTTTGCAGAAGTCGTCGGCGAAGTCAGACCTCGTGCAGATAAAGCGGTGATCTTTGAATAAACGAATTAAGCCCGAAGCGTTTCGTGATCTTCTAGTGGCTAATACGCCGCTGATTGATGTGCGTGCTCCTGTAGAGTTTCGCCAAGGTTCCCTACCAAATGCTATGAATTTGCCGATCTTGAACGATGAAGAGCGCGCCTTGATTGGCACGACTTACAAGGAAAAAGGTCAAGATGCCGCAGTGAAGTTGGGCTATGAGTTGATTTCAGGTGAAGTTAAAGAATCTCGAGTGCAGCTGTGGCTGAGGGCTATTCAAGCGAACCCTCAAGCGGTGATTTATTGTTATCGTGGCGGTAAGAGATCACAGATCACTCAGCAGTGGTTGCAGGATGTTGGCATCGAAAGACCGATCATTGAAGGTGGTTACAAAGCTGTTCGCGGATTTCTGATTTCAGAATTAGATTCCTATTCACAAAGTCATTCCTTCCGCGTGCTGACAGGAGCCACCGGCAGTGGCAAGACGCGTTTGCTGGAGGAGCTTAAGGGCTCTGTGGGCCTTGTGAATTTAGAGAAAATTGCCAGACATCGGGGTTCAGCTTTTGGATCCACCGGCGATGCTCAGCCGACACAGATTGATTTTGAAAATCAGCTTTCTTTGGAATTATTAAAGCTGGAGGCGACCCAGGCCCGGGACTTTCAGCCCTTGGTTGAAGATGAAAGCCGACTGATCGGCTCTTGTTATGTGCCGGAATCTTTTTTCGAGACCTTGCGCAGTTCGGGAGTGATTTGGATTGATGAGTCTTTAGAAGCACGTGTTGATAATATTTTTGCGGATTATATCGCGAACAGCGCCATCGGTTTGGCTGTCAGCTCGAGTCCACGTTGCGCGGAAGAAGATCAAATTTTGAAAAATCAGGCGTTGCAGCTTTTTGCTCGCTATAAAAATGCAGTCAGAGCGATCAGTCGTAAGCTGGGTGGGTTGCGTGCTCAGGAAGTTTTGGCGGATTTGGATTTTTGTGAAATACAATTTTTGAATTCACAAGAGTTGTCAGTGAACAAGCTGTGGATCGAAAAACTGATGAGCTGGTACTACGATCCCTTGTATCAAGGCAGTTTAGAAAAACGCCAAGCGCGAATTTTATTCAAGGGGCCGTATGGGGATTGTCTGCAATTTTGTAAGTCTAAATAACTCTATAAAACTGCACCACTACCGTGGTAACTCGGACCACCAAATCCTTTATAACCCCGCTGATTATAAACGGCGCAAACTGCTTGTTCGTGATGCAACGCAAGTAAGGTTAAACTACATGGCTTAACTTTCGGATAAGATGGCCCATTGACTTTATTTTTTAATTGCTTCAGTTTACCAACAATTGTTAATAGCTCTTGTTAGAGGTATTTCATGAAAGTTCTAGTGGTCGAAGATGAAAGCAAGACAGCAGCCTTCATCAAGAAGGGCCTTATTGAACATGGATATGTTGTCGATGTGGCAGTCAATGGAGAAGAGGGCTTCCTCTTTGCTCAAAGCCAATCTTATGATCTTCTGGTCATTGATGTCATGATGCCCAAAGTGGACGGCTGGACTCTCATAGAAAAATTGAGGTCTTCCGGATGTCAAACTCTTGCGCTGTTTCTAACAGCGAGGGACTCCTTGTCAGACCGAGTTAGAGGACTGGAAGCGGGTGCAGATGCCTACCTTGTCAAGCCATTTGCCTTCACTGAATTTTTGGCGCACGTAAAAACCCTTTTGCGACGCTCATCTCATCGTGTAGTTGAAAGTATTAAAGTTGCCGATCTTGAAATTGATCTCTTAAAGCATGTTGCTTTTCGTGGCGGCAAGCGATTGGATCTAACACCCAAAGAGTTTGCGTTGCTGGCACTTCTTGGAAGACGCTCTGGGGATGTCATTTCAAGAACGATCATTGCTGATCAGGTTTGGAATATGAATTTCGATAGTGAAACTAATGTTGTTGACGTTCATATCGCTCGCCTGCGTTCAAAGATTGATGGCCCCTTTGAAAAAAAACTAATCCAAACTGTGCGGGGCCTCGGCTATGCCTTGCGAGACGAGGAATAAAAGGTGATTTTCAGGTCACTCTCATTTCGACTGACCTTATATTCTTGCCTGTTAACCTATCTTTTGCTTTTGGGGTGCTGGGGACTGCTGTACCTTTCGGTTGAGAGGGAGCTTTTCTTCAAGGATCAAGAAACCGTCAGCGATCGTCTGGAGACAATTCAAAATCTGCTTAATCTGGAACCTAATCAGCCAGTTCGACTCACTCGAAGAGTTGAGCAAGAATGGCCCAAAAAATCATTTGAGCATATTTATGTCCGAGTTTCTGATCCCAATGGAACTCTTATTACAGAAACTCCAGGGCTCGACGAAAAGTATGAGCACATTCTAGAAATACTTCCAAAACATGCCGAAAATATTGGAAAGATAAATAAACTGAGCAATGCAAAAGTGGATGGTCGGATATTTGGTGTAGGGAGTTTCATTGTTCCCGTGCGAACCTCATGGGGTGAGGACCGAGTGCTAGTGCAGATGGCTCTCGAAAGGACAAGTGAGGAAGTTCTCTTATCGACGTTGCGAAGTGCGCTGATATATTTATTAGCGTTTGGTTTTGTTGGAAGTCTTCTTAGCGGCAGATTCGTAGTTATTAAGGCACTAAAATCAATTCGTAAGATTGCTGAAACTGCGCAAAAAGTGAGCTCAGGTGGCTTGAAAGAAAGAGTCAATCCATCAGATCTTCCCATGGAGTTTGTCGACTTTGTGAATACTCTTAATGATATGCTCGAACGCCTGGAAGAGAGCTTCGAACGTCTCAGTAGATTTTCAGCCGATATGGCCCATGAGTTACGTACACCTTTGAATAACCTCTTGGGATCTCTTGAGGTGTCTCTTTCAAAGGAGAGGAGTAATGAGGAGTATCAGATGCTTTTGGCATCTAATATTGAAGAGTGTGGCCGTCTCAAACGAATTATCGATTCTCTTCTTTTTATCGCGAGGGCTCAACAGCCTATAAAGGAAATTCAAAAGCAAACTTTTGATCTTGTCGAAGAGTTAAGTGCGATTATCTCTTTTTACGAAGTCTCCGCAGAAAGAAGATCGATATCTATTAAACTCAATTCTGAACAAAGAATTGCAATTCATGCTGAAAGAACTCTTTTGCAAAGAGCGATTGGGAATCTTTTGTCGAATGCAATTCGTCTTGCCCCAGAGGGTTCTGAAATTATTGTGAATGCAAAAGAAGAAAATAAAAGCGTTGTTATTTCGGTCGAAGATTCTGGGCCTGGTATACCAGCCGATCTGTTGCCATTTGTTGGTGAAAGATTTTTTCGAGCTGAGGAATCACGATCTCAGACTTCAGGCGGAAATGGATTAGGACTTTCCATCGTTAAGAGCATCGTTGAGATCCATGGTGGTAAAATGGCGGTTGAAAGCCATGTGGGTAGTGGAACAACGTTTTATCTTATATTTCTTGCTGAAGATTAAGAAATCGTCATCTTAAGTTTATCAAATTGTCATTTTCGGTTCATTGAATCGTTACCTTCATTGTCTAAGATTTTTTTAACAAATTAATCACTAGGAGTGGACAATGGTTAAACAGTTCAATTTTTTGGTAGCAGCTTCAATATTCTTTCAAATGAGTTTAGCAGGTGCTCAGGGAGCGACTTTTGAAAAAGAAGTTCCTGATCAATCCAGTACAGGACGAGCTCTCAAAGTTGAGTTTAAGGCTAATACCGAAAATCCAGAATTAGGAAGAGCTTGGCTTTTCGCATATTATGATCAACCGATATTGATGGATGCAGATGGGCCGATTCCCGCATCAAGTGACATCATGGTGCCGGGGCTAAGTTATGTCGCAAGCACCAAGCAGATCATTTATAAGAAAGCAGATGGTTCAAGCGTTGTTTGCGCAGACAACGTCGCGACTGGAATTTTTCAAGCTAACTATCGCGAGACGGGAAAATGCAATATTACTCTAAGTAAAACAATAGTCAGTCAGGACAATGGATTCGTCGTTAAGAAATTACCAGGCATTAAAATTACTCTGTCCGTTCATGAATAATCTTTAAAAATTCAATCTTTGGTACTTTGCTGGCTTTTTTATTGAAAGCCAGCTTGTTTGCTATCTTTTATCGGTAAGGCTTTGGTTCTTTTATGAGTAATAAGCATGAGCATCAGAATGGTGCAGGCTCCAATGGGCTGGTTCTTTTCGCAATCAAATATCCATATTTTATTATCGTTGGCTGTTTGATGATTATGATTCTTGGTCTGATGTCTTTAAATCAATTACCTAAAGATCTTTTGCCTGCCGCAAATCAGCCTGCGGTGCAGATCCTTTCGTTTTATCCAGGCATGCCCGTAGAGAATGTAGCCACCAGTTTGACGTCAAGATTTGAAAGGTACACAGGGCAAGCCATAGGAATGGAAAAGCAAGATTCGAAGTCTCTGGCTGGCGTCAGCATTGTTCGAAATTTCTTCAATTCGAGTGCAGATTTAAATACGGCAATTGCTCAGACAACCTCCTTGGTGCTTTCTGTTTTGCGTAAATTACCTCCTGGAACGCAACCACCTTTGATTTTACCCTTTGATCCCATGGCAGCGATGCCATTAGCATTGGTGGCCGTCAGCGGAGATATTCCAGAGAAGAAGTTGGTAGAGGTTGCACGCTATCAAGTTCGCAATAGTGTTCAGGCAGTGAATGGGGCCATGGCTCCCACTTTGATGGGCGGGGTTGAGCGTCAGGTCATTGTATATTTGAATGAAAAAAAACTCGCACAGTATAATTTTTCTCCTTTGGATGTTCTAAAGAAAGTGACGGAGCTGAATTCCTTTATTCCAAGCGGAAATGTAAAGCTTGGAAAACTGGATTATCAAATCCTGAGCAATGGTTTGGCTGATCGTATCGAAGATATGAATGACTATCCTTTGCGAAGCGAGAATGGTGTCGAAGTCAAACTCAAGGATGTTGGAATCGCGACAGATGCCAATAAAATCCAAACTAATGTTGTCATGATTGATGGCAAGCCTCAGGTGTATGTTCCCGTCTATCGTCAGCCGGGAGCTAACTCTGTCAGAGTGATCGACGAAGTTAAAGAACAGGTAAAAAAACTTGAAGAGCGTCTTAACGGAATCAAGCTCACTGTTGTTGCGGATCAGTCGACTTTTATTCGCCATGCGATTGAGAGTATTACCGATGAAACTATTATTGGTGGTGGTCTTGCGGCGATCATGGTGCTTTTCTTTCTAGGAAATCCAACGGCAACTTTGGGTATTTTACTTTCAATTCCTCTTTCGCTTTTGTGTGCCATGTTAGGATTAAAGGCTATGGGGCAAACAATCAATGCGATGACTTTAGGAGGGTTGGCTCTTTCTATTGGTGTTTTGGTAGATAACTCCATCGTTGTTTTAGAAAACATATCAAAGAAGCGCGAAAATGGCTTACCTGGATTGCGTGCTGCGATTGAAGGTGCTTCTGAAGTTGCAATGCCGGTCTTGGCTTCGACTTTATGTACACTTGTCGTTTTATTTCCAATTGTCTTTCTTACCGGAATCTCAAAAGTTCTATTCTCGGCATTGGCGCTGTCTGTAACTTTCGCAATGATCGGATCCTACTTAACTGCGATGACGGTCATTCCTCTTTTCACGATTAGATTTCTACCAGATCGCCCCATACATGTTGAGAATCTCTGGGCGCCCTTAAGAAAAACTCAGAAAGTGATGGCCGGTCTCACTCAGCTGTACGGCCGTGCTTTGCTCAAAGTACTACATCATAAAAAGACTTTTTTTGCAGCGATAGCAGCTATTCTTGTTGTTGGCTTTGTGCTTGCTCCAAAGCTGGGAACTGAGCTTTTTCCTCGCGCAGATGCGGGAAATTTTGTTCTAAAGGTTCGTCTTGCGCCAGGGAGCCGAATTGAAGAAACAAAAAAAATAGCATCGGAACTCAATGTTAAACTTCGGCAGTGGATTGAGCCTTCAGACCTATCGATGATCGTCACGAATGCGGGCATTCTTTATGGTTTTGCCGCAGCCTTTACTCCGAATACTGGCGTGCAGGACATGTTTTTTAATGTGGAGTTAAGTCCTGAACGTAAGCATACATCGCAGTACTATGCGAAAATCCTCCGCGAAAAAATGGGTAAGGAATATCCGAATATTGATATGGGAATTGAACTTGGAGGGTTGTTATCCAGCGCACTTAACGGAGGGCTTCCAGCGCCAATTGATGTGCAGATCGAAGGTTCTGATTTAATAAAATCCCATAAATTGGCTGAGAATCTCTTAGCAAAAATTAAAAATCTAAAAGGCGTAGTTGATGCGCGCCTTCAGCAAAAAGTTGATTCACCTCAATTATATTTGAAGGTGGATCGCACGAAGGCTGACAGAATGGGGCTTTCTATCGATAGCGTGATGAAGAGCGTGGTGAGTACAGTCAGCGGAAGCAGTTCGTTTTCGCCAGCTATTTGGGTGGATCCTAAAACAGGATTGGACTTCATGTTTGGTGTTCAGATGCCAGAAGAACAAGTGACTTCTTTAGATCAATTAAAGGAGGTTCCACTGACCGGTCCTCATCAGGATCGAGGTGTTCCACTTTCTAAGGTTGCTGACATTTCCGAGCAAAAAGGCTCGAGCGAAATCAATCATGTGAACTTAGTTCCTGTTGTCGATATTTACTTGGATGCACAAGATCGAGATGTGGGAAGTCTCTCTAAAGACATTCAAAAGTTATTAGATCAGCAATCATGGCCCACGGGATATCGAGGTTATATTCGCGGTGAAATCAACGATATGAATTCAACTGTGAAATCATTAGAAGGTGGCTTCCTACTTGCGGCAATTTTGGTTTATTTGATTTTGGTCATTCAATTTAAGTCCTTTAAGACCCCTGCCATTGTGATGGCAACAGTTCCAATCGGCATGGTTGGTATTATTATCATGTTGGTTTTGACAAAAACATACTTCAGCATTCAAGCGGCCATCGGTGGAATCTTTATGATTGGCATTGCAGTCGCCAACGGTGTTTTGTTAATTGAGTTCATCATTCATCGAGTGCTTGAACAGGACAGTCAAAATCCAAATTCTTTAGAGGCGGCTATTATTGATGCATCAAGGATTAGGCTCCGCCCGATCATGATGACATCACTGGCTTCAATTTTGGGTTTGGTGCCAATGGCGATTGGTTTTGGACATGGATCTGAAGCTAATATTCCCTTAGGCAGAGCGGTTATTGGCGGCCAATTGCTGTCGACCGTATTGACTCTATTTTTAGTGCCTTGTTTATTTCAAATGCTTTCGAAGGATCGAAGAAAATCTGCGGAGCATAATGTACCGGCTAAAGCGGTGGGAGCAGATTTATGAAATGGCCCTATGTGATTTTAGTCTGCATGTGTTTTTATTCTAAGATGGCTACGGCTGGTGGAGAATCGAAAGCTAAGGGCAGCTCTCTGCTTATGGTCTTGCAGGAAGCGGAAAAGAACAGTCCTCGTCTTAAAAGCAAGCGCTATTTAGAGGCCGCTGCCACAGAAAACATTGGAATTAAAAAGTCGAAATATTATCCGGAGATTAGCGTTGCTGCAGTTGCCAGCACTGGGGATCCCGGGTCGTTTTCGATGCTCGATGTAGACAGCAATTTAAGTTCATCTCAACGTGTGGGGTTTGGGGCCTCTCTGATTCTAAAACAGGATATCTGGGACTTCGGAAGAACTTCAAATGCAGTTCGTTCTGCAGAATTAGCAAATCAATTGAACAAAAAAGAAGGAGTCTTTCTTAACTCTCAAATTGCCAGAGAGGTCTTAGCAACTTATCTGGACTGCGCTTTTTTACAGACGCAACTTCAGAATTCAAAGTTTATTGTAGACCAAGCTAAGTCTTTAGATGCAGAAACGGATCGTTTTGTCCGATCAGGACAGAAATCAATTATCGAACGATATTTAGTCGATACGGAAGAGAAGTCCGCAGAGACGAGAGTCGCTGAGTTTACCGAGCGATTGCGAACTACGGAAGAGCGTCTAGGAATTTTGATGTCCCGACCCGCAGGGGAAAAGGTCAGTTGTGAAGGACTTGAGCAGGTTCAAAGAGATATCAATTGGATGGAGAATGTCGTAGCAAAGAATCCCCTAATAGATATTCAAGAAATTCACTCACAGATTGCCGAGTCCAAGTTGGCAGAGGCGAAATCTGAAAGTCGTCCTAAAATATTCGGTATGGCCCTAGCCGGCAGCTTTGATAACGATCATCTTAAGGATCGCAATCATTACGCGGCAGGCATAGGAATCTCTCTTCCTCTCTTTAGCGGTTTCTTAGTTGACTCCGAAATTGGAAAACAAGAGGCCGAGTTGATGGCAGAGCAATCCTCTGTCGAAGCAACACAACAAAGTGTGAGTGCTGCAAACTCTTCCTATGACGAACGAATACGTTCCTTGCAAGTGCGTTTGCAATTTTTAGACACTGAAAGAACCCATGCCAAAAAAGTTTTTAATCTGGCCAACAAAAGATATGAAGACCTTCAAGGTAGCATGAATGATTTGCGTGAATCCACAAAGAACGTGAATCGCATTGTTCTTGAAGCAGACCAAGCACTGAGAGATTTACTTTTTGCTCAAGGTGAAAAGTCTTTATTCAATGGGTTTGTGGTAGTGCCAAATTAGTTTTTGAATGAGTCACTTTTCTTCACTTAAGGAGGATGTATGAAGAAAAAAATGTTAGCCGCTGCGGCGATGTTGGTGTGTTTGAGTGTAGAACCCGCCACAGCTGCAGTGACCTTGTTGGACAATAGTGATTGGAAAGTCACTCTCAACGGATTTATTGACAGTGACTTCTCGAAAGACTCGACTCGAAGTCTTGGAGAAATCATCGGCAATACTCCAGTGGCCCGTTCGGGCACTTTTGCGGGCGATAATGGAAGAATGCAGTTTTCAGGACGGAACAGCCGACTTGGGTTTTCTGTTTATGCTCCCGAACAAGATGGTTGGAAAGCTAAAGGAGTCTTTGAATTCGATTTCTTTGGATATGATCCGGTGCCGAGCACTTCGGGAACAAAAAATTCAGAGGCTTCTTTTTATCAAAATCCGACTTTAAGAATGCGTCATGCATACCTCAGTGTCGAAAAAGATGGGTGGCAGTTTCTATCGGGACAGACGTGGACTTTATTTGGCTGGCAGCCTTATTACTTCCCTACAATTTTAACTGTAGCGCCAGCGCCAGGCGAGCTGTTCCAGAGGGACTTGCAAGCCATGTCTATGAAGACGATAAGTTTCGGCGAGAGTTCAAAAATTCAAACGGCAATTTCATTCGAGAAGCCTTCACAAAGAGATTCGGCCATGCCTAATCTAAACGCGGGGGTTCGTTATTCTCTGGAGAGCTATCGCGCTGGATATGCTTCAACCTATGGAGATATCAAAACAGAAGCATTAAGTGTTGGGCTTTCAGGAAGCTTTAGGCAATTTGAAACTCCAATATCTGCGACAGATACGACCTCTCAAAGTCATAAGAACTCCTCGGCGATTGCTATTGATGGATTAATTCCTTTAATGCCGGTTTCAGATGCCAATGAGCCTGGGAATTCTTTAATGTTGAACTTTGAGTTTACATCAGGCAGTGGCTATGCTGATGCTTTGCCGAATTGGAGTGGGGGACTGAATGGATTTCCTCAAGGAGCTGGGACAGTTGCCGCAAATACAAATCTTGATGCGGGATTTGGTGGTTTTGACAGCAATGGAAACTTTGACTTAGTTAACTTGCAGACAATGAATTTATCTCTTCAGTATATGTTACCAAGTAATTTGAAATCTTTTGCGACATTGGGATATGCGTCCATCTACTCGAATAATGTAGGTGACTTTTCAGCTAGTGCCACATCGGCATCTGACATTTATGACAGGTCTTCAATGTATTTTGTAAACTTCATTCATGATTTTACAAAGCAGATTCGTGCCGGCATGGAATATGATAAAGTTCAGACACACTATTTCTCTGATGGTCAGTCCTCTTATAATGATCGCTTCCAGGTAACAGCTCTCTATAGATTCTAGTTTTATTAAAAGCCCTTCCGATTTTCATTGGGGGGGGCTTGGGACGAGTCATGACAGGGACCTACATCCTCCCGCTGTGACTCGCATATTTATCGGTCCTTCGTGAAAGATTATGCCAGCTATAAACGAGCCCACATCAGAATTCTTTTGAACGGATAAAAGTAAGGACGCTCATCAGGAATTTCCTGAAACAGCCTATGCGAGAACTCTGCCAAGAAGGCCTCATAGTTCTCAGGGCTAAGACGTCCTTGGAAATAAGTCAGCATACTGCCTTTGACCCATTCCACAACGCCCTCGCGCGATTCAAGCACGTGGCCATAGACTTTCGTGAAAACGATTTGCTTCTTAAAGCCTAGCTTGAAAAGTAATTGAGCATATTGCTCCATGCTTAGTATGGAATCGAACTTGTCGTAGGCTTCGCCCTTCAAGAGATCATTCCAACGTTTTTCGTGACTCATTTTTTGCGCCAGAGTGTGCGTTGGGTAGTCATGATTCATCGGCATTTGAATGGCGAGTTGACCCTGGGTCTTTAGGGCCTTGTGCATGTTCGCAAATAACTGCGGGTGATCAGGGCACCACTGAAGAGCGGCGTTGGAAAGAATCACGTCGTATTCGTTGGTCTCGGACCACGCGGTGATATTTGCATTTTTAAAAGTGATATCAGGGCTGGCGAAGGTCTGGGCTTTCTGAAGCATTTCCGAAGAGGAATCAAGGCCCGTAGTTTTCTTGGCGTCGAGATGTTTATGAAGAGTCGCCGTCAGCTCGCCACTTCCACAGCCCAGGTCGATGACATTTGCATTCGGCGTGGGCTCTATCAAGTTCATAAGATCAAAAAATGGCTGCGATCGTTCCTCTTTAAACTTTTCGTATTGAGTAGGATTCCATTTGCTTGTCATGGCTAAAGACTACCAAATTCTTAGAGGAGGGGCAGTAAAGAAGAGAGTTTGCTTCAGAGCGTGATTTTTAGCAGCGATAAACAAGTATCACTTTAAAGTTGAAGATCTGTGCGGTGGTTGGGGGGGCTTGAGGTTCAGATTTTAATGTAGAAGCTTGCTGTTTACTGATCAAACTGCCAGCATTGATGCTACGGTCCAACTGGGGTCGTCTATTTGAATTACTTGGACGGGTGCATGATTGAAGTGCTTTTTGTGGATGACGAGTTGGACTTGCTGCAACTTGCAAAAACTAAATTTGAAAAGGAAATGGACGGACAGTCGGTTTCTGTTTCATTGGCTTCCTCGGCGCAACAGTGTTTGGATTTTTTAGATCAGAAGAAAGAGTCCGCGGCAGGAATATTGGTGGTTTCTGATATCACCATGCCAGAAATGGACGGCCTGGCTCTTCTTCGTATTATTCAAAAGCGTCACCCCCATGTGAAAGTTTATATCTGTACGGCCTTTGATACTCCGTTCTTTCGTAAGAACACGGAGGACAAGGGAGCCTTGCGTTTTTTTGTGAAGCCGTTGAACTTTGCAAATCTTCGTTCGGCTTTAGTGGAAGACTTCGCGCTGCAAATTTCGGAAAATGACCCCGCAAACTAGGTCCTTTTTTGAATATTGAGTGGACACAGAGATTATTGAGTTAATGTCGTCCTGCATCATCTATTTGAAATTTCAAGAAACCAGTCCAAGATGATGGGGCTGAAGAAATTAACAACCTTAAGGGGAGACGACAACGATGAATAAGTTGGTACTTGGAGGCCTTGTATTAGCAATGGCTTTCTCAACTGCTTGTAACAGAAAAGTAAAATTGGACACTGACGTTAAAAAAGCTAGCTATGCTATTGGCCAGCAAATCGGTGGCAACTTGAAGCAACAAAATATCGACTTCGATGCTGATGCTTTGAACCAAGCATTGAAAGATGCAGCTGCTGGTAAAAACGAAATGTCTAAAGAAGACATGCAAGCAGCAATGATGAAACTTCAAGAAATGGCGATGAAAAAACAGCAAGAACAAGCTGAAGGCAACGCTAAAACTGGTAAAGAGTTCTTGGAAAAAAATAAATCAGCTGCTGGTGTGAAAACAACTGCATCTGGTCTTCAATACATCGTTGAAAAAGAAGGCACTGGCCCGTCTCCTAAAAAAGAAGACGTAGTTAAAGTTCACTACAAAGGTACTTTGACTAACGGTGAGCAATTCGATTCTTCATACGACCGTGGTCAACCAGCTGAATTCCCAGTTGGTGGCGTTATCCCTGGTTGGACTGAAGCTCTTCAATTGATGAAAGTTGGCGGCAAAGCTAAACTTTTCATTCCACCTGAACTTGCTTACGGCCCATCTGGTCGCCCAGGCATCCCACCTAATTCAGTTTTGGTTTTCGAAGTTGAATTGATGGATATCGTTAAAGCTGATGCTAAAAAAGCTGCGGCTCCAGCAAAAGGTCACAAATAATTGACGCTGGATTTAAGTAAAAGTCCTTTTGAGCATTTCGATCGCCTGATGAAAGAGGCGGTCGAAAAGCAGGTTCCAGAAGCGAATGCAATGTCAGTCGCAACTGTGAGTCCGGAAGGTGTGCCCTCCGTGAGAATCGTTTATTTGAAAGACGTGTCTTCGGAGGGTTTTGTTTTTTATGGCAACTATCACAGCCATAAAGGTCTTGATCTCGAAGAAAATCCCAATATCTGTTTGAATTTTCATTGGCCTGTTTTGTGGCAACAGATTCGCATCACCGGTATGGCCGTGAAGTTGAATTCCGAAGAGAGCAATGCGTATTTCCGCACTCGCGCTCGCTTAAGCCAAATTGGTGCTTGGGCCTCTAATCAAAGCGAAGAAATTCCAAGTTACGACTATCTCGCACGTCGCGTGCAAGAATACGAAAAGCAGTTCGAAGGCCAAGAAGTCCCACGTCCTCCACACTGGGGAGGTTGGCTTGTGGTTCCCACTGAAATCGAATTTTGGTTCGGCCTAACCGGCCGCCTCCACGAACGCTACATCTATCAACTCACTGAAAATGGTTGGACGACATTCATGAGAAGCCCTTAGGCTTATCATGCTAGAAACGGATGAGAGGCCTCTAGGCTTATCACGCCCAAAACTGATGAGAAGCTCTTAGCCTTATCATATAGAAAAAAGCTGAGAAACCCCTGGCGTTTTCATCCTGAATATTCTTAATCGCCATTATTCTTTTATTTACGCAAATCCAGTCGGTGGTTGGGGCGGTTCTTTTTTTCGATCCGTATGAGACTGTGATCGAGACTCCTGTTTTTTTGCGCGACTGATTTTTCTAGATTCAATATGATCCATGATTAATAACGACAATGCCTCATCCAATCCCGGCGCACCTTTTTCTCTGCGAAGTTCTTGCTCATGTTCATGGGCTTTTGCTTTCGCTTTCATGTGCTTCACTCCAGGCCAAGCATGCGCGAAGACATAAACATACCCAGCTAAAAAAACCGCAGCTAATATTAATCCGGCCCAGAAAGTTGCTCCGTAAAAGATCACCCCTTTAAGATCCCACTGTCTGGTGGCATCAATGATACTGATAAAAATTCCTCCACAGATAAAAACAATCGAAGCGCAGCCTAAAAGAATCAGCGCGACGGGTTTGCGTCCTCGGGCCATGGCCTCATCGAGGACTTCCAAGGCCATTTCTTTAAAGTTTAAACCTTTGGTTGGTTTTGATCCGAACAACAGTCCTAAAATAATGGAGACCCATTTCATCATTTTGAATTCCTTTGTAAGGAGTTGATTCAAGGGAAGAACGAAGGCCCTCATTGGGGGAGATGGAGTGACCTTCGTTCTTCGGGCGAAGTGATGCTAGTGGCGAGTGCGACGAGCGATGAGCCCAGCCACAAATCCCACAGCACAAGCGCCAAGAACTGTTGCTATTGGATGTTCTTTAACAAAATCTTCAGATGTGGTTACGGCATCTTGAGCTTTGTGTTTAATCATGTCGTAGCGATCGCTCCACTGAGATCTAAAATCAGACTTCGCATCGTGAACTTGAGATTTGATTTCTGATTTAGCATCGCTGTAGATGTTTTTCCCAGTGTCCAAAGCCTGTTTGCCAGTGGACTTGATATCATTCACTAGTTCTCTTGAAGAGTCAGCCATAGGATCCTCCTTGTTGGTGAAAGCGTTATCACCATTGTGGAAGATACCCAGCGTCATTCTCCAGAGAACTTTTCGGAAGTTGTCATGGTTCACGGAAATATTTTTTTGCGAATGTTATTTGGCAGCTTTGGCCTTCGAGAATCTAAACTTAAATCCAAAGTCTTCACTGGTCCCAGCGTACAACAACATGTCAGTCCATTTGCCATGGACAAAGAGTCGGCGCGGGGAAAGGCTTTCTTTGCGAAGGCCGATGTTCTTGGCAACCTTGACGGAAGCTTTGTTGGCGGGAGCGATACCCGCTTCGATGCGATGAAGTTTTAAATCTTTGAAGGCGATTTCTACAGCCGCCTTGCAGGCCTCGGTGGCATAACCTTGATCCCAGTGATTGTTGAAAACGCGATAACCTAAGTAAGCATTCTGAAAGATCTGTCTGGAAATATCCATTAAGGTCACGACGCCTAGAAACACGCCATCGTCTTTTCGAAAGATGCCGAATTCATAGAAGTAGTCTCGGGCACGCCATTGTTGATTTTTTTTTAAGTGATCTTTGAATTTTTTAAGAGTGAGTTCGGATTCAACCCAGTTTGTTTCATCCCACTCATTTTGCGGAGCACGCATGGAAGAATAAGACTGCGCCCAGTTTTCATAGTCATGAAGCTCCAGGGGGCGAATGATAAGGCGCTTGGTTTTTTTAAAGATAGGCAGATGCGCGGTTTTCATGGGTTGAAACTCCTCCAGAAATCAATTTGAAGGGAATGCGCTTCAGGTTGCAATAATAATAAGTCAAATTATGAGAGCTGCGCACAACAGCCTTGTGATTTTCATGGCCCACCAAGCGAACTTCAACTTCAACAGGCTGATCTTTCGGAATCGCGACCAGTTTTGGAGTTACATAATTCGTGCGACTTCCTTGCACCCAAATCTCAGCGCCTTCTTGCTCTGAAACCACCATGCACAGGCACATGTCCGAAGCCGTTTTCTTAACACCCAAAAGCTCTCTAAGATTCTTGAACAAAGTCACAAAAAACCTCCATCAGCAGCGCGCCGAAGGAAATACCACACCCGTAAAAAAACACCACCCCCATCTTTCAAAACTAGACCTTGAAAGCTGCCGCTATGCGTGAAATTAAAGTAGGCGAACAAATGATGTTTTTAGTGAATTGCCATGGGGGCGATGAGGTAAAACTCAGGAATATCGACAGAGAAAGTTTCTCCACCTTCTGCGGTCATGAAATAGCGGCCTTTCATGGAGCCCGTGGATGTGTGAAGAGGGCAGGCAGAATCATACTCGAAAATTTGGCCCGGTTGAATTTTTGGCTGAATACCAATCACTCCCGGTCCGCGAACTTCCTCTTTTGTTCCAAGGGCATCAGTGATCACCCAGTGGCGACTCATCAATTGCGCAGAAGAGCTTCCAATGTTTTTGATGGAAATTTTGTAGGCAAAGAAATGGTAACCTTGTTCAGGGCGAGACTCTGAAGGTACGTACACCACTTTCGCACTAATTTGGAAGTCAGGAAAAACAGTCTTTTGGGTTGCCATTGCGAAATCCTACTCTGAAGATCTGGCCGAATCAAGATTTGCAAAAGAGTGCCAAAACCTTCTCACATTAACTTGCCGCCAACGCCTTGAATTGAGCGGAAAAGGCGGAAAAGGTACGCCGTACCTTTTTGAGGCTCAGCGCGTAAAGGGAGATTGAAATTAACGAAGGGGAATGTTTTCGATTTCGAAAACAATGGGGTAGTGATCAGAGGGCAGGCGAAGTTTGGCTTCCATATTTGTAGGCATGCCGATTTCTATTCCGAATTCATCTTTGTAGCGATAGGCCAAGGCGCTATTTGCTTTGAGATGTTGCTGTAAAAGGGGCGACATGAAAGTGAAATCAATTTGTCGACCATCGGTGCGACTGCCGCTCTTCACTTGATAAAAAGTCGCGCGTTTCTCTGCACTTAGTTGTGCAACCTCAAAAACATCTAGAAGTTTTGTGGTGTCGTAAATATCTTTGAATTCTTCATCGGTGCCTGCGTTGGCAGCATTTCCATTGAAGTCACCGGCGATCATAATCGGCACTTGAGGATGAACGGTTTCAAGCTCTTTATAGATTTCCAACAGAGTGCGAAGCTCTGCCTGGCGACGTTCAAAGCCATTGGGATCAATGCGTTCCGGATCTAAGCGGGATTTTAAATGAGTAAGCAAAACGATCAGGAATGGTTTCTCTTTGTCTTTCGTAAAAAGGCGCAGCTCTGCTACATCCCGAGAAAATTTATGGCTGGTTGTGATCTTGCCGCCCTTAACCGGGTAGCCATGGGCCAAGCTCAGTCGTTCGTGGGGATAGAGGTAATTAATCGGACGACTTTTATTGGAAAGAAGGTCGAAGTAATAAGGGGCGTCTCTACGAATTAAAAAGCCCACGTCGATATTGCGATCGGAATTTCCTTCAACCAATACTGGTGAATAAGCATCATTCATAAAGAGTTGGTTGAAGTTTTTTAAAGACTCCAATCCGCCAACTTCGCAGAGCATAATGATGTCAGCGTTGATGTCGATCAGGCTTTTCGCAATATCATGACATTTTTTTAAAGACTTATTCTCGTAAACAGAAGTGCTGGTCCTTTGCCACTGAGTTTCACTCAGTTTCAAAAGCTCCTTGGTGGGCTGCGTATCAAACATAAGAAACAAGTTCTCTGCATTGAGTAAGCAACATTTTAAATTTGTGGTCGCTGTCCACGTCATATTATGATTTTATGGATTTTTATACCCGAAGCTCAAACTAAAAAATGAGGAAATCATGGCAAAGAAGACAAAGACGGCAAATACTGCAAAACGCGCGACATCGAGCGCAACAAAATCGTCTGCTAAACTTCACTTTCAATCATGGGTTGAAACTTTCGAAATTAGTAAGGAAGTTAAAGTTAAGAACGAACTGACTGGTTTCGTTTACTTTTTAGGAGTGGATGACTCTAATAAAGTTAAAAGCTTGATTCAAGAGCACTCATTGCCATGGCAAGCGGACTCATTGCAAAAGAATGAACGTGAGTTTCTTTATTTCGTTGGTCAACAAGGCCCTGTATGGATTCTTAAACCTCGTACCAAAGCAACCGCTGGACACGATGGACTCATTGATGAAGCTCAGTACACATGGGCGCGGGATCAATTTGGATCTTTGGTAAGTCAGTTGAAAGCGCATCAGTTGAAGGCGGTTCAAATCGAACTCCATGGAACTGAAGAAGCGCAAGATCTTGGTGCCTTGGTCGGCTTAGACATGGCGCCTTACAATTTCCGCCAGTTTGTTGACGGAAAACAATTGGCAGATCTTCCTAAGGTTTCATTGCGTAAAACTTTGGGCGCCTTGGAAAAAACGACTTTGAAGGATGCTGTGGCCAGAGCCCGTGCGGTGAGCCTGGCTCGTCACCTTGTTAGTCTTCCTCCGAATGATTTGAATCCGAAAACCTTTGCGGAAATCGCTAGTAAGAAATTGGCGTTCTCTGCATCTACAAAAGTGATGATTTGGGATTCTAAAAAGCTGATTCAAGAAGGCATGGGTCTGCATGCGGGTGTGGGTCAAGGGGCTGAAAATGATTCACGCATGGTTCATATTAAATACCGCCCAGCTAAAAAATCAAAATTGAAACCCGTGGCTTTCGTTGGCAAAGGGATCACTTTTGATACGGGAGGTTTAGACATTAAACCTTCTTCGGCAATGCGCTTGATGAAAAAAGATATGGGTGGTGCTGCCAGCGTTTTGGCAATGGCACAGTGGGCTTCGGAATCTCAATACCCAGGTCCTTTGGATTTCTATTTGGCCTTGGCAGAAAATTCCGTGGATGCAAAATCAATGCGCCCCGGGGATGTGCTCATCGCTCGCAATGGTTTGAAAGTTGAAATCGACAACACAGATGCAGAAGGTCGTTTGGTTCTAGCCGATGTGTTGGATGTGGCTTGCACGCAAAAAGGTTCGGATGAGCCTGAAGTTGTGATCGACGTAGCCACTTTGACTGGCGCAATTAAAGTGGGATTGGGTGCTGAAATTGCCGGTCTATTCTCGAATGACGATGAATTGGCCCATGAATTGACGAAAGCAGGTCAGCGCGCTGGGGACTTGAACTGGACC
>CAZPYX010000051.1:0-23264 GCA_964590635.1 uncultured Bdellovibrio sp.
CCTTGGCGTGCCTTGCAGCCGGGCTTTTTCCAGCCAGATCGGCGGTTCTTTGACATAGATGCGGATGTAGACGATCGACAGCGCCGGCAGGACGCCGATCCATAACAAGCCGCGCCAGCCAATCGAATCATAGAGCAACCCGTAGGCGGCGCTCGACATCAGCGCACCGAGCCCCCACGAACCTTGCAGCACTGCGCCCATAAAGCCGCGCGAACGTTGCGGCCAAGTCTCCATCGCCAATGCCGCGCCGGCGGGCCACTCCGCGCCCATGCCGATCCCCAAAAGGGCGCGGAACAGAAACAGAAACCAAAAAAAAAGACCCCGGGTTTTCCGAGGTCTTTTTTTATTCAAATTTTTATAAGACTATTGAACGCCGCTATCTTGATCACCTTGTGGAGGTGGAGGGCCGTTGGGTCGTCCTCCGCCGAATCTCGTTGGGGGTTCGAAGCCCTTCGCTTTTAAGCAGGCATCCATTTTAGCCCTTTGCTCCTCATCTGGAGCTTGGGGTCTTTGACCCGCCACCGGCTTTGGCAGACCAACTTCATTTGCACAGGCTGCAAAAGCGGCGCGCATAGCATCGTGGCTACTACTGCTATCTTGAGCAAAGGCATTGGAAGCGGCCACGGCTACAACTGCCACTGAAAGACCCATCAATACTGCTTTTTTGAAATCTGTGTTCATAACACTCTCCTCTTTTTAATAACTCTAAAGAAGGACTATTGAGAACACATGGAGGTCTCAACTTGAGACAGATCCAACAAATATTGTCAAATAAGTAGGCCCCTAGACCTTCAGACAATTCCTCCACAGTTCTTGCACAATTTAAGTTCAACATAGGACTAGGACTTTTCTGGGGGATGCTTTGCATGAGATTGAATAAGAAGTTTTTGGGATCGGGCGCTGTCGTTATGGGACTCGTAGCAACGGTTTTAAGTTTTCAAAACTGTTCACAAAATCAAGCAGGCTCTACGGCCTCAACGAGCACCTCAGATACCAGCTCCGGAGGCACCACCACATCAGCAACTACCATCACGTATCCCAATACCAGCACACCGATCATTTTGACTGCGGGACAAAGCGTGACATTGAAAATCGTAAAACCGTCCACTTTGGGAGACATCTCAAATTATCTTTGGTATGCCTACAATGATGGACATGCACTGGCGGCTCATTTCGGTTTACCCGTGGAAAGTAACGGCTATCTCTATATCTCATTAACGGTGCGTTCTGATTTCACAACCACCAGCCAAGATGTTCGCGTTTATCTTTATAACTACAGCACAGGTACATACTTTGATAGTTACGGAGTTTGGGTGCGCATGATGTCCAGCACATCTAACTATTTCACCGGCGATGCGGCATCAGAAATTTGTTCTTTGCGAAGCTCTTATGTTCCTACATTTAATTATACAAAAACCGGAGCTATCACCGACGCTCTTTACGTTTTCGACAATGGCGCAGGCATAGGCAATCTCAGTTGCTCCTTCACTGACAGTGCAGGAACGACTTCAAGCGCCGTGGATTGTTTGAATACCAGCTTGTGGCCGAGTGACTGGGCTTCGAAGACTTTGAATCTTTACTCAACAAACCGTTGCGGAACAAGCTACAGTCATTCGTACTAAAATACCCAAGCCGCAATTAAATACCATTAAAGAAGGCGAAGTTAAAACTTCGCCTCACACAAATTCTCTCTTAGTCCACTTTATATACCGCCCACCACTGAAGCTAATCGACTCGAAAAAATATCCATTGCTTGCTCAAGTTTAGATGCCCGATTTTCAATTTGATTTTCCATTGAACTACATCTAGCGAATAGAAACGTCGGCATACACATCAAAGTGCATCTTACCTATTATATCCCATCCGGACATTCTCGTAGTTTCCGGAAGCCTCTGACGTGTTAACATCTAGGTCATATCTTTGAACTGTATTTCCAGACGAAGCAATTTCGTCAGCAACCGCACAATCCAATTCTTTAATTTTAAACACTTATAAACTACTGCCCACCAACAAACTGAATACTCCAGTTCACCAAAGATCCTGAAGTCGTCGATTGAGCATCTACAACCTTTAACGTCCAGTTGCCACTGGCACCTGCCCCCGTGGAACCTTCGCCGAAGAATGCATTCGTAAGGAAGATCTCCCCACCCGTAAAGTTTGCCTGATTGGTTAAGGAGTTAATAGCATTAACAAGAATGCTCTTCACACCTGAAGGAGACGTCAGTTCAATACCCAACTGAGATTTCGCCGCGTGATTGATTTGCACTTTAATTCGAACGCCTTCAATTTTCACTTTATCCGAGTTAACAGTGATCGTGCTGCTAGCTCCGACCGCGCTGTAATCCGGGATCGCCAGATTTACATTGGCCGAAGAGTACCAACCAGTCTCATGATAAGTTCCCAGATTCGAAACATAGGTCTTAGCCATGGTCACAGCCGCATCCACGTTGATCGCCCCGAAACCATACCAATTATGGAAGTGAAAACCCGCGCCATTGATAATCCAGCCTTGCTCCCAAACATATCCAGTGGGCAAGCTATAACCTGTGATGGGATAAGAGGCCGGAGTTGTATCTGTTCCACTTCGCGCCGTAACGGCCAAAATATATTTCACATCACGCCAAGTAAGATTGGGATTGGCTTCCAGCATCAAAGCCACGGCCCCAGCCACTGTAGGAGATGCCGACGAAGTTCCGTTGAAGGTCACGGTGTAATTGCAATTCGTATTTCCTGACATACCTTTTTCAAAAGACAATGTCGAACTCACTGATGATTTAGCATCGCCTAAAGAACACCCCGTGCGATCCGTTGAGACCATGGCGGGACTTTGATCACCATAAAGTCCACCGAAAGAAGTAATCCAAAGATTAGATCCCGGAGAGGAATATTCGGCTGAGCGCCCCTGCGCATCCATGGCCGCAACCATGATCTGATAAGGATTTACGTCGTCACGATCAAAATTAGAATTGCCAACGCACTCGTCGTTGTAAGAGACGTTGGTATTGTAACAACGAACTAAGAAATCATTGCCCGCTGCTTTAACAAAGATCGTTCCTTTGCCATTACGTTTGGTCATGACTGCATTGCGCAGAAGGTCCTCATAGTAAACACCGTTCACGCTCATATCTGAAGTCCCCACATAATTTTGTGTGGCTCCATAGCTCATGTTGACGATGTCAGCACTACTCACTGCCTGATCCATGTACTTAGAATAGTCCGTGTGAATTACGGCTGCTGAAATCACATTGGCACTTGTGATCATCGCCTTTGGAGCAACACCACGGGAACCCTTGCCATTCCAACCAACTGCTGCCGCCATACCCGCGACATGAGTTCCGTGATTGTCTTTAGCATCTCGTGGAGGTGCAGTATTCGCCACCCAAGGGGAAGATAAAGTATAATCCTTTGATTTATTTCCGTATAAAAAATTATCATGAAGATCTTCATGGGTGTCTTCCACGCCATTGTCAGAAATCTGAATAACAATACTGGAACCATAAATTCCCTGCGCCCAGGTTTGCTGCAAATTCATATCAACATTGGCAACGCCCCCTGTGCTTGCGAAAACTTTTTGCCCGGTGTTCTTTAAATGCCAAGCATAGGGATATAAAGGATCATCTCCAGAATCGCTGCTTAACACAGCGAAGCCCATCTCTGAACAGTTCGTGAAAAACACGGACGTTGTCGCAAAGACAGCAAACATTGCAATAAAAATCAGCGCCTTCTTATTTCTTTGCATAGGCCTGCGTCACTATTTCCAAAGTTGCTTTCTCGACGCGGGGATCTTTTCTTAAAGTCTCTTGCAAAAGAGGTAAATCAAAGGGTTCTTTGCTGGCGGTCACATAGAATACACTGATATCAGGGAATGCTGCCGTCAGCTTCAAGTCATGATCTAAAACAAAACTTTCAAAATCGGAAGCATCCTGCAGTTTAACTGCAAAAATGCCCGTCACTAAACCAGGAAGATTTCCTTCAGAATTAAATACCGCCAGGGGCATTGAAGAAGAAAACTGATGTTCATCAGATGCTATGCTCGACTTCTCAATAAGGACAAAATTTCCGACGCTGCCCAAGGGTTGAGCTTCACCTGCTGGGTAGTCTTTGCTTGGAACAGCACTCACACCTTTCCAAATCTTCCACGATTGATCCGTCCATAATTCAGAAGACCGAAGAGCCTCAGGAGATGAAGGTGCACCTGCCACAGGAGATGTATTGCGCGGCACGCGGCCTCTTGGAATGGAACGACGATTGGGATTGTCTCTGAATAGAATAGGCTCTGTGGAGTCTTCAACTTGTTTGCTTGCAAGAGTAGATTCGGTGGTTGGAGCCGCGGAGGAAGCTTGCGAAGCCTCCCCTTTTTCTTTTATGGTCTCTTTATAAGCAGAAGAAACTTCTGGCTCCTTGGCTGAGGAGACTTTGCTGCCTGAGTTCCTCCAAAGGAAAACCCCGACACCTATCAATATCATTAAAAAGACGACCCTATTGCGTTTCATATCTGTTTATAAATATCGGAATATTTTGAATAAACCGTATCTAAAACTTTACTAAAACTTGTTTCCCAGAACGCTCATCACCTGACTGAAACGAGTCATTAAGTTGCTGATTTGGGTTTTCTCTTGTGTATCGAAGTGAGACCACATCTTGCCCACGTTTTCATGGTAAACCGGGTAGATCTTCTTAAGGAGTTCCAGACCAGAGTCCGTCAGCTTCACGCGATAAGAACGACTGTCGCCTGCATTCTGAACAGCTTGGATCAAACCTGAATCCTTCAAAGCAGATAAAATGGCAGAGATTGTTGCGTTAGATACGCCTACTTTTTTTGCGGTCTCTGTCGGCGTCATTCCATCTTCATTATGGTAAAGCATGTTGAGGATCACAAAGCGACTGGTCGTGATGCCCCACTGATTAAAGAACTCTTCCAGAATTGTCTCAAAATCGCTCGTGATCTTGCGCATCAATATATGGAGATGAACGTCTTCAGGCTTCACACTGGCGTTCTCTTTAGCGATTGATGCTGTTACGGACTGAAGCGTAGGGATCTCATCATAGAATAGTTTTGCCATATAAAGGTCTCCAAACCGAAAGACCCCTACCAAAACATCGAGGTCTTCTTGACCCAAACTCTAAAATAGAAGTGTTGAACCACTGTGGAAAAAAGATCTACACGGTTATCTACAGGTGTATTCCATTTTGCGGCTTTTTTGGTTCGTGTCTTAAAGCGAGGCGGCCCAAGGTCTGTTTATTTCGAGAAGACCCTGGCACCCCATGGCACGTCTCTTGAGTATGTGTACTAGTGAGACACAATTTTAAATAGAACCTAAGAGAGAGGATTTTATATGAAAACGAATCTAGTAAAACTCGCAAAAGCCCTTTTATTGGCTTCCATGACCTTGATGCTTGCTAACTGTTCTAAAGACAGCGGCAGCAGCACGAACAATGGCTATGTATGGCAAAACGGCCAGTGCTATAGCTCGACGACAGGCCAATATACGTCGAATACAGCTTTGTGCGTGAACTCAGGCTCAAACGTCTGTAACGGAACTTATTACTACGGTAATAGCTACGGCCAAACAATGACGATCCAATGTAGCTCTACAAGCACTGTTTACTACAGCAGCAGCTACCAGTCTGGTTATAGCCAGGTTTACAACTGCCGCGGCTTGTACCTCTACCAATTGATCAACTCTGGTTACCAACAACAGTACCAACAGATCACTTGTCAGTAGTTTGTAAGCTGTAACTTGCGATAAAGTCCTCGCCAACTCCTTCACGGGAGTTGGCCCTCTCGATAAGAGGGAACATTCGGGGAACAGTTCCATTTTGGTTCGCATTTGAAAAGTTTTTTAAATTCCCAAGGCTTCTCAGCCGTAATTTGAGTTCTGCGGCCCTTTCTGTTTAAACCTCCTCATCGAATAAAGATGAAACCAAGGAGATTTAAATGAAAAGCCTTTTCTTCGCTATTGCTTCTCTCGTTACTGCCTCTGCGTTTGCCAAACCAGGAGCCGACATCTACATGACTCGCATGGAATGCAAAACCGTAAAAAACTACGCAGACAACTCCACAACAATCAAAGTTCTTGAAGGTGGATTGAGCGGAATTCCACAACTTGAAGTGACTCGCTCAACTATCGCTGGTGCCTTCACTGATCGTTATCTTGTAAAAAATGTTCCTTCCGATCGCGTCGGTGCTCCTCAAGTTTATGAAGCTCCTGGAATCCGTTTCAGTGTCAATCTAACTGTGGCACCAACAAATGGAACATACCCAGCAACTCTTGCAACTCAAGCTTCAACAAAAGAAGCTCCAGTATTCCAAGCGTTTGCTTGCACTTTAATCAAATAAATCACTTACCAGCGAAGCAGCTTGCTAGCTATAGCAGCTGCTAAGCCTATGGTGATAATTCCAGGAACAATGAAGTGCCATGTCAAAACGTGCATACCATTGTCCTCACCACAGTTAAACGTGATAAGAATTCCACCCACCGCAAGACTTGCTAAGCCAATCACCACACTCGTCATTCGTGGACGCCGACTGGCTCCTCTTTTCGCTCGATAAACAACCAAAGTTCCTAAAGTCACAGCGGTTAACGTCGTGATAAAAGCACAGCGACTGCCCTCAATGGAAAGTCCTCCGGTCATGCCCCCCGCATCCATTCCGATCAGCCGTAAAAGATGCCAAATAAAAATTCCCGCCAAATTAAGATAAAATAAAATCAGAACGCCGTGGGACAGCTTTCGTCCCGGAGTTGCCAACGTGAAGATCATCGCAAGTCCCAAGAAGCCAAAGACCATCCAAAGCGCAACCCCGACCCAAAAATTTAACTGAAGACTTTTAATAGCGAAATCAGGGCGAGGTCCTGACATCAGCAAACCTAGGATAATAAGAGCTGCAGAAATAACCACGTAACGAAGTGCCATGCCCGCAGGCGCCGCCCAAGGCTTCACAGGTTTCAAATTGTTCGCCAAAGACGAGATCAGATCATTTGTCTTTTCATCGATCTCCATGACGAACCTCCTTCGTTATCTCTTGCAGAGCCTTGATAGCTCTGTGCACAGTCACCTTAACATCGCTGACTGAGTAACCGGTTTTACTTGAGGCTTCTTCCATGGAAAGACCTTCGATTTTCACCAACAACAGGATTTCTTTTTGCTTCTCCGGCAGTAAAGCAATCAGTTTTTCCGCGTCCAAAAAGGATTCCGCTTCAAGAGTCATCAGACTTTCCAAGTTCTCCATCTCATCATCCAACGAAACTGTGGAACGAAGAGTGATCTTGGATCTGCGCAAATAGTCTATCACCTTATAACGGGCAATCGCATACATCCACGGCAGAAAAAACTGCTGGGGATTATAGGTTTCTCGCTTTTGATGAATCGCCAACAAGACCTCTTGAAGAACATCTTCCGCAGAGTCTTCCATGGGAATACGAAATCTGCGAAATGAATTGCGAATATATTTGGAAAGCATATCGCGCATCTTCATAAGGGCTAATCGGTAACTTTGCGAGTCCCCGCCCTGCGCCAAGCGCATGAGTTTTGACAACTCAACCTCGTCTTTATCTTGAACAAGGTCTCCTTTCACTTCTTTCATTCGCAGGACCCTCAAGAAAAGTTACAAAGTGAGATCATTATTAAATCACCGCCAAAATCGCCACATCGAAAGTCTAACTATGAGATTCTAAAATTCAACTGTAACCTTTCTGTAGACTCAACGAATAAGTATGTAGAACGCTTTCCCACTAGGAGGTTCTATGGGACATAAAGCCTTTTTATCACTACTCATTCTGGCCGCAGGACATGGCGCATTCGCCGCTGATTACAGCAAATATCAGAAGCCTTCCGAGGCTGAACTCAAGAAACAACTGACCTCCGAACAGTTTCAAGTCACACAAAAGGACGGCACGGAAGCACCTTATCACAACGAGTATTGGAATAATCACGAAGACGGAATTTATGTCGACGTCGTTTCCGGAGAACCTCTTTTTAGTTCCAAAGATAAATACGATTCAGGCACTGGCTGGCCAAGCTTTACCAAACCGCTGGATCCAAAGTTCGTAAAAACAAACTCCGATCGCAGTCTTTTTATGGCGCGCACTGAAGTGCGCAGTCGTTATGCGAATTCTCACTTAGGTCACATTTTTGATGATGGACCAGAGCCTACCGGAAAGCGCTACTGCATGAATTCAGCGTCTCTTAAATTTATTCCAGTAAGCAAACTGGAAAGTGCTGGATACGGCGAGTATCTCGCTTTGTTCAAAAAGAAATAACGGGAGACTTATATGCTGCTCTTTATACTCTCTTATATTGGTGGGATCTTGACGATCCTCAGTCCCTGCATACTTCCGGTGATTCCTTTTGTTTTTGCGAAAGCTGACCAGCCTTTTCGCAAAAGTGGTTTGCCGCTTTTGCTTGGGATGGCGATCACCTTTGCCGCATTTTCAAGCCTAGCAGTTTTAGGTGGCGCCTGGGCTGTTCAAGCTAATACTTGGGGACGATGGTTCGCCATTGCTCTGATGACGGTCTTTGGACTTTCTTTAATTTTTCCACAATTCTTTGAACGTTTCTTTGAGCCATTCACAAAGTTGGGTTCAAAAATTTCGGAAGGTTCTACTTCTAAAACAACTTTTTCTAGATCCATGCTTCTAGGAGCCGCCACTGGCTTGCTGTGGGCACCTTGCGCAGGACCGATCTTAGGTTTAATTTTGACGGGAGCTGCCACACAAGGAACTCCGGAAAAAGCCGTGTGGTTTTTATTGGCCTATGCCTTAGGAGCTGCGACATCATTAATGTTGGCCTTGGTTGCTGGAGGAAAATTTTTAAGCACCTTGAAAAAATCCCTCAAGGCGGAACGTTTGATTAAAGCATGCCTGGGTGTGGCCGTTCTTTTAGGGGTCGTGGCAATTTCGTTTAATCTTGATCGTACGGTTCTTACAAAGATCTCAAAAGTTCAAACCGAAGATTGGGAAAGTCATTTGATTGATGTCTTCAAGACCTCAACCGGCGTGATTCCCGCCGGAATGAAAACAGATGCGATGAATGCCATCACGCCCAGCTTAGCCGGGGCCACAAAATGGTTTAACTCTCCGTCTTTAACTTTGGACGCTCTAAAAGGCAAAGTGGTGATCGTGGATTTTTGGACTTACTCTTGTATCAACTGTTTGCGCACGCTTCCTTACGTGAAAGCCTGGGCTGAGAAATACAAAGATCAAGGTTTGGTCATTATTGGCGTGCACACTCCTGAATTTGCCTTCGAAAAAGATCCCACCAATGTGGCGAAGGCTTTGCAGGATTTAGGAATCACCTACCCTGTTGCAATGGACAACGACTATACGATCTGGAACTCTTTTGAAAATCGTTACTGGCCGGCACACTATTTCTTTGATCGCGCTGGGAAGATTCGCCACCATCATTTTGGCGAAGGTGGCTACGCCGAATCAGAACGCGTCATCCAAGAGCTTTTGCAAGAGGGAGATTCTAAAAAAATGAGCTCTCCAATGGTGCAAGTTCAAGGACAAGGAGCTTTAGCTGCTTCTAAATTTAGCGATGTCAATTCTCCAGAAACCTATGTGGGCTATGCTCGCGCGAAAAACTTGCAAGTAACACCTGCACTTAAAAAAGATGCCGCTGAGAAATACCAAGGCGTCAAAACTTTGAACTTAAATGAGTGGTCTTTGTCGGGAAGTTGGAATATCGGCAAAGAAAAAGCGACCTCTATGAAAGCCGGTGCCAAAGTCATCTATCGATTTCACGCCCGGGATTTGCACTTAGTACTCGGCCCCCAAGCGGCGGGAACATCAATCCCCTTCCGCGTGACCTTGAACGGTAAGCCACCGGGTGCCAACAGCGGATTTGACGTGAATGAAAAAGGCCTGGGCGTGGTGAATGAAAACAGACTTTACCAATTGATTCGTCAGCAAAGTGACGTCAAAGAAATTGAAGACCGTACTTTTGAAATTGAATTTATGCGCCCCGGAGTCGAAGTTTTTGCATTTACCTTTGGCTAAGTGTTAACCTTATCCACGATGGCTGGAAATTCAGAATATTCAGTATTTAGAAAATCAGATTATAAAGTGATGCCCTGGAAAAATGGTTTGGGCATCACTTCTCAGATAGATATTTATCCCCAGGACGCTGCATTTCCCGGCGAAGATTTTCTATGGCGCGTAAGTTCAGCCTCTGTTCAAAGTGACAATCCATTTTCACAGTTCCCAGGCTGTGACCGACTTCTTGCGGTTTTTAGTGGAGACGGTTTGAATTTGAATGGACAAGCCCTCACACCTTCACAAATTATTTACTTTAAAGGCGAGGACAAGATTCAAGGTGATCTGCTAGGCGGTCCCGTTTTAGACATAGGCATAATTTTTCGCAGAGACAAAGTCCGCGCCGCAATGACTTTTTCCAAGGCCCTTCCCGGACAAACGCAGGATCTAAAGTTAAATCATGAGACTCACTATTTTTTTTTTTCGCAAGGAAAATTTCTTTATCAAAATCAAGTGATCGAATCATGTAACACTTTAAAAATATGACATAAGGAAAAACTCTACTTGTTAAATTCAGGATCTGAGGAGATCAAGATTTATCTAGTTCAACTGGCATGTCGATAAACTTCACATAGATCAAATAGGCCAAAAGGAAAATATTGAAACTGGTGATCCCAACTTTGATCCAACCAAACCTGTGATAGATCTCATAAAATTCAAAAGGTAAATAAAGCCCGCAAGAGAGTATTGCCAGCCATTGTCCCCAAGCTTTTTGCCGCCACAGCCCATAAGCTTCAGCAAAACGAATCAATGCGTAAAGCACAGCCCCCAAGGAGGCAAGTACAACGCCCCCTTGAGTAATTCCCTTTAACGCGTGTAAAAGAACTTTCGAATGTCCAGGAGCCAATCCTAAATGGGATATCACATGAGCCCCCAACACCTGAACATCAGCATGCATTAGGTCCAGGAGACCTAAGCCCACGGCTAGAACAAGCAGACCTTTGAAAGCCTCAAATGCCGCCACGTAGTGAAGACCCCTGCGATGTTTTCCGAGTTTTTGTGTTAATGCCATGACTCATTCTACGCGACATTTCACGCGACTGGGCAAGTCAAGACAAACAGAGTGTCAAACATTGTGAATTCACGCGAAAAATTATATCCTATCTTGTGCCTTTTCGCAGGAGAAAACGATGTCTTACACAGTATCGCTACAAAGAAACCCCAACCTTTCGATTCCGCAAGTGGATCGCTCTTTGAAAAATGAGGTGCAGAGTTTCTTTGGAAAAAATTGGTGGACAGGTCTTTCTCCGGAAGAATGTGCGGGATATCATCGCGAGCAAAAGTTTTTGCAAGCTTTGCCCTTGATCAATCTTGATATCTGCACCCGCCAAGATGTTTTGGATTACTTCAACAACTCTTGGACTTTAACGGAAATTCTTTTCTCTGCTTTAAAAAACGAATCAACTTACATTCGTACTCCCTACCATGAACTTCGCCATCCTTTGATTTTCTATTATGGCCACCCGGCTGTTCTTTACTACAACAAGCTTCGTCTGGCCGGCTTGGTTCATACTCCGGTTGATCTGTATCTAGAAAAAATTCTAGAAACCGGCGTTGATGAGATGAGTTGGGATGATATGTCTAAAAATGAAATGCAGTGGCCAAAGGTTCAGGCCGTGCATGATTATCGTAAAAAGATTTACGACATTGTCGTGAATGTTATCAAAACTCATCCTGATCTAGAGCCCGGTGCCAATAGAAATCTAGGACCGAGTTCTCCCCTTTGGTCTTTATTCATGGGCTTTGAGCATGAAAAAATTCACTTCGAAACCTCTAGCGTTCTTATTCGTGAGTTGCCACTGGAGCTGGTTGAGACTCCAAAATATTGGGCTCCTCTTCATCCTTCTGCTTTGACAAAAACTCCGGCCAAGCCCACAGAGGGAAAAGACTATCCCGCTTCAAGTTGGGTGCAGATCCCCGGCGGCCAAGTCGAATATGGAAAAAAATCTTCGGCGCCTTCCTATGGTTGGGATAATGAATATGGATCGCGCACAAAGACCATCAAAGACTTCCAGGTTACGAACCAGCTGATTAGCAATGGTGAGTACTATGAATTCGTCGCAAGCCTCAGCTATATCAACGACAAGTATTGGAGCCAGGAAGGTTTGCTGTGGAGAAAATTCCGCAACACCAAACGTCCCACTTTCTGGGTGGCCCACGGTCCCGAAGGTTTGCATGACTACAAACTTCGCACTATCTTTGAAATCATTGATATGCCGTGGAGCTGGCCTGCGGAAGTCAATTTCCATGAAGCCCAAGCTTACATTCATTGGAAGCAAGAAAAAGATCATGGCAAGTTGATCTACCGCTTGATCACAGAGTCCGAACACGTGCGCATGCGTGAGGTTGATACAGATTCCGTTTTGCAAAAAGAATCTTATAATAATTCTGCCGAAGCATTGCGTGCCTTCGATTATAACTTTAACTTCCAATACTCTTCTGCAAATCCTGTAAATTTTTATGCAGGCAATAAATGGGGCGTAAAGGATCTTTTTGGAAATGTTTGGCAATGGGCTGAAGATCAATTCAATCCTTTGGATGGATTCAAAGTTCACCCTCTGTATGATGATTTTTCAACGCCTTGTTTTGATGGCAAGCATCAGATGATTCTTGGTGGCAGCTTTATCAGCTGTGGCCACGAGGCCAGCAAATGGGCCCGTTTTCATTTCCGCCCCCACTTTTTCCAACATGCAGGTTTCCGAATGGCAGCAAGTCTTGATGGCAGTGCTGACAATGAATCCACAAAGCTGAAAAAAGACACGGACTATGTTCATCCACGTCGCCAAAATGTGCGCGATCAAATGCTGCAACCAAATTGGTGGAAAAAAGTAAATCAACCTCTAGAGCTTGATGAAACTGAAATGAAAGAACTGTGGAATCAAACTCAAAGCACAATTTTAAAATTTGAACTCAATCGTGCGGAACTTTCACCAATGGGAACCGCTTTGGATCCGGCTACTAATGATGTTGCCAAGGATTTTAGACTTCCCTATCAAAGCGTCAAAACATTTCCAGATCGTCCCGATGATTATCAAAAACTTTTGAAAACTGTTTTGGAAGAACTTGTTCCGACGGGACAACAACCGGGACACCCTGGCTATATGGCTTATGTTGCTGGAAGCGGAAATGCGATTAGCAACATGGCGCAAGCGGTTTCGCAAACTCTGAATCAGTTTACGGGTCACTACAGTTTATCTCCGGGCCTTGTGAGTCTGGAAGCTGAAGCCCTTCGTTGGGTTTTAAATATGGTGAATTACCCTTCTGAAAGTGCGGGCTTCTTTACAACCGGCGGAAGTCTTGCGACCTTGTCGGCTTTGAGTCTTGCACGAAATGCAAAACTCAAAGGACATGATTTAAGTCGCGCGCGATTCTATGCCTCAGCCCATGCCCATCACTGCGCTGGGAAATCTTTAAGTATCTTGGGCTTCCCTAAAGAAGCTCTGACCTTGATTGCAGTGAATGACAAACTTCAAATGAATACGACTGAACTTGAAAAAGTCATTGCAACAGATTTAGCTAAGGGCTTGCAACCAATCTGTGTCATTGGCACTGCTGGCAGCACAAACACCGGAGCCATCGACGATCTTTCTCAGATTTCTTCCGTCGCCAAGAAACACAATATGTGGTTCCACGTCGATGGAGCCTACGGTGGCTTCTTCCTACTAACCGAAGATGGTCAGCAGGCTTTAAAAGGAATTTCCGAATCGGACTCTATCATTCTGGATCCACATAAATCGCTTTCTCTGCCTTATGGTACGGGATGCTTACTCGTTCGTGATCGCGCATTGATGAGTTATGATTACACAGGCGCGCCAACATATATGCCTCCGTCTCCGGGGCTTGAAGATGAAGACGGTCGCTTGGATTTCGCAGACATTTCGCCAGAGCTTTCCCGTGACTTCAGAGGTTTGCGTTTCTGGCTTCCGATCAAAACTTTGGGCATCGGACCGTTCCAGGTCAATTTGGAAGAAAAGCTCGAGCTTGCCAAATATTTGGCACAGGAACTTCGCGGAGTTTCAAGCCTGGAAGTTTTGACAGAACCACAACTTTCCATCGTGAATTTTAAGATGAAAGATTCCGGAAAGACCCGCGATCTGCTCACACGCATCAATCAATCACAAAAGATCTTCTTAAGTGGTTGCACGATCAACAAAGAATTTGTGATTCGCGTTTGTCTTTTAGGCTTCCGCAGTCACGTTGCTGAAGTAAATGCTTTGTTGCAAATCATTCGCGGCTCTTTGAAAGATATGGGTGTGTAAGTGAACTTAGCTAAACTTGCCGAATTCCAAGTGCAATTTGCGCGAAAGCCAGGATTGATTCATTTGAATAATGCAGGTTTAACCCCTATCACCCAGGTCGCCCGTGACAAAGTTCAATATTGGGCGGAACGCTATTATCAAGAAGGCTTTTGGACAGATGCTGACTACATGGCGGATGTTTTATCTTCTCGCCATGCCCTGGCCTCTTTGATCGGCTGTCAACACGATGAAATAGCTTGGTATCAAAGTGCGGCAGGAGCTATCAATCAATTTGCCTTCGGAGTGAATCTTCAGGTCGATGATGAAGTTGTGATTTGGGATCAGGAATACTCCAGCCATTTGTATCCTTGGAAAGAAGCCTGCGATCAAGCAAAGGCTCATTTAAAAGTTTTGAAATCAGAGGCAAATCTACACACTCCTACCGAGAAATATCTTGAAGCTTTGAGTGATAAAACCAAAGTGGCCGCTTTTAGCTGGGTGCAGTTTAGTTCAGGGGCGCGTATGGACGTGGAAGCTGTCATCGCAGAGTGCAAGAAGCGCGGAATTTTAATTTTCGTGGATATCGCGCAAGGTCTGGGCATCCACCCTTGCAAACTTTGGCAATGGGGTGCGGATGCCGTCGCTGGTGGCAGCCACAAATGGTTGGTCAGTCCCGTTGGCGTTGGCTATTTGGCCATTCGCAAAGAGCATGCGATGCGCATGAAACCACGTTTGATCGGTGCTTATACCTATGGAACTTGTGATGATCCTTCTGACTTCGCCTGCGAGCCGAAAAGAGACGCCACAAAATTTGAACCTGGATCGAAACAAGTTTTGGAAATCACCGCCTTGGGCGCTTCTTGCCGTTTAATCGAAAGCATCGGCGTGGATGTGATCGAAGCTGAAGCTTTACGCCTTGCCAGCAAATTACGGGAT
Organism: uncultured Bdellovibrio sp.; assembly: GCA_964590635.1. Lineage (GTDB taxonomy): Bacteria > Bdellovibrionota > Bdellovibrionia > Bdellovibrionales > Bdellovibrionaceae > Bdellovibrio. Next base: position 15,209 of record CAZPYX010000051.1, read on the forward strand.
GGCATTGAAAGCAAGGGACACACTTTGCTCAATCCTTTTGGCAAAGCTGCGATTTCGCCGATGGTAAATTTCTATCCGAAAGAAAATACAACTTTGGATTCCATCGCAACGACTCTGTCTAACCACCACATTAATTTTGCGAAACGCGGTGGTGGAATTCGTCTTTCAACCCATGCATTCAATAGTGATGAAGACATTGCTAAGGTTATTCGTTTACTTTAAAATTGGTCCACTGCTTTAAATTTTAAAAGCATGTAATCCCTGCACCCTAATGGAGTAGACTGAAGCACTCCGACTTCGTCGGCGTAGGGCTTTTAGATCTTCTTACTCTGTGTATTTAGCTTTCCAACGTTCACGTACCACTGGGGTCACCGCGTATTCAATTTCTAAAAACTTTCCCAAAGTTCCATAGCGTTTGTGAATCTCATCGAATGCAGCATTTAGAAAATTCACATTGGCTGACATCATGTACTCAAAGCGCGCCATCGCCTTAGCAGAAAGAATCTTCTCTACACGCTCCATGATTTTCATTTTGAATGGTGCTAGGCCCGCTTCTGTTTTTAGGTAATCTTCTAAAACAGTTTCTTTTTTCACCCCTAATGATGAAAGCAGCAAGGCCGAGCCCACACCCGTGCGATCTTTTCCAACCGCACAATGCTGTAACATGCCGCCGTCTTGCAACGAGTCCATGGTTTCAAACATGCGACGATAAGCAGAGTTTGCAAATGGAAGGGCTTGATACAAGCTCTCCATATAGTCTACAGGCAAAGACTCTAAACGTTCCTTGGTGAACCAGTCCCCCATGGCTGCTGTCATCGCATGGGAAGGTGGATTCGCAGGACAACACTCATAGGTCACCCCTTGCCACAAAAGATCTTGATCGCGTTCAGATTCGTGAGTGTCGCGATAATCCAAAATATGGGAAATCGACAAAGCCTGCAAATGAGTTAAATCTTCGTTAGTAAGTTTGGATAAAGAACCCGAACGATAGAAGAACTTAGACTTTACCTTGCGTCCATCCTCAGTGATGTATCCACCCATATCACGAAAATTAATTCCACCTTGCAACTTCATCATCTCTCCTATGAAAAAATTAATTTTAACATACGAAGAAAAGAGATGCCGCACATTTTGGAGCGCAATGCATAACAAAGTCTAGTTTTTCGGGATGAAATAGATCCTAAAGACGAACTGCACGAAGCCAGAATCCCTCGCAAAATATTTTACTCTGACGAACTGCCCTTTGGGGGTTTCGCTGGGCAGATACAAAGTCAAAAGCAGGTCTTTCTTGAAGTCCCCTCGGGCAAGCCTTCAAGATTTTTTTATTAGACGATCGATACTGTGATTGTTTCAGAGTCCTCATGGTAAACTTTCCGATGTTCCTTTATCCAGGTCATCATTTTTAGGCTGCTTACTTATCCCGCGGCGATGAAGCTCTGGTCAATTTCCAGGGAAAATAACAAAAGTAACTAATCAGTGACCGGCTTCGATACTTGCCTATTGGCTGCAATGAAGTGACCGAAAGTTTAACACTGTCTATGAAGTTCACAGGTCCTTAAACGATTACTTACCCGCCATCATAGGAATGTGTTGAAGGTTTATCTAGCAAAGGGATTCTTTGTCTCAGAGGGAGCCTGCCCCTAGTTTTTATAAAGGCTTAAGATATAATTTTATGCAAGACCACAAAACCCTCTCTGAGAGCGAGTTGCCATGGGATTAATGAATCAAAGACGCAAGCTCATTGTTGACCGCGAAGTCCAATACGATCTGCTCATGTATGTTGGACTCTTTGTAACCTTCGTCTTCTTAAGTCAGATCTTTGTCGCCTATATGTTTCTGCATAAATTGGAAAGCAAAGCGGAGCTGGGCGAACTCGGTTCCATGAGCATCGCTGAATTCCTGGCAAAATTTAAAGTCGTCTTTCTGCTTAACGAGTTGATCGCTGTCACGGCCTGCGTGGCGGTGGGATTTTATTTCTTCAATCGCCTGACCAGCAGAATCGTCGGCCCTCTTTATAACATCCGACGCATTTTGAGAGTGATAAAGGTCAAGCCAGAAAGCAATGTGGAAATTAAACTTCGTAAAGACGATTATTTTCAAGACTTGGTGGATGATCTCAATGTCGCCCTTAATCGAGACAAAAATCCGGGGCCTCTGCCACCCTGGTCTTAGAGTGAATGAGCCCTTGTGAGTCGGCATGGCCTCTGACTGTCTCTGGACGACGCCCCATTTAAGGATGATGCTTAGGGTATGAAAACCGGTCTTCAAGAAGTTTTAAATTTTTGGTTTGAAGAAATCGACAGCCGTATGTGGTTCGCGAAGGACCGCGACTTCGATGAGCTGATCCGCGATCGTTTTTTTGAAGTCCACCACCAAGCCAAGGCATGTGAAACATTTTTCTGGCGCAAATCCCCAGAGGGACGTTTGGCCGAGATCATTGTCCTCGATCAGTTTTCACGAAATATCTATCGCAATGATGCCAGGTCCTTCGAAAACGATCCCTTAGCTTTGGCCCTCGCACAGGAAACAGTTCAATGTGGCGACGATCAAAAGCTTTCTCCTATTAGCAAAGCCTTCATCTATATGCCCTATATGCACAGTGAATCGCAGCGAATTCACGAAGAGGCCGTGCGACTGTTTTCGCAGCCTGGATTAGAAGGAAGTCTTGAATATGAGCTTCTTCACAAAGACATCATCGACCGCTTTGGTCGCTATCCTTATCGTAACGAATACCTAGGTCGCCCCTCTTCAAAAGAAGAGCTGGAGTTCCTAAAACTTCCCAGCTCGACCTTCTAGCACCACGCGACAAAATCACTGGTCCGATGGATGGGATTCATTGAAATCTGACAGTTTTCGTGAGAGCCATTTAGGATGAGCGATGCAGCAAAAAGAAATCATATCCGAGTCCATATCAACGGCGAAACCTTCTCTGTCCGCGGAGACGAAGCCTTCCAACCCCTAGCCCAATTTCTGCGAAATGTTTTACACAAAGTCGGCACTAAGGTAGTTTGCGCCGAGGGCGATTGTGGTGCCTGCACTGTTCTTGCCTCCTCCTTAGAAAACTCTCTGACAGGAACTCAGTGGTCTTCATTCCGTGCGATCAACTCCTGCATTGCTCCGGTTTTTCTGTTTGATCAATCTGTTCTGGTGACGGTTGAAGGTGTTCGAACTCAAGAGGCCTTGAGTGAAGTGCAAGAAAAAATGCGCGAGTTCCACGGAGGCCAATGCGGCTTCTGCACTCCAGGCATGATTTGCTCGATGTCCCAATTAGCTGAGGACTGCGCAAAAGAAAAAACACCGGTGACAGAGAAAAAAGCACGAAATTATCTTACCGGAAATCTTTGCCGCTGCACTGGATATGAACCGATCTTAAACGCAGCTACTCATATTGAACTTCCCAAGTGGGCTTCCTTGGCGGAGCGCTATTTGACTGAAAAACTTAAAACAGAATTCATCGCCTTGAATGAAGATGTTGAGATTCACGGTGACAACCGTCTGGTTTCCATTCCTACAACTTTAGCCAAAGCCTTAGCGATCAAAGAGGCACGCCCCCAAGTTCGCATCGTAGCGGGTGCCACGGATCTTGGCGTTGTAGTCAACAAAGGCAAAATGACTTTGACGGAAGTTTTAGTTTTGAATAAAGTGGCTGAGCTTCGCAAGATGGACACGCACGCGATGCACACTTTCTTGGGAGCTCAAGTCACTCTCACTGAAGTTGAAAACTTCATTCGTGACGTGCATCCTGAGTTCAAACGCTTGCTGCATATCTTTGCTTCACCCCAAATTAAGAATCAGGCGACTCTTTTGGGAAATATTCTCAATGGTTCGCCGATCGGCGACAGCATTCCGGCTTTGATGGCTTTAGATGCGGAAATTCAGTTTGCTTCCAGCAAAGGAACCCGCAGTGTACCGATGAAGAGTTTTTACAAAGGGTATAAGGTCTTTGATAAAGTAGAAGATGAGATCGCTATTGGTCTGACCATTCCTACCTTGGCAAAAAATTCTTCAGAAAAATGGCTTACTAAATTCTTTAAAGTTTCAATGCGCAAGGATCTGGATATTTCAGCTGTCACTTTCGCTGCCGTGCTTAGGATGGAAAGCCATCGCATCGCTGAAGCCCGCATCGCCATGGGAGGCATCGGCCCCTGTGTCATTCGTTTGACAGAGCTGGAACAAAAAATCCAAGGCAAAAATTTTGAATTAAAAACCTTTGAAGAAGCCGGCGCATTGGCTGCGACTTTGATCACTCCGATTTCGGACTTGCGTGCAAGCCAAGAATATCGCCGCCTAGTAACTGCTAACTTATTTAAAAAATGCTTCCATGAACTTTCTATTGAGATGAACCAAACTGTGGAGGCGACATGTCCATAGGTAAAAATATCCCCCATGATTCATCATTTGGCCATGTGACCGGCACCAGCGTCTTCATTGAAGATCGTCCACGGATGCAAAAAGAACTTTTGGTTCTGCCCGTTGGCGTTCCCACCGCCAGTGGTATTCTTAAAAAATTCCATTATGAAAAAGCTTTGAATGCTCCCGGCGTTCTTGCGGTTCTTACAGCGAAGGATTTTCACCACAACCAATGGGGAACGATCGTTCATGAACAACCCATCTTAGTCAGTGACAAAATCGGTCACTTCGATGAGCCCGCATTACTTTTAGTCGGTGACGATTATGAAAAGCTTTTGCTGGCCCGAAGCTTAGTCACTTTTGATATCGAAAAAACCGACGCCATTCTTTCCATAGACGAGGCCATTGCAAAACAATACTTTATCTGCAATTCGGGACCGATTCGTTGCGGTGACATTGATAAAGCCATGTCGTCAGCTCCTCACCGTCTGTCAGGTGTTTTTGAGTGTGGCGGTCAAGAGCATTTCTATTTAGAATCCCAAGCCTGCGTAGTTTATCCCCTTGAGGATGGCCAAGTTGAAGTTCACTCCAGCTCGCAGCATCCCAGCGAAACTCAACACGTCGTTGCCGAGGCTTTGGGTGTCAGTCTGCACCAAGTTGTCTGTATCGTGAAACGCATGGGCGGAGGCTTTGGTGGCAAAGAAAGCCAAGCAGCTCCTTTTGCGGCGATGGCCGCCTTGGTTGCGCAAAAAATGAATCTTCCAGCTCGCCTGATTCTTTCTAAAGATGACGACATGATGATGACTGGAAAAAGACATCCTTTCAAAAACTTTTATGATGTGGCTTTTGATAACGATGGACATATTCTGGGTTTGAAAGCCCATCTTTATGCGGATGGTGGCGCCTATGCCGATCTTTCAAGTTCGATTTTAGATCGGGCTTTATTCCATATCGATGGCGCCTATTACTTGCCGAATGCCTATATCGAAGGCCATGTGTGTCGCACCAATATGTATTCGAATACGGCTTTCCGCGGATTCGGTGGACCTCAAGGTTCCATGACAATTGAAAGCATTATCGAAGAGATCGCGACCTATTTAAAACTTGACGCTTTGACCGTGCGCGAACGCAATTGCTATCGCCCAGAAAATAATGTCACTCATTATGGTCAAAAGCTTGAGAACACTCCTTTGCAAGAGCTGTTCGCAAGGCTCACTTCTGACAGTGAATATTATCGACGCCGTAAAGCCATTGATGAATTCAATCGTCAAAACCCACATAAGGTCCGCGGACTTTCCATGACGGCGACCAAATTCGGGATTGCCTTTACGGCCCGCTTCCTGAATCAAGGAAACGCCAGCGTCAATGTTCACAAAGACGGAACCGTGCAAGTTTCGACGGGCGCCACAGAAATGGGTCAAGGTGTGAACACGAAGATTCAACAAATCGTGGCTCACTGTTTTGGTATTGAAGCTTCTGCTGTCAAAGTTATGGCGACTTCGACGGAAAAGAATCACAATACATCTCCAACAGCGGCCTCAAGCGGTGCAGACATCAACGGAGCCGCGGCTTTAAAAGCAGCCGAAGGAATTAAGAAACGTCTAGCTTGGGTGTTCCAACAAGTTTTACTCGGAACTCCGATGGATGATGTGAATGAGTGCCCGTCTTTAAGTGAAGACCTTTTGAAATTAGAAGAGTTTGAATTTAAAAATAGCCAAATCAAGCATCTGCCTTCTGGCAAAACTTTGACGTGGCAAGAGCTTCTAATGAAGGCTTACTTCAATCGTTTGAGCTTGGGCGAATATGCTCACTTTAAAACAGAAGGCCTTGGCTATGACAAAGCCAAAGGCATCGGTACTCCATTTAAGTATTTTACCAATGGTGTTGCCGCCAGCGAAGTTGAAATCGACATTTTCACCGGCGAATACAAAGTTTTACGTACGGACATCCTTATGGACCTTGGGCGCAGCTTGAATCCAGGTATTGATCGAGGCCAAGTGACAGGGGCTTTCGTGCAAGCCATGGGTTGGGTGACAAGCGAAAAGCTTTACCACAACAAAGACGGAAAATTGTTGAGTCACTCACCGACGACTTATAAAATTCCTAATGTTCAAGATACTCCGCGTGTTTTCAATGTCGACTTTATTGAAAACAACGGCAACACGGCCAATGTGCACAGATCTAAAGCGGTCGGTGAACCTCCGTTCTTGTTAGGTATCAGCGTGTGGACGGCGATCAAGGATGCTTTGAGATATAAAGCTCAAGGAACTATTCCGCAGATCATCTCCCCTGCAACACCCGAAGTCGTGCTTATGGAGCTAGCGAAGTATGAGTCATCAAAATTTTGAGAATTTTCTTTCTGCATTTAAAGAACTGCAAGACAGTCAGAAGGCCTTTGTTGTCGTGACTCTAGTCAAGCAACAGGGCTCATCTCCGCAGGACGTAGGCGCCAAAGCCTTGGTGTCCTTGAATGGCTTAGAGTTCGGCACCGTGGGCGGAGGCAAAGTTGAAAATGCCGCCATCAAAGAAGCTCAACGCATGATTCGTGAAAATCATGTAAACCATTTCGTTGATTGGAATTTGCAAAAAGATATCGGCATGACCTGCGGCGGGGTCGTCAGCTTCTTCTTCGAACTTTATCAAGCGAAGAACCCTTTCAATGTAATCGTATTTGGCGCGGGCCACATCGCACAGGAATTCGTGAAACTTCTTTTAATGCTCGACTGCCAAGTCACTTGTTATGACAGCCGGCCTGAATGGATTGCTCGCCTTCCGCAGTCCCCTAAGTTGACAACTCATTGCACTGATAAGATGGCCGATCAAGTTGCAACTCTTCCGAATGGAAGTTATTTAACTTTAATGACCATGGGCCATGGCACAGACCTGCCGATCTTGGTTGAGGCCATGAAAAATCGCAGTCGCTTTCACTATGTCGGCAATATCGGCAGTGATCAAAAAAGACTGCGCTTAGAAAATGATTTACGCCAAGCCGGAATCCCCGAGGGCACCTTGAAAGCTTTCTATTGCCCTATGGGTGAAGATTTTGGCACAAACTCTCCGATTGAAATTTCATTTAGCATTATCGCTCAGTTACTTAGAACCCGCGATAAAGTTGTGCATCCTGCTTAGACAGGGAAAGGATTGATTTTATGCCTCACATCCGTATGCGCTCAATGACTGAAGATCATGTGGCAAAGCTAAGTCATGTTCTAACAAAGGAACTTGCCGCCGCTGCCAATACTGACGAAGATAACTTTACGTTTGAATTGATTGGAACCAAATTCTTTACTCAAGGAAAAACCACCAAATCTTTTCCGTTTATTGAAGTTCTTTGGTTTCCCCGTTCACAGGAAAATAAAAATGCCTGTGCGCGGATTATCACTGATCACATCAAAGAACTTGTTGGCAAAGAAGAGGACGTGGTTGTGGTCTTCACAGAGCTGACTAAAGAGTCTTACTATGAAAATGGCAAACACTTTTAAAGTTTTTCCTAAGGTGCCCCAAGGTTATTTGGGGCTTTGCTTGAAGTACATGGCCGTCGAGGCTGTCTCATTAATCACACGTTGAGAAATCGCTGGCTGGTTCACAAAATATCCTAAGGCTCTTAAACGATTTGTTTGCAGTGGGCCTTCGTTGACCTTATTCAAATTCCAAACTGACTGAAAAGCGATATTTTTAAATTCATTTGCCCAATCCCATTGTTTGA
>CAZPYX010000052.1:0-22971 GCA_964590635.1 uncultured Bdellovibrio sp.
TATTTACAATGTTAAATATGTTGTTTACCTACCCAAAAGTAGGGGGGTTGGATCTTCAAGGCGATTTTTTTTATGGCTTCCCCTTCCTCTGCCCAAAACCTGTAATGGTTAAACTCAGGAAAAAGGCGGGGGAAGCTGGGATCATCCCAACGTTTTGCGATCCAACCTGCATAAGAGATAATGCGCAGACCGCGCAACATTGGAATCCACGCCCACTGATGATCTGGAAATTCACGAAGCTCTTCATAGCCTGAGATAATTTGTTCTTGCTCAGCCGTCAAAGATTCAGCATCCCCGGACAAGAGCATCCAAAAATCCTGAATAACCGGGCCATTGACGAAATCATCGAAATCCACCAAGAAAAATTGTTGCCCATTGTTTAACAAGTTGCCTTTGTGGCAATCACCGTGAATACGAATGAACTCTGACGGATCGAAGTTATCGTCGATAGAATAAAGAATATCTTCAGCCGCAATGGTGTAGCGCTTGCGCAGTTCGGGAGTGATCCAATCTTGCAGATTGTCCAAAGTCTCCCAACCTCCATAATAGCTTGTATCAAGGACAGGACGATGTGGAGCGGTTTTGCGAGCGCCGACGTTGTGAACTTGTGCCATCAGACGACCTACTTTTTTAAAGTCATCGCCTAGAAACTCCTGTGGCATACGTCCTAAAACTTTTGGAAAGAAGGCGACATACATGCCGTCGACTTCGCTGATGGTGGAATCATGCCCTTGTGCTAATGGAGCAACGGCTGGAATGCCTTCTGCTTTTAAAGATAGAAGAAATTCATGTTCCTCTAAGATCGCCTCTTTGCTCCAACGATTGGGGCGATAGAATTTCGCAATGACATTCTTATTGTAGCTGTTGGGCTCAAAGGGTTCTTCAAGCTTAATGTCGAACACACGATTTTCATAAGAGTTTAGCTGAGTGAACTCTCCGGTAGGATAAAAGCCCGCGAGTTCTGCAGCACGCAGAACTTTATCGGGATCGAGATTGTAGAAAGAAGAGCTTTTATCCATTTTTCCTTTAACTAGAAGCCGTGAAATCTCAGCCTCATGGAGCCTTCACCTTGAAGCAGTGCGTGGCAAAAAGGTACGGCGTACCTTCGGGATCTTGCCACTGGGCGGGGGGTAAGTCATTCTTTGTTGCGATGGGTAGTCAGACTGAGAGCTTTCTTTTTGCTAAATGGCCGGTTGAGGTGCATCGACGTGCCTTTCGTCGATCTGTGTCCATCTATTTGTATCCGAATAAGCCCATTAAGGTTGTTGCAAGTAAGATGACTTCGCAGAAGATCATTATTGATTTTTTGATGGCGAAGAAAGACTGGATTGAAAAGAACTTTGAAAAGTTCGCTGATCTGGCTGAAAAATTTCCGGAAAAGAAGATCAAGGCTTATGAAGACTTTCCTTATTTAGGTAAAGATCGAAAATTTAAAGTCGTCATCACCTTGAATAAAAAATCCTTTGTGTCGGTGACGGATGAGCATTTGCTTTTGCATATTCCTCGCAATGATTGGAATGCGGAGACTCCTTTGCAGGAACATCCCACGGCTTTGAATGAGATTCGTCATTTTTATAAGCGTGAGGCCATTAAACTTCTCAGCGAGCGTCTTCGCTATTGGTCGCAGCAGATGAACTTGCAGCCGTCGCAAGTGAAGTTTCGTGAGCAAAGAACTCGTTGGGGCAGTTGCTCTTCGAAAAAGATTATAAATTTGAATTGGCGTTTGATCGTTTTTGGTCAGGACGTTATCGATTACGTGATTGTGCATGAACTTGCTCACTTAGAGCATATGAATCACTCGGATCGTTTTTGGAACTTGGTTGAAAAATATTTGTCGAATTATCAAGAGTTGATGAAGTCACTCAAACAATCGCAAAATCTTGTCGAGTTTCTTTCGGAAAAATCTTAAGGAACGGACTCTTGAAAAGATATAAGAGTCCGCAGTTCAAATTAAAAAATTAGTCGCCGATTTCAACTAAAGCAACTTCGCCGTTACAGTTCAAAGTTGCGTGGACCCAGCATCTTGCTCCGGCAGCGCATTCCCAATAATGCAATGAACCCGTGAAGTAAGCTTGGCGAGATTCATCCCATTGAGCATTCAGAATGCTTTGAGCGACTCTTGAGCGAGAAGCGCTTTGGCTATATTTTTGTTTGATTTCTTTGCGAAGGAAGGCTTCTTTAGAAAGAAGAATATCGTGAGCCTTGTCGTCAGAAAAACAAGCTCCTGCAGCAAGGGCTGGTGCGCCGACAGAAATAACAGAAGTTAAGATTGAGAAGTTTAATAAAAGCTTTTTCAAAGGGCCTCCTGAGCTTGTTTGCAGCGTTTTCTCTGCGAGGCACTCAGGAAGCAAGTAAAGATTGTGTCAGGAAGATCTAAAACTAATAAAGACCGTTCTGAGTTTTCTTTTGCATGATTTTTAGAGCCAGCAAAGATCCAACGTATCCCACGCAAGCACCGAAGATGGTGTCACTTAAGAAATGATCATGAACTACAATGCGAGTTCCGCAGACGATGATGGCGATGGGAATCCACAACCAGCGAAGTTTAGGGAAGGCAATGCTCATCATGGTTGCCACAGTAAACATCACTTGTGAATGTCCCGAAGGAAATGAATGCCAGTGCCAATGCAAATTGAACGGCTCAAAAATAAATGGCTCAAACGTCGGAGTCTTATGGGGTCTTTGTCTGCCCACGGTCATTTTAATTAGATGAGTGAGAACTCCAGAGACTACGAGTGCCACCAGGAAGTTCAAACCCCAACGACGGAAGAAATCCACCTTGGCAGAATATTTTTTGAGCGTCTGAATTCGCGGCGCACCCCATTTACAGAAAGCCCACGTTAAGATCGCGATGAGGAAATAATATTCTGAAAGACCAATATCAGTCACAACTCGCGCGATAGGGCGCCAAGTAAGGCGAATGTCTTCTCTGCCAAAAAATTGTGAGAGCTGTTGATCAAAGAAAATTGCAGCCAAAGCGGCAAGGATCAATGCCGATAAAGTCACAATTAAAATATGTTTTTTAAATTTAGAGGGGCTGCGCAGAAGCTCGCCGAATTGTTGTACAGGCATGTAATTCCTTCTAAGAGGGAGTGTAAAACGGATGTGTATTCGAATACAAGCCCTGATAAAGGGTGACGAAAACTGGCCCGACACTTGCTATTTGCCTTGTTCGAACCAAATCTTGGAGGTTTTTCATGTTACCAATGCTTCGCAAGCATACAATAATTACGGCAGCCTTGATGGCGTCACTAAGTCTTACCGCATGCGGTAGCAAAAAGGACGTTTTCAAAACGGAAGGGCCTCAAAAACAATCTGATGCTAACAAAGGTGATACTCAAACGGGTGGAACTATTGGTGGCGGTCTTCCTGATCCAAGCGGTGGAAAAAATACGGAACCACCACTTCCTCTTCCTGACTATTCTGATCTTCCAAATCCGGGTGGCCAAACTCCTGGGAAAGGGCAAGTGCCTCCCGCACCAAAGCCTATTCCTGATGCACCAAAACCGAATGATCCTTCTAAAGGAAATCAAACACCTCCAGTTGCAGAGACAAAACCAGCTCCGTCACTGGGCACAAATCCACTTCCTCCAGACTATCGTTCAAATGACGCGGGCAATGTGGGCCGTGATAATCTGACGAAGCGTATGACGGGTGGTGTGACTGCTGATGGTTTGGTTTATACTTCTTCTTCTACAGACGAACTTTTGAATTTACTCAGAGGTCGTAACGAGCGCGTTGACGACCAATCTCGTCAATTGAACTTGCAAGCGGCGGCTTCGGTTTTTTCTGCGAAATTAACAATTGATGGAATGTCTGGCGACGCTATCGTGACTTTGAAAATTCAAGAAGGTCGCGATGTGAAAGTTTATAATGTTGCGGGCGGCTTGTCTGGTAGCTATGCGTCTCCGTTGAAATCAGTTAGCTCTGGTAATGGTGAGAAGTCATCGGGACAACGTGCTCTTGAAGGCACTATTAAATGTCTCGATCTTGATGGTCTTTGTGAGAATACTTTCGCAAGACTTAAAATCGGCACAGCAGGTTCAAGCGCGATCATTAATGTCGTGTTCAGAAATTCTGTATCTGACGTGTACTTTAGCTTGCCAGGAACGTACTCTGACAATCCAGAGTACTTGGTTATGCGCGAGTTTATTAGAAACTCAATTCTTCAAGCAAACACTGACAACAAACTCAAACAAGCTCGTATGAATTCGTTTGAAATTGTAAATGGTCGTTCTGGAGTTGCATTGACAATGAAGGGCGTGAATAACGAACTTCTTGGTTTCTCTGGTCCGTTGTTGGCTCCTGAAGCGGGCACGGGTGTGAATATCAACTTGACTCGAATTGCTAAGGATCAAGACGACGGTTTGGATCTTATTAGTTTAGATAAGGCTCAATTGAATTATGCAAACTGGATTGGTGACGCACGTATGGTCGCGAATAACGGTTTGGGCCAAGTTAAGATCGCGTTGAAAATGAGAAAGCGTGCTAGCTACAGCCAAGATATGTTCACTGTCACATTCATGAGAAAAATCAAACCTCTCGTTGAATTGACTGACGACAACTTAAGATAAGACAAAAAAGACATAATAGAGTTCCTCCTATCATGTTACCTAGGGCCCACAGTCTCCAAGCTGTGGGCCTTTTTTATTTTCAGCTCACCCTTTCTGACACTGCGGCTTGGCGCAAAGCGATGGAGGAGCCTGGCAAACCTATAAAATGAATTAAAAACCGAGAGTAGAAGTTGGTAACTGGGCAACGACAGGGTGATCCGGTGTCTTAGTGGCCCTAACTTTTTTGGTATGGCGATTGCTTTATGGTTTGTCGGGGACTTTAATTGATAACCACGGGGGACAGAATGGCTCTTAAAGACAAAATCTTTCTAGCGATCGCAGTGAGCACTCTTTTAGGAATGGCTTCGGCGAAAGCTTATATTGTACCGGGCGGGCAACCACCACCACAAGGTGGCATCGGTCCAATCCCTCAACCTCTTCCTCCACAACAACCAAATAATCCAGCACCTCCTCCTCCGATTCCGCCTCCAGGTGGAAATAATGGCGGTGGTTACAATCCATACCCAGGTAACGGCGGCAACAATGGCGGCGGGTACCCTGGTGATGGTGGTGGCTACAATCCTTATCCAGGTCAAGACAATGGCGGAGGCTATGGCCCAGGCAATGGTGGATACAACAATCAAGAACAACGCGTGATCCAAGTTCGTCGTCGTATCATGAACGAACAACTTCCACTTCTTCAATTGGCGGGTATCGATCGTCGTTATGATGGTTACACTATTCAGTCCGTTGTAGTTTATGTTTCTGGAAGTGGGCCTCGTTCTGAAGTTGCTTTGGTTATCAACAACCAACGTGATACAAATGCATATTCTCCTCGTGGAGCTGTAACTTTGATTCCTCGTTACCAAGCTGTTTTGGGTCAAGTAAGATCTATGCAACTTTCAGTAGCTGGCGGAGTTGATGTGGATTCAATCGTATTGAATTTACAACCACGCAGCGGTGGTGGTAATGGCGGTGGTCAATGGGGCGATATTTCTGTTCCACTTTCTGTAGCACGCAGAATGCTTGGCAGTGATCGTTTGGACATCACTCCATACATCGACATGTACCAATACCGTGGCTACAGAATCACTGCGATTGAAATCGAAGCTGCGGCTCTTTACCAAGTTGCGTTCATCGATGTTCTTATTAACAGCTTCGGACAAGGTCCTTCAGTACAAATCGGTAACTACAACCAAAGATACTCTGTGTATCCACAAGATGCTGTGATTGGTCAAAGCGCCGCGAGCATTGTTCTAAGCACTCGTGGTGACATGGACATCCGCGGAGTTACTTTAAGACTTTCTCGTCGCTAGTTGCTTCCTTCGAATAGAATTCAGACAACACAAATTGAAATCCCAAAGAGGCTTCTGGAAACAGGAGCCTCTTTTTTTATGCTTTGCGAAACCTGGAAACCCGCGCCAGATTAAATTCTCTTGTTTTGGCGATGTAAATCAGGTCCACTTAATGGGCAATAAGGGGAATGAATTTCTATGCAAAACAATCATCTTGAGTTTGGCAAAGGCAAAGAGAATTCAACGACTTCGCTGGTTCCACCAGTCTTGTCTGATTACATGAATTACCGCCAGTTCCTGGCAGATTTTTATAAGTTCAAACGTCAAGCTTCTAAAGGAGCTTTGAGAGCTTATAACTATGCGGTTTTCTCTGCAGCGGCGAATATCAAATCTCCGAACTATTTGAAAATGATCATCGAAGGAAAAAGAAATCTTTCTGACGACATGATCACTAAGTTCGGTAAAGCACTTGGTTTCAATAAAGAACAAACTGAAGAGTTCCGTTTGCTTGTGCAATTCACGCAAGCCACAGACCCTGCAGATCGCAATATGTTCCTGAAAAAATTGAGCGAGCACCGTGTGGGTGTGAAGCTGAAATCAGGAGAGATCGATCGTAAGAGCTTCGAAAAAGTTCCGAACTGGGTTGCATGGATTATCTATGCGATGGTAGATCAAGACGGTGTTTCATTCGATACGGCCTCTTTGAAGAAGCTTCTTCGTGGTAAAGCTTCTGAAGATGAAATTGAAACTTCTTTGAACTCGATGATTTCTTCTGGCGATCTTCGTCGTGATGAAGCGACTGGGGAATTGAAGAAAGCAAGAAATCTGACTGAATCACCGGAAGACATTCCTGTGGCTTTGGTTAGAAAACTTCAATCGCAATTGATGTACTTGGGTCTTGAGTCATTGTACCAAGATCAACCGCAAGATCGCGAGTTCGGTACATTGACGATGTCTTTGACGAAAGCAGAATTTGAAGAGATCAAATTTAAACTTCGTCAAATGCGCAAAGCGATCAATAAAGACAACTCAATCGCCCGTATGAAAACAAAAGGGGAAAGAGTTTATCAACTCAATATCCAATTGTTCCCGGTGACGAATGCTGTTGAAGGTTTGTTGGAGAAAGCTCCAACGATGACGATGAGTCAGGTGATTCAACCGGCTTTGGATGTGAATGTGGATGCGATGGTTGAGGCGACTGAAGTTGCTGCACAACCGGTGGCTGTTGAAGCTGCGACGGCTCCTGTTGCAGTTCCAACTGCTGCGCAAAATTCAAATCCTGCTAAAACTTCGAACGTTAGTTCTTTGGCTGCGACTGCTGCTTCAGCGGCAGATCTTTTCCGCTAACTTGTCTGCGTTCACTCCGGCTTCGCCGGAGTAGACTGCCCATTTTAGGGGCTGTCACTTAACACGACAGCCTCTCACGTTAATTTAAGATTCTTAAATTTCAGTGTCACTTTTGCCCCAATTTTTGAGCATCAATGTGGATAACTCTGTGGAAGACCCCCATAAATGGTGGATATCTCGACCTTTTGGTGCGAAATGCCTCTTGCTTATGTTAGCGTACTGTTAGGACCTTGTAACATAACATGCTTAAGATTTACGCTTTCTGGCTGCTTATTTTTTGGTTGCTGTTTGTATGTTATAAGTAAAGGATGTTCGAGTTATCACACATGGGGGCGTACTGGCTTCGACGTGGGTGCTGAAACATAAGGAGCATACCGGGGCGGATGAGGACCTCGTTAAAAACGTCCATTTTGTAATTGGCAACGATTACGCACTTGCAGCTTAATTGACTGCACGATCTCCCTTGAGGTGGCTGCGCTCTTGGATAGATTGTCACTTTAGTGGCCTCGGCGTGTTGGGTTTTCTCCAGCAGACTCGCTTAAACTTACTGGGGGAATGTGCTGCGAATATTTTGTTAGTGGAAGCTTCGCAGACAAATTAAAACACTGACTAAGTATGTAGCGCCTTATCGCGGATCACTTGCGGACGGGGGTTCAATTCCCCCCGCCTCCACCATTTTTCTTCTGAGCCCGAAACGGCAAGTAAGTCGAATGGTTTTCTATAATCAATCTCGATACTTCCGTCTTTCAAAACTCGGTTCGATGAAATAATTTCGACCAATTGGCGCTTTTGTTCAGGCGTTGCCAATTTATAAAACTTTTCAGTATGTTGCGCGAGTTCGATGAGAAGTACGCCATTCTCGATGTATTCGTCTTTTGCTTCATCGAGTGTGTCGATCTTGGCCTTAACTTCTTCGCGTTCACGCTTCCATCGTTCGTTCTTTTCTCGCCATTGATCGGGCGCAAGGTCACCCGCAAGCTTATCGTCGTAAGCTTTGTCCATGTAGGTTTGAAGCATTTCATATCGACGGCGAAGAGACGCGACGTGGACTTTGTGGTCACCACTCTTTTGTGAGTGTTCGGCGCGCAAGATTTCCTGCATTCGCTTCACTAACTCAGGCGTCCAACTAAATGGTCTGAACACGGCCTCAAACAGCATTTCGATTTCGCTTTCGGCATAACTGACAGTTCTGCCAACTTCTTGCATGTATTTCGTGTCTCGCTGCGAACAACGTCCATCGGATTTGTTTCGAGAGCAGCGATAATAGTGATAGGTCTTTGTTGTCCCATCTTTCAGCGGCTTATTTTTTTCTTCGGCGGTAACGGAGCAACCGCATACTTGATCTGTTTCACGCCCATGTTCGTCCAATAGATGTCCACCGAAAGAGGTTAAAGGAGAAGGTGTTAGTTCCTCGGGTTTGAACGCCATAGTGCCTAAAGAGAAGTCCGAGATCTCAAGGGATTCACGATCTGTGGTGTTGGAATCAATTCCTAAATGTGATTCCATTATAATCAAGGGACTCAAATCCAGAACCATGTCCTGTACATCAAACCCCATGCTCATTGTGTTAATGGAAGGCGATAAAGAAATCATTATTCGAGCTAAGGACTTCATTCCCAAAACCATTCCTGTACGTCAGGGAGGATCAAATGAAACCATCCAAGTCTTTCTTGAGAGGAACTAGTATTGTTTATGCGGTATTCACAATATGTGGATGCGCCACTATGTTATCTAGTATCCAGAATCCCAAACCCATTGAGATGGTTGTCTCTAATGGACAAGTAAAAGTCACCAGTGGTGAAAAAATAGATTCTGCTAAAGTCTTCAAATCATATTGCTCTGGAGGTCGCCAGATAAAGTCTCTGTCTTTGAATATGACTTACTTGGAACCCGTGGCTCCTGTTGGCATACCTGTAAATACCTCTGGTCAAATTCTCAAAAAAGTAGAGCAGGAGTATCAGTGTAGAGTGAAAAGGATTCTCTATAGCCTTTCCCTGGATAGTTAGTGCCATTGTGAAAGACTATTTTTGGGATCGTTATATCGATCCGGAAGAAGTTCTGCCATCCAAAGTCATTTCTCTTGCTTCTTTTAAGGTTTTGAAAAGAACGATCTGATTAAGGCTTCAAAAGGGGCCTTGAGTAGCCATATAGGGCGAGAGGTCCCATTAGACTCTCGTCTTCTTGGATGCGATATCCCATTTTTCTGTATGTGGAAACTCGATTTCGATACATTTTTAGAAACATTCCATTGGAAGAATCGACGAAGTCAATGATTTGCGCTGATTGCTTATTCTTAGACTCTCTATGGATTCTGCCGGCGTATTGCACCAAGCGACCTTCAAATGAGAGTGGCGTAGCAAAGACCAGTGTATCCAACTCAGGAAGGTCGAATCCTTCTCCAATTAGAGAGGCTGTTGCCATGATCATGACTTTCTTTTTACTTGTTCGAAGGTCGTTAATTCGATTTAAGGCAGTTCGTCTTTGTTTATTGGAAAGAGTGCCTTCAAGAGTAATCAATTCAACGCCAGAGTTGAGCTGACTTACATTTTGTCCCAAAGATTCTAAATGGTCCTTGCGATCAGAAATAATAAGGACGAAGCGATCTTGCGAAAGTGCATCAGCGACCTTACTCGCAATTAATTTGTTACGAGCCTCACTTTGTACAATGTGATGGATTAAAACGTGGTACGGTGGTTGGCGCCCGAGCTCCTCAGGAAAGACAATAGATGTTTCATAGATTGATACCTCTTTTGGAATATCTGAAACTTCGGATGCTTGAATTTCATGGCGTATAGGACCGCACTGTAAAAACATTATTTTTTCAAGTCCATCTTTTCTATATGGTGTAGCAGAAAGTCCGACAACATATCTTGCTGGCATCTGCTTGAGAATTGCTTCGAAAGAAGTTGCTGGAATGTGATGACACTCATCAATGATGATCTGGGAGTATTTATCAGCGATTTCTGATAAGTCTTCCATTCTAGTGATGGACTGGAGCATTCCCACATCGACTTTCCCGGTCATTTTTTTCTTGGATCCGCTCAGTGTACCGATTTCTTTTTGAGGAATTTTTAAAAAGGTAGATATGCGTTCCTTCCATTGATCAAGCAATGGCTGGCGATGGACGAGAACAAGAGTTGAAACTTTTCTTTCTGCAATAAGTTTGCATGCCATCACTGTTTTGCCTGCTCCTGGAGGAGCCATAAGAATTCCTAAGTCCGATTCTAGGATTTTTTTTACTGCTTTTTCTTGGATGGCCGTTAAAGTCCCATCAAATTCCATTTGTATGCGTTTTTTTCCAATTCGTTCATCGCGGATGACAATGGTGGCTCCGGCCTCTTGTAGAGTCTTTATTACTTTATCTAAAATTCCACGAGGCAATAAAAGATGTTCTGACCTCATTTCACCAGAGAAAATAAAACGAGGATTGGGATAGGTCTGCATCCTCATACGCTGTAACTTATAAAACTCTGGATTGGCGAAGCTCGCCGACTTCTTGAGCCTTGCAATTATTTTCGTCGGCAAGTCTTCAATCGGTATAGAAAGCATTGGGCCAAATGTGATTTCTATATCTTTATCCTCTAGAGACGACTCATGATCTTGCGTGAGCGACGTTTTATCGAGGATTTCATTGTCTGTCAGCCAAGCCGTGTCTTCAAATGCATCTTTATGCCTTGTAGTACTTTTTGGTAAATAATCCTTTAAAAGTAAATCGACTTCATACTTGTACAGTCGTCTGACCGCCGAAAGAAAATTCCATTGGTCAGCAATGACCTCGAAAGAGTCATTAATGAAACAGCTATTGCCACTTTCGCGGGGAGCCTTTTGAAGAGGAAGGGCAATCAGATTGCCAAATCCACCCTTTGGCAGAAAATCTTGTGTCGGAAAAAATCGGTCATAGGACTCTAGACTTAATCTGACATTTCGTTCAGAGCATTTGGCGATAATCAGTGTTCCAAGCGATCTTGCTAATCGTGCTGAAATTGGCTCGGCAAAGAAGATCCAAGCATGCCCCCCTTTGCCTGACCTAGATCGCTCCATAGCAACGTCAATGCCGAAAGAACGAGCGGTCTCCTGATATGCGATTAGGTCAGTCTGCCACGAGGACTCATCGAAATCACAAGCCAGGAATGTGCAGGTATCATCTTCTCGGATAGCATAAGTTCCAATGGTGCTTAAACCTTTGAGGTGGGAACTGACGCTATTTATATTTAGAGGCATGAATCGCTGATGATTGCAGTCACTGCACTTTATTTTGGGCTTTAAGCAGACGGAGTTCACCCATTCATTTCCGCAAACAGGCGCATATCCACTTTTACCAGTTTTATTGTTTTCCCAGCGCTTTGGATAAATGTTTTCGCGGCTACGAAATAGAGTTAAAAATAATTCGGCCTTTTCATCATTGGTCTTTGGGCTTTTTTGTAAGGTACTTCGTCCAAGGGGAATAATTTGCTTTGTGTTGTCTCGTTGTGACCGTAGTTTACTTAACTCGGTCAAGAGAGCAAGGCGCTCCTTTTCAAGAGCGGTCAGTCGATTTTCAATCGCGCGGATTTTTTCCTCGACGCTCATTACTCATCATCAGCAGAAAAGCTATCCAATTTATGAGTCGGATAGATGTCCAAGTTCTGCTCCCTGTTGTCGATAATCCGTTTTAGAATGATGGTCGACTTAGGTGAACTCAAGACGAGATATTTTAAGCGATAACGGAACAAACCGCGATTGTCTCGGTAAAATGGCCAAGAACGATCACCTACCTCATCTTCCTTTGGGGTGGTAGCATTGGATTGAATCCATTGAACAGTGGCGTCCAGCTCCTCAATGAATCTTTCTACGAACGTAACTTGTTGTTCGTTGGATTCAAAAATGTGGTCTTCGATGTGAAGTTGATCCACATCAAACTGCGAGGTTTTGACTACATTCATTTTTTGAATCTCTTTAGGCGATCCTTATCGCCCATTTTGTAATCGGAAGTTTCGCCCTGGATAGCTTGATTCGCAGATAACAAACTTTTTTGAAGGGAAGTAATCTCATTCAAAAGGCCTTCGTAATATTCTTCAGACATCAGCACGCAAGCATTGCCTTCACGCTTTTGAATGCGGATAGGTTTTGCTGTCGCCATTTCCATATATTCTTTTAAGTTTGCTCTGAAGCTTCTAGGGGACGTGGATTCCATAATTCACCTCTCAGTCAAATATAGCACGGGTACGCATTTGTGTACACAAATTTGATATAAGAAAAAGGCCTTTGATTTCAGTAGGTTAAAGTTGGTATCCATGCCAGGTGTTGTACCAGAAGAAATTCTTAAGAATTGTCTATAATTACCCTATGACCAATTGCATCCTGCGACTTGGCTTTCTTTTATTGGAAGACTAAATATGTACTGGAGCTGGTTCCGATTCTTACCGCCTCCACCATCCTTCGCCCTCCGGGCTATGGCTGGCGTGCCCTGGGTTTTTTAAGTTAGCACTTTAGAAGTTAGTAGCACGCGAAGGATGTCCGCCGAAGCCTTGGCGAAGGTGGACCGTCTCTACGAATTTAAATCTGAACGGTATCAGAATAGAACATGCAAGTAACAGCGAGCATGTACGTCTATCGTTTAAAAAGTCTCAAAGCCACTGATCAAGTTTATGTTGGAGTTACTTCCGACCCAAAGCAACGCCTCAAAGACCACAACGAAGGCAAATCCATCCACACCAACAAATACAAACCTGGAAAATGCAAATCTGCATTTGGTTTGCCGATGAGGCTAAAGCCCGAACCTTCGAAAAATGTTTAAAGTCAGGATCTGGTCGGGCATTTAGCTCAAAGCACTTTTGATATTATAAAGTGATTCGTTACTTCTTCGGTTCCATAAATTGATGACTCCAGATATGTTAAAAGGGGCACCATGGGAAAAAGAATATTTTAAAATTGCACCTAACAAACAAGATTGGCCAAAGCTCTTGAAAAATTAAAAACGTTAGATATGACACCTCAAAATTGGCCAGAAGATGATATTCGAAAAATTAAAGCTCCTGTCCTACCTATCTCTGGTGATTCAGACATTATTCGTCCAGAGCATTCATTGCAGATATTTAGATTAAGACGTGGTGGTCTATCAAAAGATTTTATGTCAGCTTCTCCTAACCAACTCGCAATCCTTCTCGGAGCAACTCATTTAGGAGTAATGGATCGAACTGACCTATTGGTGCCTATGATTTTGTTAGTGCCTATGATTTTGCATTTTCTTTCTAAATGGATTTTTCGACAATCCCAAAATTGGAGAAAGGAGATTGAGCCTCCTTTACGACGATTTATCGGTTACTCCAAGGATCAGTTTAGTTTTGACGGCAAGGTGGTCACATACAATCCTTCAAAGAGCCTGTTGGAAAATTATAGCAAAATGATTTTGGAGCTGGGTCAGAACAAAAAGAAATCGACGAAATTACAATTTTTAGTTACTCCTGCCTTTGCAGAAGAAAAATCGTTCCCGACAGAGGCTGTTGCTGGAGGTGTATTATTCACACTGGGCGCTAGTGCAATTGCGGAAGGGATCGCTTCTGCGAGCCCTGACATATTTACTAGCCTTGGAGCGCTAGGCTTAACTGCCGGTGGAATTGGCGCGACTTTATTTTTACACTCGGGTGCGGCATCGGCCGCGGATGGAATCATTCCGGTGAAATTATGTGAAAAAAATGGCGATTCCTATCGAAACAGCTTTAAGCATGTTAGTGGCCAAATCATTACCGAAGACTACAAGGTGGAGCCAGATACCGGGGCTCTTGTGGTCACAATTAAAACTGATGGTGTTATAGATTCTCAAACCACAATTCAAAAACAAAATGGCACTTATTCTGTCGTTAAATTAGTTCAAGACGGTAAGTCTTTAGACCTAAAGACCTTGCCACTGAATAACCAAGGACAAATTTTCTATAAAGCATTTGCGGGGTGCTCAGACCCTCAAATGAGAAAGAAAATTTCTGAAGATATAAAGAAATTGGCATTAGATATCAAGTCCGGAAAAATTAAATTGGTAGGGCCTGCTACGTCGTCGTCCGTTTTAGTGCCGCTTCAAAATAAAGGCGTTCAATAGGGTCTCTTGTGCACTTGCGGCCCGCATACTATTGATAAAGAGTGCTAAGACATGGAGGACTGTGGAGGGGCTGATTTGCAATATTAAGCAATTTCTCGATAGAAACTTTCAAAGTTATGATGAAATCACTCGAAAAGACCAAGCTATATCTAACTTCCGAAGAAGCTCTGCAAAGTATAGGGCGCGATCCTTATTGGCCGAAATGGGATTCTCCTTGGTGGCATATGAGTCTTCTTAACGAGATGGATCTTACAGGCGAGATTCCGTGGCCTGCACTCTTAAAACAAGAAACTCACCGATAAATTGATTTTGTAATCCTCTGCTGGATCAGCGTCGAAGTTGGAATTAAAATTCATATCGTGATAAATAGCCTTTGAGATTCCTACATTCACGATTGTTGTAGTTTGTAGGACTCCATAAAATCCTAAACTCCAATAGCCGACAGTTCCTCCCGAGGAAGGATTTTCTTGGTTTGAGTCGTAGCCGCTATCAGTTTGGGTGCCGGTTTCTTTGCCTGTCATCTCTAGCGCAGGGCCTGTGAAAACGTAAAAGGCGTGATTGGCAACATCTTCTGATGAAGTTTTAAGATAACCTTTTAATGAAGCGTTCAAAACATTTCCATAACGATGATCGCGGCCATTCCATTTGCCTTTCCCAGAGAAAGAATAAACCGCATCAAATGTTCCTTGATAGCCATTTCCTGTATAAGCAGAGGTAAAGCCGAGATTGAGATCATAAGAGCCGGTTCCGGGCTGTGCATGACGATCAACGGGATTGCCTTGCTCATTTTTTTCACTAGTTGAACCTGTTGGCAATTTGACCCCGAATAGAAGACCACCAATGACCGTTCCTTCAGGGGAGTGTGAGTTATATAGGGTATAGCGTCCCGTAAGGCTTATATCTCCCAAACCTGATGTTATTACGCCGGGATTTGTATTCGTGGTCGAATCGAAATCAATATTTGTTTTTGATACATAAGGAACCGTGATCATCGCACTCCAGTCTGGAGTGATAGAGTAAAAACCTGTGACGCTGTAAAGGGTCCAAGCCTCTTTCTTGCCATTTCCACTGACAGATGTGTTGTGGTCGTATACCTGGTTAGATTGAATCAAAGTTGACTCAAGAGTCACTCCCGCATTGTTGCCGATCAAATAAGGGCTGACCCCTTGACCCAGCATACAGAAATCGCAGGCATAAGTTGATTCGGCAAGAAAGACAAACAGGATGGTCGATAGAATTCTGGCAATTTTCATACACGCAAACTAGCGTATTTTTGTTCCGATGATAAGTGCAGCAAGTTGTTGCATGTGGCCAATCCTGAAGAGATTGAGTTTTTATTTTTCCCCGAGTTAGTGCCCCAAATAAAGAAACCACTGAATTTAGTCAGTGGTTTTCTCGATTCAATACCGAATCTTTTAATTTAAGGGCAACCACCCTTCGGTTAACGTAGAAATAGTGTCCTGCTATTTCTACGTTGTAATTAATTGGACCTAGACCAAAGCATTGGATACGAGGAAGCGCATCAAGGTTTTCCTCAATATTCCGATGGAGAATTCGTATGGTTCAAATCTGGGTAGTCATAGGTTTAGCACTTTCTGCGGTCGCGGTATCCGTTCTGGGCGCGGCATTCTCTATTGCCGGCTT
This sequence comes from uncultured Bdellovibrio sp., assembly GCA_964590635.1. GTDB lineage: Bacteria > Bdellovibrionota > Bdellovibrionia > Bdellovibrionales > Bdellovibrionaceae > Bdellovibrio. The sequence goes on from CAZPYX010000052.1 coordinate 15,912, forward strand.
GGGTAAACTATTTTCAGGCGCCATCGTCGCCGTGTGGTTGATGGCCGGAGCGTTGGAGCTTGCGAAGTTCGTAACTGCAGCTTACCTCCATCAAGTTTGGTACAAACTCAATATCGTCTTCAAATCTTATCTCGTTGTGTGTGTCGTTGTTCTCAGCTGTATCACCAGTATGGGTATTTTCGGTTTTCTTTCTGATGCCTACTTAACATCGTCATCGACGTTGGAAGCAGAAACCATCAAATTGGAGCGATTGAAAAATGATCAAGCTTTTGCCAGCCAAGAGATCGATCGTATCAATCACGGCATCGACGAGATTCCCGTAAGTCGTATTTCTAAAAAATTGGCGGCTCGTGCAGCGGCTGAGCCGATGATTAAGTCATTGAAAGACAAAATTAATAATATCGAGACGGAGCTTACTCAAGCCAAGCTTAAGGTTCTTGAGGTAAAACAAAAAATCGGTCCATTGATATACCTTGCAAAAGCTTTCAATAAAGACATCGACGATGTTGTAAAATACCTCATCCTGGTTTTCGTGACGGTGTTTGACCCTCTTGCGATCTGTCTGGTTATCGCGTTGAGTGATGCTCTTGTCCGCCGCTCGCAAAAAGAGTTTGAGTCAGGAGTTCTTTCCTCCGCAGGTGCAGCTCCAACAGGCCCAGATGTCACAACTTTAAAAATGCGATTTGCTGATGAAGGTGAAGCAGAAGTTTCCAAGCAAGAGGTGGGGTAGTGGAGCGACCACAGGTTCACCTTAAGGAAACACTTTTGTTTCGTATCGCTGGATTTTTCCTTCTTCTTTCACCGTTCCTTAATTTTCTTGTGAGTTACGCTGCTCTTCCCGGTGGCGCGGATCATTGGCAATTCAAGCAGATCATTGCAAGTTTCATGGTCGCGACGGGAATGCCTTGGGTGTTGCGCATTTCTAAGTTTATTGTTGGCTTGCTGATGGTGCGCGGAAAAAGTTCAGCGTGGTTGCCAGTTCTGGTGATTCTTGCGGTGACAATCGCATATAACTTTTTGACGTTCTCACACGACTTTCAAATCAGTAAAACACAGACGTTGGTTTCGCTTGTGACGAATGTCCTTTTGTTTGGCTTTATTTTGCGCGCCGAAGTACGCATCAATCGTGAGTTGGAAGAGCGCGTGAAGACAGCGCGTGCTGCGCGGGCGACAGCGCCTAAGCAAACAAATCCTGCATCGGCGATTGCAGCGGCAGAAGCTGTCGCCATGCCGGTTAAAAAAGAAATAGCAGGTAACCCGAGGCCTCAACGAGAGGCGAAAAAAATTGTCGATGAAATAGTGCCAGTCGCGCCAAGTAAAGCGCCGGTTGTTCATGAGGTGATTTTTAGAAAAGGCACCCTTGTCGACTTCGAAGGTTTTGGAAAATTTGCCGAAATCATTTATTGCCGAGAAGATGAGTTGTGGCTACGAAGCACTGGTGAGCTTCCTCATGACATCACCAAACGTGAAGTGATCCTTGACAGCTCTGACGGTAAGGCCCACCTGCGGTTGAAGTTTCACAGCCAACAGGGCAAAGAGATCATCATCTTTAAGTCTGCTTAAGAATTGTTCAGCTGCTGAATGGACTTCAAGCAGTGTTTTTACGATGAGGTTCTGAACGAACTCTTTCTTTTCAGCGAAATCCTCTTGGGAAATGAAGCTGTTCGTCTTGAGTTAACCGGATTGATCGGCGCGACCATTGAGAAGACTGAGAAGACGCAAAAGCTCGGTTAATGTGCCTTCAGCTCAATGATAAAAAGTGTCCAGCCGTCTTTGCTTTGGACTTGGATTTTTGCATTGTGGGCGGCGATAATTTTTTTAACAAGGGATAGACCTAAACCGTATCCACCTGTCGAACGAACTCGAGATCGATCCACGCGATAGAAGGGTTCAAAGATCAACTGTTGCTGGTCTTCGGAAATTCCAACACCGTAATCCTTTACGCAAATTTGAATAAGATCGCCATTTTTTAGCAAAGAAACTTCAACGGGACGTTTTTGCTGAGCAGAATACTTTAATGCATTATCAATCAAATTTTGCAAAGCCATGCGGAATCGTAGGGGATCTATTTCGCAAGATATATTTTCCTTACTCATTTGCAGATCAATGCCTGGGGCGAGGTCGTGATACGAATAAACTAAATCCTGCAGTAAATCTGAAATACTTGTGACCTCAAATCTTAACTCACCTCTTGGATTGTCCATTCTTGCTGATTCCAATATTTCTGAAACCATGGATTCCAGTTCATTGGCGGACCGTTTGATCGATGGCAAAGATTCCTCATCGTCAAGTTCGATCGCCACTTTTATTCTTGTTAGTGGTGATCTAAACTCATGGCTTACATCGAGAAGCAATTGTTCACGGGCCTTAACCATGTCACGAACTTGCATTGTCATCTGGTTAAAAGATTTAACAAGCTGTCCCAGCTCATCGCGACTTTGGTGTTCGATTTTGACGTCTAGATTTCCTTTAGAAATATCGGCGACAGCTTTTTGTAGTGAAACGATGGGGCGCAAAATTAAACGTATCGGCACATAAATCAAAAATAAAATTGTGAGTAAAAGAAGTCCGGCCTCCAGAATCCATTCGGGATGATCATCAAAGGTTTGCTCGTCTCTTTCTAATAAAAAAAGATATCGATTATTAGCAGAAAGTGCCGCAATAATCGCCAGCCTGTCACCATAAAGTCCGAAAGAGTCTCCTTTCGGGCTGCGGTAGTATTTTGGCGCAGTCTCAACCTGTTCAAATGTCGAGACTTCTGGATTTGATAAAATAGTTTGTTCGCCGCGCTGGATACGAATTTTTAAACTCAATCTTTGTGCTAGCTGTTGGACTTTATCATTGGACAAATTGGAGTCTAGTTCCTTTGCCAGATAATGTCCGTATTCAACGAAATTTTCGCCTCTGTGGGCGCGTCGTTCTTTGGATGCAGAAATGTAAGAGTCAAAAATAAATAGAGCACAAATTATTAAAATTCCCGTAGTCAGGAAAACTAAAAGAATTTTTAGAAAAAGAGACTGTTTAATTTTGTTCACGACTGATCTTACCTACAAATCTATAGCCATCGCCCCACATCGTCTTAATGTATTTCGATTGTTTCGTAGAGTCTTTTAACTTAAGCCTTAAGCGGCTTAGAATCATGTCGACGGATCTATCTAAACCATCCCAGCTGCCCCCACGCAAGTGGCTAAAGATGGCTTCGCGAGATAATGTGCGATCGGAGTTTTCCATTAAGTACCATAGTACGGAAAACTCTGAAGACGTCAGTTCCAAGTCTTGACCCGATAGTTCTGCAGAAGCGCGGCCATGATTTACCAAAAGATCTTCAGATTTTAAAATCATACTTCCGGTGACAACTTTTCCACTATGTCGTCGCAACACAGATTGAATTCGCGCCACAAGTTCTCGGGGCTCGTAAGGTTTTGGCATATAATCATCGGCGCCCATTTCAAGGCCGACCACACGGTCACTCAGCTCTCCGCGGGCGGTAAGCATGATAATAGGAATTGCTGATTGTTGGCGAATTTCTTCGCAGACTTTAAATCCATTTTTTCCAGGAAGCATAACATCTAAAACAATCAACGCGGGATTTTCAGATTTGAATAACGAGAGACCAACTTCGGGATTAATAGCTGAGATCACCTCAAAATCGAAGCGAGCAAGATAAGACGTTAGTAAGCGATTAAGCTCTTGGTCATCATCAATGACGAGAATTTTTTGTCCCATGCTGAAATGCTATACCTAGCCAATGCGATTTTAAAGCGCTAGTTTGGCTTATTACAATTTGTTACAAGTTCCGACAATTCATAGACATATTTTTTTATATAAGTACGCGAAAGTCCTAACTAGATAGTTTATCTCGGTTACGGAGTTTTTGAATGAAATATATATTAATGGCGTCCATCGTATCCCTGGCATTGAGTGCTGTCTCAAAAGCCGTAGCTCTGGATCAGTCACATTACAACTTTTCGGATGCTTATGCCGCAACACTCAAGCGTTCTGAAGATCTTGGCGTGCAAGAGGAAAATGTAATTCAGAATAAAGAGCTGGAAACTCAGGTGCGATCTAATTTCTATCCCAGTATTTCGGGAAGCGTTCCGGTTTACCGAGACTCTAGCTCTTGGGGTGTAGATCCAGGGACATCAGTTCCAGCAAATGTTGCTAAGATTACCGGATCATGGTCGCTATTTCGCGGTTTGCGAGACATGAAATTACTTTCGCAACAAAAGCAGTTAACTGATTCCCAACGCGCCCTCTTTAACGAAGCTAAAAGACAGTTATTCATTGAAGTAGTCAGTGCCTATTATAGTGTTCTGACTTTCCAAAGTGACAAAGAAAATTACATCCAAGAAATCGCAGCGAATAATAAACGAGTTAAAGAGTTGCGTGACTTTTTAAGAATCGGCCGTGCACAAGAAACGGACTTGTTAACTTTTGAAGCTAACGTCGCCTCATTGGAAGCGAACCTTGAGGGATCTATTCAACAGTTAAATATTGCTAAAGAGCGTTTAAGTTATTTAACAGGTTGGAAGGAGCCCTTTGAAGTCAGCCAAAGCTCGGAACCTGTGCTGGCACCGAAAGAGATCTCTTCATACTTGAATAAGGTCGAAGATCGACCTGATTTTGTTTCAAAGGCATTGCAACTTAAGGCTGATAAATTCGGTGTGGAGGCCTCATCGGCGCAGCATATGCCATCATTGGATTTGCAAAGTAACTATCTGTTTGAAAAACCTGGAGATCCCACTAGCGGTGGATGGAGTGCATACGTCGTTATGTCCATTCCTATTTTCGAAGGCGGTCTGATAAATTCTCAAGTGCGAACAGCACAGTCAAAAGTTCGGCAGTCAGAGCTGATACTTTCCAAGACCAAAAGAATTGCAGAATTAGAGATACGTCAGGTTTATGAAAATCTAAATGCAGATCAACAGCAGCTAGAGAAGTACAAAAAGTCTGCTTCCTTGAGTGAAAAAAATTATCAAATCATGATTAAAAATTTTCGCCGAGGACTAGTGACGAATTTGGACGTTCTTCAGGCGCTGACCAGTTACCAAGCATCACAACGTCTATTTAATCGCGCGCAAGTTTCTCTTCAGATGGATGCGATGAATCTTATAGCGGCGTCGGGACAAGTTAACGATTTAATGGGAGAGAAATAATGAGTCTTTCGGAAATCTCTATACGTAGACCCGTATTCGCTTGGATGTTGATGGCTGGACTGATTGTCTTTGGTGGTCTTTGTTTCATGCAAATGGGAATCAGCCAACTTCCTGACGTAGACTTTCCCGTTGTTACGGTGAATATCAGATTAGACGGAGCCGCACCCGAAGTTATCGAGACCGAAATTGTGGACCTGGTTGAAGATGCCGTCATGGGAATTGAAGGTGTTCAAACTGTAACATCACAATCAGAAAACGGAGAGGGCTCTATAGTCATTGAATTTGATTTAAGTCGGAATATCGATCTTGCTTTGGACAATGTTCAAGCAAAGCTATCGCAAATTCAGTCGCGGCTTCCTCGTGAAATCACCGCCATGACAGTCTCTAAGACAAATCCCGAAGATCAACCGATTATGTTGGTGACATTAGAAAGTAGCAAATATCCTTTGCGTGATTTAATGTACTTCGTAAGTGACAGATTGCGTGGGCAATTTGCCATGGTTAAGGGTGTTGGGGATGTGACACTTGGTGGATATGTTGATCCTAATTTGCGAATTTGGCCAAAGGTTGAAAAACTTAAAAGCTATGATTTAACCGTGAGCGATATCGTCAGCGCTGTCAAAAACGAACACGCGGAACAGCCAGCGGGAAAAATTGAAAACTCAACCAACGATCGTATGTTCTTTGTGCGAACAATGGGGGAAGCAACCACAGTCGATCAGTTCGGTGATATCCTCATCAATCAACGGGGTGGCAAGCCGAACTATCGACCGATTCGACTTAAAGAGGTCGCAAGAATTGAAGATGGAACAGCGGATATCATTCGCATTAACAGAGCGAACGGCGTTCCCGGGGTTGGTTTGGGAATTTTAAAACAAAGAGGCACCAACGCCGTAGAAGTGGGTAAGGCTATCCGCGAGAAGATTGCGCAGATTCAAAAGACTTTGCCAGACGGAATGACCTTAAATGTGAACTATGATAGCACAAAGTATATTGAAGAGGCCGTTAAAGAGTTAAATTTCACACTCGTGCTATCAGCGTTGCTTACGGCTTTGGTTTGTTGGGCGTTCTTAGGATCTTGGTCCTCAACTATCAACGTATTATTTTCGATTCCCACTTCTGTTTTAGGAACTTTCATTTTTCTATATTTTGCTGGATTCACCCTGAATACATTTACGTTGCTGGGGTTAAGCTTAGCTATTGGTATCATTGTTGACGATGCCATCATGGTTTTAGAAAATATCATTCGATATCATGAACATGGCGAAAATAAAGTAACAGCCGCTTTGTTAGGATCGAAAGAAATCACCTTCGCGGCTTTGGCGGCGACGATTTCCATCGTCGCGATCTTTTTGCCAGTGGTTTTCATGAAGGGAATTATCGGTAAATTCTTTTTCCAATTTGGTGTCACGATCACGGTGGCTGTTCTATTGTCTCTGTTGGAGGCTTTGACTTTAACTCCAATGCGTTGCTCGCAGTTTATGGCGACCGAGGAGAGAACAACTTACATTGGCAGAGGAATTGAGTCTTGCCTTGCCTTAATTACAAAGGGCTATGTCAAAACATTGAATTGGACTTTGCAAAATCGTTTGAAGGTTATTTCAGCATCGACGGTATTTTTCTTAGCAAGTATGACCACTGTCGCGGCATTAAATAAAGAATTTTTGCCTTCAGAGGATCAAAGTCGATTTAACATCCGTCTTAAAGTGCCTGTGGGGTCATCTTTAACTTATGCCGATACAAAATTTAAAGAAGTGGAAAAATGCTTAAAAGCGCGACGTGAAATTGATCGCTATGTGTTGCAGATTGGCGGTGGGTCACCGGCAGCTGGATTTAAAGGATCGGGCCTGGTTACAATGAACCACAAGGGAAGTCGGGGAAAAGACGCCTCGGGACAGCAGTGA
>CAZPYX010000053.1:0-21569 GCA_964590635.1 uncultured Bdellovibrio sp.
TGGACAGTGTTTGTAGTTATCGAGCTAGGCCGAAGAAAGTAAATGAAAATAAATGGAGGGGATGATGGCTATATATTTCATAAAATAAAATTGGTCCTCTTATAATTGAAATGCTCAGAAAAAGTTGCTCTTTGAATAGATGTCTTATTGCAGCAACGAAATTAAATCTTTAAGAACAACCGTGGCTTTGCGTGTTGTAGTCCCATCTTGGATTATAATGACCAGAGTGTGCCGGCATGGGATTGTAAAGTGATGGCATCTGCAAAAAAACAATCTAGGGTTCGAACAAATCAAAAAGACAAATCGAGAACCATGGCCTTCAAAACGGCGGGGCAATTGGAGAAATGGCTGACTAAGAATCACGATCGTTCAGCCGGCGTCTGGCTGCGAATTGAAAAGAAAGGTTCCGACAGAAAGTCCGTTACATATGCCGAGGCTCTTGACGTCGCACTTTGCCATGGCTGGATCGACGGACAGAAAAAATCTTATGATGACAGCTCATGGCTTCAAAAGCTTACACCGAGAGGCCCAAAAAGTGGCTGGTCAAAGCGGAATACTGAACATGTCAAGCGACTCGCAAAGGAAGGCAAAATGCAACTGAGCGGGCTTGCTGCTGTCGAGGCAGCCAAAAATAGCGGCCAATGGACGGCCGCTTACGATTCTCAGGGAAGTGCCAAAATTCCGGAAGATTTTCTCAAAGCATTGAATCGCGACAAAAAAGCTAAAGCGTTCTTTGATTCCCTCAACAAGGCAAATCTCTATTCGATCGCCTATCGTCTCCAGACAGCTAAGAAACCTGAGACTCGCGAGAAGCGCATGAAAGCGATTCTAAAAATGATGAAAGAGGGCAAAAAATTTCATCCTTAGTTATGGATAGGAATAGCAGAATGGAGAATCCAAAGGCATCCGAATATCATTGAGTTCGGTTAAAGGCTATCTTGGTGGCGGTCACCAACCACTAGGCCTCCTTCAATTTCCAAATAAGTTTTTTCTCTAAATCTTTGCACATCTAACAAGAGCTGATCTCGAATGTCCTTATTTGGATTTGTGTTTAAAAATTGAACATTTTATTGAGCTGAGATGGCATAATTTGCATTTGATCGAGCATCCATCTTGCTAAGAGATGGCTGGAGGTTTTGCATGTCTAAAACATTCGGGCTCTTACTAGGTTTGCTTCTTATTGCTCCCCTCGCACAAGCAGTCGGGACTACCTTTGAGGTTAATAAGACCGATATGGACTCCTCTCAATTCACCGTGGTTTCCTTCAGCGGGCCTCTTTTGGAGGGCACGGGAGAAGCCGTTGCTAGCTCTATGGAAAGCTCAAAGTACAACCGAGTAGTTTTAGAACTGAATTCTTTAGGGGGTCGCACTAAAGAGTCTGATCTTATTAAAGCCAGCATGGATAAGCTTCGCGCAAATGGAAAAACCGTTGATACTTTTGTTGCCAACGGATCCACTTGTCAAAGTGCCTGCACTCTTCTTTTTATGTATGGTGATCACCGCATTGCCGGCGAAGCTGCAACTTTCATGTTTCACTCTGTGCAAAATGAAAATATGCGCGGCTATGCGGTTCGTGATGCGACGAACTTGATGCTCTATTATTATAAAAGCCGCGGCCTCAGTGCCACTTGGATCTCAGAACTACAAGCTCAAGGAGTTTTCACCACAGTGAACGAGTTTTACATTTCTGGAAAAGATGCGGATCAACAAAAGATTGGTCTTGTCACTGAGACGGTGAGCTCTTTAGTAATTCAGAAATCTCTTCCTTTTGATCCGCAAATTCATGCTCGCTAATCTCGGCCTTTTTTGTTTCTAATATGCTATCGAAGTCTTACTTCTTTAAATTTCCTAAGCGACGGCGCCAGTCACCCAATGTGCTACGGGGAACTCCTAGGTATTTGGCGGCAGGAGAAGTCGAATGTTAAAACGTTTGCTTATTTTATTTGGTGTTATTATTACGACCAACTTGGTTTATGCATCTACTATTTGTTTAAACCAAAACCTCAAAAGCAGAACTCTTTGCGCGCGACAGAGCGATGCTGATCAGTCGTGTAAAAAGAATCAACTGGCTTGGATCAAAGAAAGTTGCATCGACCCTGATAAACATCAGCTCGTGCCAGAACTTGTTGAAAATATCAATCCAAGTTCGGTTATATTAAAAACCGATATTTTCAGAAAATATACAGCCACGCAGATTGCGCAATCTATTGTGTACCACGCAAGTCTTCATATGGATAAACGTGAACTTGAAAAACCATCTTATGATCTTTATTCAAATGCAAATCTATTTTTACAGTTTCAAACTAAATACTTACCTTCGATTATAGATCGGGGATTCTTAAATCAATTTCAAACAGGCACCTCGCAAGGAATCCTAACATCCGCTGGTCGAAATATGGCTGAAGAGTATTTATCTAGTGTGATTTTCCCTGGCGACAGCAATGTTCAAGAGATCGTAAATCAAGTGCGCCCGAAGTATGCATATGTTTTTTTTGAAAAACAAGATTCCCGCATAGATCAAAATTGGGTTGAGTACAAATATGGAAAAATTTTTGCAAAACTTAAGGATGATATTAAAAATAGAACAACTTTTAGTAATGATGATTCTCTAGATGCCGCAAGAGGGCTTTTAAGGAACATTAAACCTTATGATTACAAGCATTCTACCCTTTATAATTCGGAAGAAAATTTGATTATGAAGCGAGGTAGCTTCTATGAAGCACAAATTTGGGGGCCCCTGAGCTACGACGATGTCGAATATTTAGTCGTCGATTGCTTCACAGGAGATTCTGAGGCCGATGAGACCATTGCAATACTGAAAGAACGAAAATCTAAAGTTCCTCTTTACAAATGCATCTTTCAACAAAATGAAAACAACGACCATTTCGTAATCCGCCGAGGTCAAAAGCTTTATCCACTTAATGACTAATAACCCTTGTTTGAGAGAAAAATTTGGAATTTTACGCACAGACATTCCGGCCGAAGTTAAAATTTAATTTCGGTCGGAAACGCTCAGGCATCAATCAGTCTAAAACTCACACTTAAAAATCGATCTTCTCTCCGTCAAAATTCGTAAAAGTATGCTTCTGGTTGCCGCCACTGCGCTACTTCTGCCTATATAGGGACTTATCACTTTTGCACAGGTTTATGGTTGATAGCCTCACACTATCAAAGCGTGGCGTTCTGCTGGAGTCTTCTGGCCGTCGTTTCTCCAGAGGCCGTTCGATGAATATCCGTCTCTTCCTTAAAATTTACCGATGAGCCCCGGCGAGTGTCGTCTCTCTTTCGGGCGAGTACCCGATGCTTTTATTTCACAGTCCACTGAAAATGAATTACCTGACTTCATGACCTGAGGTAAGAAGATTCCGCCGCCAATTTAAAATTAATTTCAGACTTTAGGAGTAAGCCTTTCGTTCATTCTAACAGGTGAAGACGAAACAAGAGACGAAGGGCAATTGACGAATATAACAGAGGTTTTCGACGATGGCGGGGCCTTATTCGATGGATACGCGAAGATCACCATTCAAAGACTCATTCCGAGAAGGAAGGGCGAGACATAATGAAATCGCTTATAGTCGTTCTATCACTTTTGCTGTGTTCAAATTCTTATGCCTTTCAATATGAAGAGGGAAAATGCTATCTCAGCTTTCCACTCAAATGCGTTATCAATCAAAAAATCGATAATCATCATTTAGGGCTTGTCTGCAGTGATAATCCTATTAGCAGTACTCACGTCATTCTCGAGGTAAAGAAGATCGGCTTTTATGGCGTCGGCCCGATAAATATCAAGTATTCACACAAGGGCAAAAAGACTATTCAATTGAACAACGGATTTGATGCCATAGCAGACCTCTGGAAGGACTGCGAGGGAAAAGACTATGAGGAAGCGTCTGAAGATAAAAAGCGTCCTGAGGAGTGTGATGACATCTGCTTCAAGCAAGACAAGAAGGGAAAGGATCTTGAGCGTTGTATTAAAGAATCCTGCAAGCCTCAAAAGAAAGCGAAAAAATAGCCCTAGCTATCTCGAGGTAGTTTAACTTCTCGTCCATTTGACGGAAGCGTCAGAATAACTTGTGGAGGGTTATTATCCACAACATCCGCAATCTCAATCGCCTTACGCTTCGGATAAACGTATCCCATCAAATCAATTAATGTATCCATCTGCTTTTCTGGCGAGAGCTTCGGCAGAAGTTTGAAGATCATTTCAGGGATGTGAATTTCGCTTTCTTGTAGAAAGACCTCTAGACGGTCACTTTTTTTATTAGGGGTACCTTTTTTCCGTCCGCTTCCTGAAGGCTTAGCTTGCCCGGCTTTAAATGCACTCATGTGCACTATCTTGCACTACTTTAGCAGAACATTCTATCCCGTAAAAAATGCCGACTTGACAAGCCAGTGGCACCTATTAGGAACCTGCTTGACCTCCCGATTAGCTCGAAGAACGTGCCGAGTAACACTTTCAAGGGATGTCTCTATTTCTCCTCAATAGACTTATAAAGGGCCTCGTTTACCATATTGTAAATAGTTCAGTCCTCGTCAGACCTTCATGACTTAGGTATTCAGTTGTAATACATCGCAAGACAGATCTGTGGAGATTAGATAATGTCTAAAAGTGCCCGAACTGTAAGATTTGACGAAAAAGATATAAAACGAATCGATGAGTTTTTAAGGGAAAATTCGTTTCTTGATTTTTCATCACTAACCCGTCTGGCTTTAGATCAATTTATTAAAAACCCCTCAGTCCAAATCAAAGGCATTTCACCCGCAAGCGGATCCACCAAAAAGTCAGGTCAAAATGTCACAAATTGATTCTAATCTCGTTAACGCTGGAATAGATAATATCGTTCAGTTTCCAATTAGAAGTGATTTTAATTTTCAAATTAAAAATGAAACCTTCAAAGAGGAAATCCCTACGCCCATTTATGACGCAATATTATTGGAGGCAAAGAAACTCGATGCTCTTTCGAAATTTCCTTCTAACTTCGACTACGGAGTTTATAAATCAATAGAGCTTCGCTATAAAGATAATCCTATTCGTGGTGGCATTACCATGAAGACGGCATTTAGGCTCGTAAACTCACACAGCACTTGCCAGCAATGCCTCTATGCTTTTGAAATTGATACCTATGGACGAGGTTGTATTCATAACTGCCTCTATTGTTATGCAAAGGCCGAACTAACTGTACATGGCTATTGGAATAATCCAATTCCCGCTCCTATCGACATAAATGAAATTCGCAAAATATTTTATACTGTATTTGAAACAGATAAAAAAAGCCGTTGGAGAGAAATTCTAGAACAGAGAATTCCCCTTCGTATTGGATCAATGTCTGACTCTTTCATGTGGACAGACAAGAAAATGGGGATAACTAAAGAGCTATTGCGTATACTAAAGTTCTATAATTATCCCTATGTAGTATTCACACGCTCAGACCTCATAGCCGAAGATGAGTATATTGACTTACTCGATACAAAATTAGCTGCCATACAATTCAGCATGTCTTCTACGAATGAAGCTTTAACTCGTGTGATTGAGCCAGGAGCGCCTTCACCAAAAAGGCGACTCAAAGCTCTTAAAAAATTGGGTGAAAGCGGATTCTGGAAAAAAGTTAGGTTAAATCCATTTTTTCCAACGCATACCGATGGATATTATAGTGATCCTAATTTTAAATGGAATGGGCCTGTGCCTCACTTCAACTATAGTTCATTTGATATGATTGATGAGATTGCGGAGTCCAAAGTTCCCGCCATTTTAGGGGGATTTGCCAGATTTAGTTCTTACTCACTAAATCAATTGGAACTTAATACTAAATTTGATCTTCGACAATTTTTCAAGCGCGATGTCATCCTAAAATCCGCTCGAGATTGGCACTATTCCGATGCGGAAATCCGTACATATTATAAAATGATGAAAGAAAAAGCCGACTTAAATGGTATTGAGTTTACGACCTGCTATATCGGTAATGGTGAGCTTCAATTTTGGAGAGATCAGGATATCTGGTCGAATAAAAAAGACTGCTGCAACATTAAGGGTAAAATCGCATCTTTCACCAAAGACTCGAGAGAAATTCCATTTGAAACGCGTCTAAAGTATACAGGTCATAAGAATCTAATTCCTTCTTCAGAACATCTTCACAGATCACTTAATGGATCTATACCCTCCGATACCACCGAAACTGGTGGGGATACTTTAAAGCTATGAAAAAATGTCTTCCAGGAGTGAATATTCAATATCCGATATCTGAACAAATACTGAGTGGAACCAAAACGATTGAAACACGCACCTATCCACTTCCTTCAACATATTTGAACAGGGATCTATTTTTTATAGAAACACCTGGTGAAGAAGGTGACTTCGAAGCCCGTATAGCAGGAATTATTAGATTTGATTCTTGCTTCCAGTATACTTCGAGAAAAGAATTTTATGCTGACTTAAAATTTCATCTTGTTGATAAAGACTCTAAATGGGCCTGGAAAGAAAAGAATAAATGGGCCTGGCATATTTCACACATTGAAAGATTTAAAAAAAATTACGATGCCCCTCCTAAAAAAGGCATCGTATTTACGAAAGAAATAAATATTGAGTTAGGCCGCTAATTTCTCCCCAATATTTACGGCTGTTTTCAAATCAGGCAGATCGATGTCCGATGGGTTTCCATCTTCTATGCATTCAATCATGGAATCAGATAAACCATAATCGTCATATATTAGACGATCAATTGCTCGCACTAGCTGTTTACAAGTTGCTACTGCCTGGCGATTCGAATCTTTCACAGAATTAAAACTTTGAATCTCTTTGGAAATTGCCGCAATAAGATCAAAATGATGTGACTCCTCAAGATGAGTTATACGAAGTTTTCTTACATGTTCTGGATATACATTTAATTCATTCGTCAAACATGTAGAGTGATAAAATGATGTTAGTTTTGAACATAAAATGCCATGAATATAGTCATAGCTAAATTTTTTTGCTCTTGCTATTTCTAGCTCGGTGATATCCTTCATTTCACTTGGAAATTTGTCATCTTTATTTTTCTTATCTTTTTTCTTGGCAGCTATTGACCTCGAGATATCAGAATAAAGCAAAACCATTGATGCAGAATCATCGTTATAATTTCCTTTCGAATCCACTACTGCGCGAATGCCTTCCTCACCGGTGACCTTAGCAATAAGAATTCGCTTCATCCCCATCAATATCGGATATCCCATTCTGCCTGGATGAATATTCTGGGCTTTATAGATTATTGCATTTGCAGGGCCAGTATAGAATCCGCTTGAAAAATCCTCCCCTTTAACTAAACCAAATGTCGAGGCGGGTTTGTCTTTCTCAAACTCTATTAACTTCTCAGATTTTGGTCTTAGCCCCCAGTTAACATATGCTACCTCACCTAGTTCGAATGAACTCTTGCGCACCTTACTTACAATCTCACGCTCTATCGTCGACAAAACTCTAAACGTACTATTGAAGTTCTGGGAAAGCGAACTCCCGGCCTCCACTTTGGAAAGTGGAGCCAAGCTAAATCTATTATGATAGTCCGTCTCCTCAAGTTTCGAATCTGCAAAATGGGTTCTGTATCCAGTCCTGTAGTCTTCTAATACAGTCTGACGATTTTTATCTGAATTCCCCTTTTTTAAGATCGTAATTGCTGCCGGAACCATCGGACATTTTCTAAAAGCCGATTTAAATACTTTCTCGCCAACAATTACTAATTTTTCAACTGTATGAGAGTTAAGAATCTCTTCGCGTAGTAACTCCCCATATGGCTCGTAGTACCATTTGTCGGGTGTAATATAACCAAGCGTGCCGCCACTTTTTAGCAGCTCGAGTCCACGTTCAATAAATACGCAATACAAGTCGGTTCTACCTTGTGCCGATGTTGGATATTTACGCTGAAGATAGGAAACGGGTGTTTCAACTTCTTCTCCCGAACCTTTCTTCTGCTTTGCCTTTTTTTTGTCTAATTTTCCTTTTAGCTTTTCAACATTAATATAAGGCGGGTTACCTACAATGATGTCAAACACACCATTTTTTGCCGCTGCTGGTGACAACGATCCAAAACCTTGAGTTTTGTCAAATATATCAACGGGATGTTTGCAGTACATTGAGTTTGTATCCCCTGCGTAATCCGTTTCAAAAATAGTATTACCACCGATAATATTGCTATCTAAGGAAGGAAGAACCCGCTTCCGCTTCTCGAAGTCTAAGACATCTTCCATCATTACGAGAAACAAGCCGAGCTTAGCCTTTTCGCATGCCTCAGCATCGACATCCATTCCGAAAATATGATTTACCAATATATCTCTACGTCTCGGAATCGACACAGAATAAAGCTGCTGCGAACCCCTTCTAAGCTCAACAAGAGCCTTAGAAGCAAGTGACTCTTCAACATCTTTCTCAAGAGAGTCTTTTTCGAATCTTAATAGCTCGCGATATGCAGCAACAAGAAAGGCCCCTGAACCGCAGGCTATATCTGCAATTCTGAAATTATCTTCAAGGCCTTTAGTCTCCAATACTGGCCGAATAGTATTTCGAACAATATAATCAACAACAAACTCAGGTGTATAATAAATCCCATTTTCACTCTGCAATTCATCTTTTTCGACGAGCTTTGGCTTGCCGGCTGGAGAGAAAGAGATCTTTTGAGCGAGAGCTTGCTCATAAGCAACACCGATAATTTCCGGTCTCAATACCGCGAAGTGATACTCAGTAAAAGGCAGATATAAATTTTCAATTACATGGCTTAAACTTTTATCAGAGAACGGTACTTTTTCAAAAGTGTCGTTTGATTCAAAAAGTCCTGCATTAAAGTGATTTTCGATTTCTCGGAAGAACTGAAGCAGCTCAACGCCTAATGATATTTTCTTTTTCCCACGACTTTCCCACTTTTTCAGACGGTTCCAAAGTGAACGATCATCTAAAACCCTTCTATCCTCTGCAACTCTTATGAAAAGAATGCGATTTAAAAGCTGATTAATCGCTGGATTGATAAGATCGTCTTTTTGATATGATTTAGGTAATCCCTCAGAAAGAGCCAATCTAAAGGTATTAATTGTTTCAAGAAATTTCGTCGTAACAGGAACTTCTTCCTGAATGGAAACGCCAATTTCCATTAGCCATTCGTCGAACCTTCCGGATGCCACAGCCTCTCGAGAAATATTAACAAGATAGTCAGCCAATTCTTGGTAAGATCTTTTATCTAGCGGCTGAGCTTTATTCTCAGAAGAAATGCTAAGTTCAGGAATTATTAACTGGCTATAGTTATCTTCTGTGGGGTTGGTTTTTGCCAAAAGAACTTTTAACTCACGGAAGTTGGATAGTATCGCTAATGGCACGT
The DNA here is from genome assembly GCA_964590635.1 of uncultured Bdellovibrio sp. Classification (GTDB taxonomy): domain Bacteria; phylum Bdellovibrionota; class Bdellovibrionia; order Bdellovibrionales; family Bdellovibrionaceae; genus Bdellovibrio. The sequence continues at coordinate 9,333 of CAZPYX010000053.1, forward strand.
TGCCGCGAGACCATGAATATCTTACGGCCTGTGAGCAGTTGGACCAATCACTACAATCAATTTTTGGTTTTTTTGCCTCGAAAAAAAATAGTACGCGTCCATCAACGCGTACAGCATAATCCGGACGCCCTTCAGCCGCACTTGTCGACTCCAGAAATACTTCCTCTTTTTCAGATCCCTCTGCTTTGAACCTGTAACCAAGAGACTTGAGCATATCATCAATGAAGTTACTTCGCGTCTGAGCCTCATTGTCGTCATAAAATCTTCGTGGATCTGAATTCCACGTATCAACCAATTCACCAATTTTTTTCTTTATGATTTCTCGTCTGCAAGAAAGTACTGAATCAACTATTGAAGCAAATGAATCTCTAAGGATTTTTAAATTTCCGTGAGTTCCCTTTGTTTCCGACTCCAAGTATGGTGAATTGATGATCCACTTTGTATCCGTGATAACCACAAAAGTTAGATATACCGAACTGCCAAACGCAGTTCTTAAAGTTTCTCTATAGGAATTTTCTTTTTTCTTGAAGAGATCCTCATTGTTTAGAACAATAAGCACATCATTAGGGCCTAATTGAAATGCACCAATTAGTGAATCTTCCTTCGCCAGCGGGTTCTTTACTAATGTTGGAAACTTCCCAAATCTAATAAGCTTGAGAGCTTCTTTCTGAGTTCCACCAAGTTTCAGATTCTTCTTAGATCTGCTCGAAATGAAATCTTCATGAAATGTCTTGAGAGTTTTACAATTTTTGCAAGCTATGACATTTTTTAAATTCTTATCACTAAAATCTACCGAATACTTCATTTCAAGGCCAGTTACGCTAAATACTTCCCACTTAATGAGATTTGTAATTAGTACGTATGATCTCTTTCCACCATCAGCAATCAGAAGTTGATGACCTCTGCGATCATATACTTCTCTTAAATCCGCGGAACTATCACCCGACACAAGAACTATTAATTGATCATTAAAAAGAGGGGTCAAATCAGGCGCAGCCTCATTTCCCAAACCTTCTACGAATTGATCTTCTTTGAGAGAAAACAGATCCTTGGAAATATCGAAAAATAGTCCCTTTTGAAGAGCATAATCAATCGAGGCATTTCCTTGCTGATATTCTTCGAAATTGACTCGTCGTTTTGAAAAAATAGTAGATATGAAGCTAGATGATAAATTATGTTGGCCTTTCAAGGCCTGCCCTTTCCGTGGCATTTTTTCCTCCGAAGATCGCTGGTAGTAAAAGTCCTTTTTTACGAATAACTTTTCGTCACTTATTCATATTTTCTAAAGACAAACTTCGGTCCATATCTCATGAACTACGCAAGACTAAATGATGGCATGAAGGTATTGCCTGGCAAAAATACTAGGCTAGAGACCTGGTGCCTTAGATTCAGGACCTATAGCTAGCCTTTGATTGTCGCTCGCAAACCCTATCATTGAATATCGTCGCGTTTTGAAAACCCGCGGTTCCCGAGCGCTACAAAATGACTGTAGATGTAGTTATTTCGAGTGATACTCAAAAAATCGAATTTACTGAATCCGCTGCCTTAGTTGGATTTTATTTATGAACTTCAAAAAACGAAAAAAACCGCTCTGGGAGCAGCTTAAGATGATAGATGGGTGGGGCGAAGAGATTTGAAATTCATCAGTAACTTCAAGCCTCTTAGCATCCAATTTACACAGTTTTTTAAAATAATATTTGAGTCGACTCTACAGAGATTCTATTTCTTTTTCCAATATCTTATATTTCTCTTTCACATCATCGGCGAAATAAAAATCCAGAAGATCATCTTTATTCAGTTTTCCATCTTTAATATATTTACTAATGTACTTATGGAAAAAATCGGCCATTAACATTGATTTTTCTATTTGTTTTAATATCTGATGATTTGTTTCGATATTTCTTTCGACTAGATGTTTTATGGACAGAATGTCGTCTAAACTCTTTAGCATGCGCCCGACAAATGTATTAATAATGGTTGCGTCTATACTTTTTCTATTATCTGAAACAAGAATTTCTCGAGCAAGAGAGTACGCAATTCCAAGATTTGAAAAGTCGTCCTTTTGAGAGTCAATGATGGCAATAAATCCGAGTCCCGAAATGTAGCCAACATTATTTACTATTTTCAAAATTTGTGCGTCCACAAGTGATATATCAAAAACAATGATTGCCATTTCTGACTCTCTGTTCACTTGGGCCTCTAAAAGTTGACTCCAAGCTGTATCAGTCTTATTCAGAAATATATCTCTGTCTCTTGGATCTCCGAACTTAACACTTTTATCGAATTTACATTCAATTACAATGTTACGATTTTCACGGTTATCTAGCGAGCAAACAATATCACCAGTTTTATTTCTTAATAAGCTCCCCTTGGCAGATCCCGTTAAAACAACACTATCTTTAAAGTTTCTGTTTTTAACGAACCCTTCTAAAAAGGATGCAATCTCTGCCTCCGCCAAGATTCCCTTGACGGCTGTCTTAAAAAAGATTTCCTTTTTCATTTCAAAAATCATTTTTAAGCTCTCTAACTGAGTTCCGAGTTCGTTAGATGTTTTAGAAAGAAAAGATGAAAATCTATCTTCCATTAAGGCCAATACACCGATATATAATGCCCTTTGAAACTGCTCATCTCTGTCTGCTTCTGGCAGTCTATCGAAAAATGCGAATGCAACATTATTTTCTAACTCGAAGTCTTTTACTTCAATACGATTTAACTTTTGATTTAATTTAACTATAGACACTTTAGACCTTTGAAAATCTATAGCGGCCTTTAATATTAGCCGCTAAATATTGACCATGCGAACTTGCGCTCATTAAGCCTTCGTATTCACCCTTTGGCACATCAAAGTATTGGTATATTCCACCGTTTTTAAACTCAACCTCAAGGGTTTGAGAATCTTCATCATATCCGATGGACTGAATATTTGACGATGTTACTTGGTCTCTCTTCATTTTAATTCTCCTTTTTAATTTTTTCTAAAATTGGATCTTGTTTTCTCCATGTTTCAATTACCTCTCCATAGTTTGGATTACTTTCTTTTTCAACTCCCCATCCCCCCGGATGCATCGAATTGTCAGCATCCGCCTCATCAAATACTATTGGATCTTGACTATCGGGTCTTCTATTTTTCGGCGGTGGTTCAACCATAATCCTCATAGGTAGCTTAACGGACTCTCCAACTGCAATGGCTTCACCGGTTTTTAATATCGGCAACATACTTGTCAGCCCCTCAAGATTATCAGAAACAGCAGAAGCAATGTGTGATCTATCCCCAGAGTTTGTAAGCCTTAACGCTATAAATGTTCCGCATTGAGATAAGATCGTACTATTAATTTCGGACGGACGCTGACTCACAATCATAGCGCCAATTCCATATTTCCGCCCTTCCTTAAAAATCTTTTGTACTACTTCCGAGGCGTTGCCCTTAGTATGGTCACTTAGATAGTTGTGAGCTTCTTCCATAACGATCAATAACGGCCTAAATCTTCCGCCCTGAGAGAGGTTTCGACTCCAAAATAATGAATCGTAAAGAATCCTGAGAACTACACCTATAATCGTATTCAAAATATTATTAGGCACTCCCGATAAATCCAAAATTGAAACTGGCCTGTCAGTGCCGATCCAGCTCTCAAGTAATTCATCGAGATCTTTCGAGATCTTCCCGTCTAAATCAGTTGTCCACGCCCCTGGCTTGAACAAAAAGTCAAATCTAGGAACACGAAGTTTTGCACCTAGGGATTCCAACTGAGGTCGAATATTTAGAGTACTTTTCCCATATTGGATTTTTTCATTGTCACCCTTTACGTCTTTGACAGCCTTGAACCGCGGGGGTTTTCCCATTAGGGCATCACCCTTAATATCATTTCCAGAACTATCTTTTTCATATGCCCAATTTTCTTGAGTTGGAAGTTTACCATCTGCTGAGTAGTAGGTGCAGAATACTTCCGAGTAGAGTTCATGCCAGAGCTTATGAAGACTAAATGGTACAGGCGAATCCACGCTCAAGTTTTGATCTGTTAGGCCTTTTCGGGGATATTTTTTAATCGAGTCCAATTTGGCTTCATAGATTTTTTCCAGAATTATACTCTTATCTTTGTCTGTCGAAAATACGCCAAAAGTTAGCTCAATTAATTCATCAGAATTAAGAGCCCAAAATGGAACGACAAGATCTTGGGCTCCGGTTCCATTGTCTTTCGAATTGATCTTAAAAACATGCGCCTTCTCCTTTAAAGCATTGGCATATTCCCCGTGTATATCAATTACGATAATTCTTGCCGAAGGATAGTTTTCCAGATTACTCAAAGAATTCAAAACACTCGCAACTGTTGTGGATTTTCCGGAGCCCGTGGATCCAACAATCGCGCTATGTCTTGTAACGAGTTTGTTAATATCGAACAGAGCCGGAATACTGTCTACTCCTGACACAGATCCAAGCTTAACAAAATAAGGCTTGTCAGGCTGGCCGTAAATGACTTTTAGATCTGCTTCTGATACCAAGTGAACTTCGTCGTTTATTGTCGGGTATTGAGAAATCCCTCTCTCGAAAGCGCCGTTTTTGTTGCCCTCTCCGATAAGTTGTATTGTTAACCATCTATTTCCATGTGGTATCTGCGTAGCCATTTTTTCTGGAACAGCACTTGCTCCTACTTGAGAAATCAGGCCGAATAACTCTACATATCCCAGAGGTATCTTGACGAAATTTCCCACTTGGCCAATTTTAAAGGCCTGACCTTGAACGTAAGTTATTCCCGAGAGGTTACTGTTTGAGAGAGCGACACTGACGGTACTTCCAGACACATCTTGTACGGTTCCAAGGAAAGTCGCTTTATTTAACATCTGCAGCACCGCCCCCTGTGCTAGTTGTCTCAACGCCAGTTAGTTGAGACAACAATTCTCCGAAAGTTGCAAAATCACCTATCGTAAGTTCTTTGTTATTAAATAAAAATTCCTGACTTTTTTCTAATTTATCAGGAACTATCCATTTGCCCATGTTGCCACCTATGATGGCTTCATCTGAGGCCCAGAGCACCAAGTTAGGCCTTTTCTTTGCCAATTCGACAGCTTGCTCATAGGCGTTTAATTTTCCAAATAAAAGTCCTATTACTGTTGATGTAGGATTGTTGTTTAGTGCAGTGTAAATAACATCATTTATATGCTCATCGCGAAAAGAGTATCCTGAGGTTACTAACAGAGAGGACGGTTTTTTAATAAATGCGTTCAGTCTATCCAAGAAAGCCAAGTATGGCATTTTTCTGCTTTGATCATACTTTAAATGCGATGGATAAATTAAACTTTTTTCCTCCTCAACAACTTTGCGACTAGTTCTTGTCACAGAGCCACTTGCAGTCTGAACCCAATTTATAGAGCCATGGATCTTCCAAAGTTTAAGCCAATGTTTTGGAATTAAGTCTTCCTCCAGTGCACGCAAATCAAAAAAAGAATTTCTCGAACCTACAAAGCCATCAAAATAAGGAACACCAAATTCTTCAAGGGCCTGTTCCATAAGAAGATCATAATTTGTTGTAAAAATCTCGACTGAGCAATCTCTCTGTATAGAGTGAGACCATCTAGTCAGTTTGTGGTAAGGTGTGGTTATATTTGGAAGAACTGCTTCGACAGCTATCTTTATTTCTTCGCAAATTGCTTTCTCTAAGGCTTCCAGCTGTTTGGTTTCAAAGCCGCGAACTTCACCACCGTCAGAAACATACTTCATTGTTCGCACGAAACTTAATATCATCTCAATATTCTGAGAATCTTTTTTTGCCTTGGAAACTTCAGATATCAACTTCATATAGTCTTTATCTTTTTTTAACTTTTCGCTGATCGCTAAAGTTAAATTTTTAATGTCGGGAATAAGCGGAGTATTTTTCTTATCGATTTTAATAGCCACCGGACAGCCAGCCGATATTAGAAACGAAATTGGCTTCTTATCTTGCGACAAAACCTGCTTAAAATGTTCAATATGCTTTATTGAATTGAAATCCATCTTATTTCTCTCCACTCTTTTTTCCATTCGTAGTAGCCAGTACCTGTCGCACCTTATTCGTTTTTACTTAAGAACTCTTAAAGACGCAAAAACCGCCGTGCAGCGGTTTAAAATAGCTGGATCTGTTCCAACAAAATTCTTAATAAACTCAACACATTTTTCCTAAAAAACACAAAAACTGCTAAATCATCCTTCAAATAATATATTAAATCTCGTTTATATCATATCTAGTAAGTTAAAATTCTTTCTAGACCATTTATGTAGCGTTTTGAAAATCCGTAGCGCGCACACGCTACAAAATGACTGCAAATGTAGTTATTTCGAGTGATTTCCGGTGATATTCAAAAAATCGGACCTATCGAGTCCTCTGTCTTAATTGTTTGATTTTATTTATGAACTTCTAAAAACACAAAAACCGCTCTGGAAGCGGTTTGGAATGGTGAGTAAGTTCGCCCAAACAACACACTAAAGTTTCCAATATAATTAGTAACTTAGCATTTTTCTCAATTTGAGATTTCCCACTGCCTGGTAGGAAATGCAAGAGCGATTTGTAAAAATCCCGCCAGTTGGCTCTATATTTTCATTAACGATCTTCCAAACGGTTAAACGAAAGGAGATCGTAACAATGAAAGTCATCCCATTCCCCCGAAAATCCCAAGTCACCCTTGAACGCGAAAGCTGTTCTGTGGACATCAGTCTCTATCTTGATAGCAGACCGTGGTCGCTGATCCTATTCATCGACCGACAACCTCTCTGCCTGGATTATGCAGCGCAACCCTGGGTTGTCGCACTAGCACCCGTCGTCGAAGTCGATACAGAGATCATGAAAGACTACAACGTCAGCCATGTTCCTAAGTGGGCTTGGTTTCTCAAAGATCGAGAGATTCATCATCTCGTCGGCTCAGCCACCCAAGCTGAGGTTCTTGAAAGTGATGCCCACTTCAAAGATCTTCCTGCGCGATGGTTGCGTGCAGAGTTTGGCATTCAGGAGGACGAGTCATGATATCCCTTAAAACAGACTGCAAAACCATCTTGATCGAAAATCTAACCATTGAAGATCCAAGAGCATACCGTCATTTATCCAAAGCCAGTGACGAAGCAAGAGATCAAAAAATCTCTGATGCCTTATCTTTGGGATTTTTGATTCTAGAAAAAACCGCCGCCATAGAGGAATCCGACTGGGTATCTCAGCGACTGCAAGAACATATCCTTATGATGAACTATCGTCTAGAGCAGCAAGCAAATCAGATCATGGGAAGCCTGCGAGAACAGTTCGATGCTCAACGGGCTGGGTCTCTTATTGCTCCTATCAACGATGCTCTTTCAAAGACTCAGCAAGAGCTTGCACAGAAGCTCAAACAAACTGTCGAGCAGATTGATGCTGAACATACAAAGCTTAAAGGAGTGATGCAGACAACCTTTGATATGAATTCAAAGAGTAGTCAGATTCAGCTCTTCACTCAGCAACTGGCGCAAATCATCGGCTCATTGGAGCAATCCATTGATCCTAAGCGCGATGGCACCAGCTTAAGAGAGTTCTTAAACCGCTTTGAAGCATTGTCGAAAGAAACTTCAAGTGCTCCCGCCATTCAGGAAAAGATTGATGTCTTGCGGGATGAGATCAAGCAAATGGTTACTGAATTCAAATCTTCTTTTGAAGCTCAACAGAGTGTTGAACGTGTTCAGGATGAGTACATCAATTCTTCGCCCCTAAAAGGATTGGTCTTTGAAGATCTTGTTAAAGACCAACTTAAGCACATCGCAGATATTAGAAACGACTTGATTGAAAGCGTAGGAACTCAGCCAGGAAAAGGAACATCGAAAAAAGGCGATCTGGTGTACTACATTAGTCAAACTAAGAGCCGTATCGTTTACGAGCTAAAAGACTATTCATCGAAGTTCACTTTCCAAAAGATCCGCGATCTTATCGAAGAATCGAAGGCCAACCGTGATGCTCTTTATGGCGTGTTCCTAGTGAAGGATGAAAGCTGCCTACCAGACGGCATCGGCAAGTTCTACATCACTGAAGACTTCTGCATTACAACTCAGGAGTTTTTAGAGACGGCCACTAAGATCGCTATTTTGATTTCTCATCAAAAGATCGCTCGCATGGCTTCCACAGACGGACCTGACTGGATGTTCATTGAAACGAACATTCAAGATGTAAAAGCCACGATTGAGGAATTGTCAGAGCTTGAATCAGGGTGTGCCTCGGCTCAAAAAGCTATCACCAAAACTGCCGATGGTGTTCGCCGCATTAGCCGCGCCCTAAACGAAAAAGTCGAAGTTCTTCTATCAGAGATTTCAAAGAAAGAATCCGCTTAAACCAACAGATGGGCGATCACTGTTCATACTTACGATCAGTGATCGCTTAAATGAATCTAGCCTTAAACGAGTTGCTGTATGGACGATAAACTGCCCGTGGGAAAACAAACTATTAAAAGAGGTCGAAGACCGAAAGGTCCCTCGATCTTTTCAAAGAACTTTAAAAAGCTTCTAGAAGAAAAGAAGGTCACGATCCGCAAAGCGGCTGAGATCTGCGGCACATCTCCATCTGTCATCAGTGGATGGTGTAACGGATCAGTGCCGAACGATCCAACGGCACTTCTCAAACTTTGCCAGGAACTTGGAGCAGACTTCCAGTTCCTTATGACCGGTGTGCCGTCGTCAACGATACCGGCAAATCGCATTGGCGAACTGTTTGAGATCGAAGAAGTTCCAGATTTCAGCGGCGTCTTTCTGTTAGAGGCAAAACGGCTTAAGTGGAGAAAGTAAATGAATAGAATGATTTTAAAATTCGGAGCTTTAGTTATCGGTCTCTCCACAGTGTTGCATACTTCGATTTCAAGGGGAGAAGGGATCGGCTCATTGATATCCAAGTTTACAGGATCTGCCATACCTGTTTCTTTACCTACTTTTAGAAAGCCATCTGATCCATACCAAACATCAGTCCCAGAATTCCTTTCTCAGGGAGTCACCAATCTTAAGCTATCCACAAATACATCCAATAATGAATTAGTTCTAGATTTTGACTATCCAGAACAACGCTGGATGATTGGTCCCAGAAAAGATCTATCGCACTTTGGATGTGCTATCGAACTAACTCTTTATGACAGCAATAAGAAAATTCTCGGCCAAGCTTTTACAGATCGATTGAAGCCTGAGTGGATTGCGGAGCTAAGGGGCAAGACTTCAAATACCCAAAAACTTGGCAATACTACCATAGTCACGACACAGATTGCCCCGACATCCACGCTGAAGAGAAAAGGAAATACATTTCATCTTCCTCTAAAGATACCTCTTAATGTCGTGAAGTCAGCCTTCCTCTCATTTACGTGTAATGAGGTCGTAAATAAATCAGACACCATTCGTGAATATAAAGATCAACCACCAACAGGACAATGTTACTACTTCGGAGTATTAAAACCAATTGCTCCAAAGGCAATATCGTCAATCGATGTCTTTCACGGAAACTGCGTCCCGAGTAACTACGGACAGCTCTATGAAAAAGACGGACAGATCACAAACTAAGTAAATGTCGATTATCTCAAGGGAGAACTCTATGAAAAGAATAATAGTATCCTTGTGCTCAATATCTTTTACCTTTGCAATCGGTTGCAGCTCAACCAAAGTGCTTCGTACGCAAGAAAATGATGCGATGTTGAGGGTGATTTTAGATCCCACAATCGAAGAGGGTCACTACGTTCAGATTCGCCGAGCTTTGGTGGAAACAGGACGTTTCGAAATCATCGATCGCCGTGATGGCTTCGCAGCAGCATTGAAAGAACAAGATCTTCAGTTTAGATCGGGTTATCAGGATCGCTTCTCTGATCGCGAGAAGTGGGCGCACATTGGAAAAATGTATGGTGCTCGCGGTGTCATTACTGCTAGTGCCCAATGCTATCAAAATAAGAACTGGCTTGGTGAGTATCGCAAATACTGCAAACAGATATTAACTTTCATTGATGGGTATACCGGCAAAGTCGAATTTTCAGTACAAGGCGAGAACTCAGAGCCTTGGGTTGTGGGCTATACAGTGCCCAACTGGGATGATGTCGTAAAACGCGCTGTCACTGAGTATCCCGCTTACTTCAAGCCGAGAGTAGTAGATCCGTTACTTGAACAATATCAGGATCAATCCGAGGAGCTTGCAAAACGTGAACGTGAAAAACAAAACAGTAGAACTCCGACAAGCTCTCAGCCGTCCACAGCCAAAGATATAGAATACTTGCGCCAAAAGACGATCGAAATGAACAAAGATTCCAACAACAACGAACCTTCAAACTAAGGAGATGACGATGTTCACAGCGATTTTGAGATTAGCTGCTGGTGGGGTCATGTATTTGATTTACTATGGTGTTCTCTATTCCCTAGTCAGTTCAAGTTCGCACATGGCTACTCTGAATTTAGATCTCACTCTGCACGGAAGCCTTTACGAATATCTTGGCTTTGCATTGTGTGTCGGAGTCTCCTTGGTAAGCCCACTACTAGCGTGTTTCTCATACATCTTTCCAGGAATACTGGTTTCGATTGTGGCCGTGGGCTTTGTTCCGTCCGGCTGGATAATTATCGTACTTCCTGTCGTATCTGCAGTTGTCTACTTTGGAGCCATTCAGGAGTATGAAAAACGCAAAGGCAGAATCACGCACAAAAATGATAAAGCTGCGTGAACTTGCTATCTTAAGTTAGTGTTCAAGAAAATGTACACTGTTCTAATCGATGCTCTCTAGTAGCAGTAAGAACATAAAGTCATTACTACTGTCATCAGATTAAGCTAGCCCTCTTGGGCTAAGAAGGAATCCGATGACACAGAGTAAACACACTGACTCTATCCGAATCAATACAAAGAACGATCCTGTTTTATGGGAACGTACGCATGAAGTTAGTGGATGGAGTGACCATTGCAAAGTATGCGTGACTGTTACAGCTGCCGGATTAAAATTGAGTATGCAGCTTAGTAATGCACCAGAGGCTACTATTGCAAATCTCGATACATCTTTTAATCAGTTAGGACTTGGCCCTGGTTGCAATCTTCAACGTGGTCTTCATCAAAAGTCAGCTTCAGATTGCTTTACACTCTTATATTACCGCGTGGTTAGATATACCTATGGCTATATAGAAGGACTGGGGCCTTTGGATCGCCTTGGTCAATCTCATTCACTGCGCTCATTCGCAACTTTCCTAAAAGCAGCGAAGCGGGACTTTCTATCATCGCTCAACTCTGATCGTGCGAAGATCGCCAGAAAATTCCCAACGGGAAGATGGGGCATTTATCACTGGCTAACTGTCTTTGAAAGCGAACGTGTTCTTCAATTGGTGGAGACCTGTCCTGCGCTTATTGGAATTTGGGCTATTGGTGTGGATCGGGGAATCTTTGATCCTTATTGGATGTCTGAGATTATCGATTGTGTCGATCGCGGAGAAAGTTTGAAGTTTTTGATCGAGTCAACATTCAATCTTCTGTGGAATTCAGAATCCACCCGTTTTGATTGTTGGAAAGAGTTGCGACAACATTCAGCAAGAACACGCGAAAGCATAAAAGCTGATTGGATATGGATAATTCGGGCGGCGCCTGCGGCTGCCAATCCAAACTTTTTATTGATGCCGCCGCCAGTGCATTTGCCTAAATCAACATTTCCAAGAAAGTCTCGCGCTCAAGCCAAGTGGTTGATACGCCCGATGCTGATGAGATCTTCCTGGCTCCCTGAAGCGCATGGCGTGAGCTTCGAGCAGATTCAATGTGTTTTAAATCTGTTTGTTTCAAAGCCAGAATTTTACAATAAGCTTTCCGGCTACAGACAAAATTGGTATTTTACTCGATTTCTTGCAGCAACAAATCGACATCCAAATACAGCGACAAAAATCGATTCTCTGTTAGCGGAATTCAAAAGATGGATTACAAAGAATAGGAGTCAAAACTTTCGCATTTTAAAAGTGCTTCAGCATTTTCCGGAAACCTTTCTTCATGATTTCAATTTTGAGTACACGGATGAAACCTTGCAAATTCGAACCTTAAATCGATATTGCGACCTTTGCGATGAAGGTGGAAAAATGGCCCATTGTGTGGCTAATGAGTGGCTTAATGCCTTAAAAGGTGAGGTTATCCATCTGCATATCGATTTCAAGGGTACTCCGTACACGATGGCTATAAAACGACAGAACGACGAATGGGCCTTGCGTGAGTTACGAGGTGAAAGTAACGCTGAAGCTCCAGACGAAATTTTTGGATCTCTTCAAAAACCCTTTGTCGA
>CAZPYX010000054.1:0-5594 GCA_964590635.1 uncultured Bdellovibrio sp.
ACATAAAGCGAAACTAAATCGTTGCAGTACAACTCTTTATCCCGATAGCACTCCTGATGCGGGTCAAAATGATGTCGTACAAAGACTTCTTAATAACGATGCCTGGCTGCAAAAAAAGATGTTCACGGGGTTATGGTATCAACCCCCTTATTCAGATTACTTTGAAACCTATTTCGGTCTTGAGGTTGGTCAAGCGATTCAAGTTTTCTGCCAGCAAAATGTACCGAACATCGCAGGGATGTTGACTCCATCCATGACAGGTCCCAATCCTTATGGTCCTCGTTGGGACGTTGGCGATCCTTTGCCTGCCATGTACGTTAAGGCCAATGACTATCGCGATGGATTGAGTTCGTGCATAGCGGAAAGCAAGCGCAATCCTTGGCAGCCAAGCTCTTTGCCTGTGCCAAAATCGTGTAAGTATGAAACTCTTTCTGGTGACTCCGGCGATACAATCAACCAGCAGGTCTCTTCATGGTTGGCTCAAGGATATAAAATTGGAGCTGACATGAAAAACCAAGGTGTTTGTTCCGCTGTGAACTCTTTGGATGACATTAAGTCATATCAAGGCCCTATCACTGTGGGCGCTTATATCTGTCAGTAAAAAAAGAGCACCTTGTTGGTGCTCTTTTAAAAACTTAAATAACGCAGATCTCAACCAAAAGTGTGTCCGTACCTATTTCCCTATTTCAAAATTCCTTTGAGGAATTTTCCGGTTTCGCTTTCTTTGATCTTGGCGACTTGCTCTGGGGTTCCGGCGGCGACGATGCGTCCTCCGGCTTTTCCTCCGTCGGGGCCGAGGTCGATGACATAGTCAGACACTTTGATGACTTCCAGGGCGTGTTCGATGACTAGGACGGTGTTGCCTTGGTCGGCAAGTTCTTGCATCAGTTCTACGAGCTTTCTGACGTCGTCAAAATGCAAACCTGTTGTGGGTTCGTCGAGGATGTACAAGGTCTTGCCGGTGCCGCGTCGTGAAAGCTCTTTTGAGAGTTTCACACGTTGCGCTTCGCCACCTGATAAAGTTGTCGAGCTTTGACCGAGGGTCATGTAATCCAAGCCCACGCGATGCAAAGTTTCTAATTTGCGGAAGATCTGTGAGTGATTGCGGAAAAACTCTAAGGCTTCGCCGACATTCATATCTAGAACATCCGAGATGGATTTGTTTTTGTATTTGATATTCAAGGTTTCGCGATTGTAGCGTTTGCCCAAACAGGTGTCGCAGGTCACGAAGACGTCACTGAGGAAATGCATTTCAACTTTGATCTGTCCATGTCCCAGACAAGTTTCGCAGCGGCCACCCTTAACGTTAAAGCTGAATCGTCCCGGCTCATAGCCGCGCAGTTTAGAATCCGGAAGGTTTGCAAAAAGATCTCGAATCATCGGAAACAAGCCCACATAGGTCGCCGGAGTTGAACGCGGAGTTCGCCCGATAGGACGTTGATTGATATCAATGACCTTGTCGATTTTATCCAAGCCTTCAATTTTTCTAAATGGTGATGCTTTCGCTGACGCTTTATAAAAATGCTGCGCCAAAATTTTATAAAGCGTATCAATGATCAAAGTACTTTTACCCGATCCCGAAACACCCGTAATAGTCGTGAAAGTTCCCAGCGGAATTTCAAGATCCACATTCTGCAAATTATTTCCCGTGGCACCGAGTAATCGTAAAACACTGCCATTGCCCTTGCGTCGTACCTTTGGAATTGGAATACGCACTTCGCCAGAAAGATAACGTCCCGTCAAAGAGTTGGGATTGCCTTCTAGCTCCTCAGGAGTTCCCTGCGCCATCATTTCTCCGCCAAGACGACCTGCACGGGGGCCAAGGTCCACTACAAAGTCGGCATAACGAATGGTGTCTTCGTCATGTTCCACCAATAAGATCGTGTTTCCGCGATCCTTCAATTCTCCGATAATATTTAACAACCGATGGTGATCTCGGGGATGCAAACCAATACTAGGCTCATCCATCACATAAAGAACGCCGATCAAAGACGAACCGACTTGAGTAGCAAGACGAATGCGCTGGGCTTCTCCGCCCGACAATGTTCGCGAGGTACGACTGAGAGACAAGTAAGATGTTCCCACGCGAATCAAATAATCCAGGCGCGATAAAATTTGTTTTACAATTTTCTCGGCAATCAGTTGATCTTTGCTTTTCCACTGAAGATTTGCCATCCACTCGCGCAGTTCAACGGCACTCAGGTCGGACAATTCGGCAATGGTCTTACCTGCCAGTTTGATATTCAATGCTTCAGGTTTAAGGCGGCTGCCGTGACAATCCGGGCAGTCGCTAAGCTCCATCTCTTCGCCTTCTTCATCATCCTCATCAGAAGTTTTTTTGCCTTTGTATTTGTAGACGACTTTATCTAATTTTTTGCCGCCCACTTCACCGTCGGAAAATTGTTCTTCTTCAACCAAGTCAATAGTGCCTAAGCCATGACAAGTTGGACAAGCGCCGCGGGGATTATTGAAGCTAAAAAGTCGCGGTTCAATTTCAGGAAACCCGTATCCACACACAGGGCAGGCCGAGTGCATTGAGTAATTGGTGCGTTCTCCGCTTAAGGTTTCGATAATCACACGACCACCGGCCATGGAAAGAGCCGTGTTGATACTTTCTGATAAGCGCAGTTTTAAACCGTCTTTCAAAATCAACTGATCAATAACCAAGTCAATGTCATGGGCTTTGGTTTTTGCAAGTTTTGTCGCTTTATCAAGTTCGATGATTTTTCCATCGACTTTTGCTTTAACAAAACCTTTCTTCGCCCACTTTTGGAATTCTGCTAAGAACTCCCCTTTTTTTCCAGAGGCCATCGGGGCCAAGACATAAAATTTCGCTCCGGCAGATTTTTTTAGAATATCCTCGATGATCTGCTGAGGCGTCTGACTGGCTACTGGAATATGATGAGTAGGACATTCCGGCACACCCAGCTTTGCGTAAAGCAACCGAAGGTAATCATAAATCTCTGTCACTGTGCCCACTGTTGAACGAGGATTTGTGCTGACAGATTTTTGATCAATGGCAATTGCAGGAGACAAGCCTGTGATCGAATCAACTTCAGGTTTCTTTAATTGCTCAAGAAAATTTCTGGCATAAGCAGAAAGACTTTCAACATAACGTCTTTGTCCCTCAGCATAAATAGTGTCGAAGGCCAAAGAGGATTTTCCGCTTCCGCTCAAACCTGTGAACACCGTGATTTTATTTCGGGGAATAGTGACGCTGACGTCTTTCAGATTGTGCTCTTTTGCACCTTTGACAACGATGCCATCTTCTTTGAAGCGTTCTTCTGTCGATCTATGTTCTTTAGCTTTAGTGTCTGCCATAAGGCCCTCATTCTAGGACGAGGGCCCGTGCATCACAAGGCCACTTTTCGCAATTCACCGCATTAGAATTTGAACATTAATTCCATTCAATAAGAACAGATCCGCCACTTCCAGCCGCAGGTCCTGTCACTTGGGTAAAGGAGGTCACTTTCCCTGAGTTAATATAACCTGAGCCTCCGCCAGTACTCGATTACAGACCGAAACCACAGGTAGTTTTTAAGAAGGAGTCAAAGTCAGCATCGGAAAAATACTTAAAATGAGCCGCTGAGCGACCAGATCTATCAGACCACAATTTTTTTGCTTGCACACTGCAGGTTTTCCCTTGCCTCGTAATCACCGCCGTATCCGCACTTAAGCGTGGATCATTTCCACGGGTATCAACACGAACCATCACACCATTTCCATGATAAGAAACTTTCGCGGGCTGCAAAGATTTTCCGCCATTTGTCATCGCACCATTTTCACTTAAAACTCCGCCAATGACCTGCTTGGTTTGAGTATCAAAGGTCACGGTTTCGCCGGTGGGCAAGGTGACAATTTGACGATTTCCCACAGTGCGAATGCTTGGCAAAGTTTTACGTGGAAAGACCATGATAAAAGATTCTTGAGTCTGACTGATGGTGCCATTGGGCATATCGCTAATGGACAAGCCAAGATCTTGTCGCGCATTTCCCTCAAAATTAAATTCCCACTCGCGGGCCCGATTCAGATCACCGCCGGAAACAATTTTATTAGGTCCGCTATTTCTAAATTTAAATTTGCCAGGCTCGCTGTCGCCTTCGAAAGTGCAGTAATCCACGGCACCTGCATAGGTATTACAACGTGTTGAGCGAACGCCAAAAGGGTTTTGAGTTCTGGAAGGTAAAATCATGACCGCTGGGTCCTGTGAAGCCTTCGCCGCAAAGACAGTCTTCTTTTCTTCTTCAACGCCCACGTCTCGGGAATGGACTTTTTGCAGATCACATTCTGAACAGGGCCCTCCCGGCTTGCCATGTTTCTGCAAAGCCGAATTAGCGTCGGTCACTTTTCGCACGGTTTCCTCTGCATCTTCTTTATCTAGTTGTTTCGATGGCTTTGTCGCCGTCTTTTCTGCAATGGCTGGTTTAGCTGAAACTTGAGACTGAGCCGCCTCCGCCTTTTTCGGCATAGAAGCAGGATCACGAATTGCCTCGTGCTCTCGAGTGGTTTTCGCCACCGTGGCCTTTTCTACACTTTTCACTTCTTGATCTTTTTTAGCCGCTTTTTCATTTTCAAAAATCTTCACGCCGGGATCCGCCGTGCGATAATACACCCACACTGATTCACCCTTACGAGGTCCACTGGCGACTTCAACTTTCAAGCCGTAGTTGCCGGAATTAAATTTCTTTGTCTCTTGAATTTTTGCGCGGGTTCCCGGTGGTAACGTAAACTTCACGTTGTTCGCATCTTTTAGAAAGTTCGCGGAACTGCGCCCGTTCAAATAACTTTCAAGTTCGATGATTCCGTCTTTTGCGAATCCCAAACTCAAAAGTAAAATAATTAGTGTGATTACACTCTTAAAAGATGCCTTCATCTATAGAAGATATCGGCTCAAAAGAGATCACTCTTAACTAAAAAATGATTATTATAAACCCTTGGCCTGGCATTCTGGACAGACGCCATAAAGCTCAAGAATATGATGAGTCAATCTATAACCAAACTGATTGGCGACCTTCTCTTGCAAGCTCTCAATGGCGCGATTTTCGAATTCGCAGATCTTCCCACACTTCACACAAGTTAAGTGGTCGTGATGACCTTTCGGTGTCAGCTCATAACGAGCCGGCAAACCGCCCATGCGAACTTCCGTCACAAAATGACCTTCGGTCAAAGTGCGAAGAAAGCGATAGACCGTAGCAAAACCAATATCTGGATGATCTTTATTCAACTTCTCGTAGAGCTCTTGCGCAGTAACGTGACGACGGCCCTCATGAAGAGTTTTAAGAATCGCCATACGTTGGCTTGTTACTTTTAGATTGAGCGCACGGATGATCTTCTTAAGTTCTGCCTCATCAAAAGAGTCATGATGAATCACGATGTCTTCATCATGTTGACGCGGCAAAAATGGAACTGAATCTCGACCCATGGGCACCTCAGAATTGCTTTCCTCCAACTCCGTCGGAGCAGGCACTCCCTTTATAGGGGCAAGACCTTTGAAATGTCACCAATTCTAAGAATTATTATCAATTAGATTTCAAAAACTGCGTAATTTTAGCCCTTTAGAGATATGAGAAACGGCATTATGGGGGTGCAGACTC
>CAZPYX010000054.1:5604-21294 GCA_964590635.1 uncultured Bdellovibrio sp.
GACCTTTCGGATCCAGGGCTTCCTTAAGCCGGCTGGAGGAACCTTCGACGAAAATCAGTTTCTGTCCATTGCGCAGGGCGAACAATCGTTCGGCTTCACGCTTCACTGCTCCTTGCACGGCCGTTTGCAAAGCTTCTTCAACGGCGTCGATCAAAGTTCCATAGTTAAAGTCCGGCCCCACTTCTGCTTTCACGCGGGCAAAACTTCTTTGTGCATGGGGGGTCGCTACGATCCCTTGAGTGGTGCCAAGCCAAGAATGAATCACATCGAAATCAACGGACTCACTACTGAACTTTTGTTTGAAGTTATCTTGAATCAACTGACGGGACAACGCCGCCGATGCAGGACATGTGCTTGAGTATGTCACCACCACTTCGACATAGTATTTTTTTACGCCGTTTTCATTGAAGGCCGAAAGAACCACTGGATAAGAGCGCCAAGCTTGATTTGCACTCTTCAAAGCTTTACGCACCAACGGAGCTTCAAAGTTCACTTGCACCAAGGTTTGAGTCGAAAGATCTTCATGGGTCTTTAGAAACTCGTCAGTTGCTTTTCCAAGCAATCCCAAAGTCATTTCGCTTTTTGTTAAAACATCTTGAGTGATCAAATACAAACGCGACATGTGAATACCGCGGGAAGGTTTTTTATCAAGACTGACTTTAGCATCGGTGCGAGCCGGAATGCGATAAACCCCGTCTTCTTGTTTCAATAAAATAGGCAGCTCAATAGAGCCCATGCCCACCCAATCAATCGGGGCAAATTTTTCTGTGTGAGTTTCTTTAGCTACGTCAGGAAGATTTTTGTTGGTCATGATACTGCCTTTGCTTCGGCCTAAGCTTCTACCGCAATTACTCTGCTTTGACTCTGTTTTTATAGTTTTTGCAGAGATTTTGAAATATAACTGATACCATGAAAAAGCAACTGATCCTCGCCAGCACCTCGAAGTACAGACAGGAACTTTTACACCGCCTGGCAGTGCCTTTTACGGCCCAAGCCCCTTTGATTGATGAAGAAAATGAAAAAGATCCCGGCCTGGCTCCCCGAGCCTTGGCTGAAAAACTAGCATTCCTCAAAGCTCAAAGCCTTAAAGGCGAAGGAAAAGTCGTGATCGGCGGCGATCAGCTGGTATCCTTTGAGGGGCACATTATCGGCAAAGCCCATACGACGGAACGCGCCGTAGACCAACTCCTTTCCATGCAAGGCAAAGTCCATGAACTGGTCACCGCCATTTGTGTTTTTGATGGAGAAAAAGCCATCCCCTACACTGACATTACGCGCATGCATATGAAAGTTCTAAGCCGATCTCAAATTGAACACTACGTGAGCTTGGACAATCCGACTGACTGCGCTGGAAGTTATAAGATTGAAAAGCACGGTATCAAGCTCTTCGACAAGATCGAAAGCGAAGATTTCACTGCCATTCAAGGTTTACCCTTGATTGCTTTGAGTAAAATATTAGAGAATTGCAGTCTTCTTTAATTTTTGAAGTTGAGGTCCGCCATGGCGATGACAGATATGCAGAAAAAACTTTTCGATGCCGCATGTATCGTGCAAAAGAAAGCCCACGCTCCTTATTCGAAAGCGCTTATTGGCGCCGCGATTCTTATGGGCGATGGCCAGATTTTCACGGGTTGCAATGTTGAAAATGCTTCTTACGGTGGAACTGTTTGCGCTGAACGTGTTGCTGTTTTCAAAGCGGTCAGCGAAGGCGCGCAAAAAGAAATCAAAGAAGTCATGGTTGTCAGTGATGCAGAAAAACCTTGGCCACCTTGTGGTTTTTGTCGCCAAGTGATTGCGGAGTTCGGCAGCGAAGACACTGTGATCTACACAGCGAATCTTCAAGGAAAAATGAAAACCTTCAAGTTTGGCGAGATCTTCCCGGAAGCTTTCACACCAAGCCATCTTGATTGATTTCTTCACACACAGTTGACAGTCTTGATTGAGAAATGAATAAAAAAAGGGTCCTCTAGGACCCTTTTTTTTATTTTGAAACGATGATGTTGACCAACTTTCGATTAATTAAATTTTTCGAAGTACTCGTTGAAAGACCCTTGGCGGCTTTCAAGCTGTCCTCGCAACGACCGAGCTTTCTCTAGATAAACCGCAAATTCCTTTTTCTTTTCCGCTCCAAGAATTTGCTCGATGCGGGCAAACAATTGCAAAGCTAGATTGCGACGTTGATCCATGGTCGCCTTGTCGGTTTCCGTTTTGCTAGGCTCCACGGCAAATTGAATTCTTAATCCATAGTGGTCAGACAAAGGTTTACGAGGGGTCCCGCGCAGGTTGATATTTCCATCCAAAGCTTTTAAGTGGGTTGTGCCACCACCGACATTGGAAAAAAAGATATAATCCAAAACGTGATCACCGGACAACCAGCTTAATGGATTTCCAGCACAGTAAGTGCAAACACCCTTAGGATAAGTACCACCCAGTGTTTCCACCAAGGAATCATGCACTCCCAAAAGAGCCATCATCACAGAACGCTCTAAGGAATTTTCATCCCCATTAAAGTCCCCCGATAAAAGCATTTTCAAATCTGTATGAGCAAGGCGCCACTCCACCAAATCAAAAATTTGCGTCAAGCGCACTGCCGGACTGGTTGGGTGAAGATGAGTGTTCATAAAGTAGAAGTCTTCGCCAATGTCAAAAATAGAAGCTTTCACAACATGGTAGGCTTTCTTAACATTGAATGCTTCACGACCACGATCGAGGATGTTGCCGTCGCTATTAAGATTAAAGTCATGGGTCTCTGTGCTTTTGATATCGGCCATCATCAAAGACATCACCCCAATTTTTTCTTTTTTGTTTGGAGCACTGATATTGTAAAGGCTCTTCAAGCCACCTTCGACCATATTAATTTGTGGATCGTTCCAAACTTCTTGAAGATGAATGATATCGCAACGGGGTTTGCCATAAAGTTCAGCCACCATCCATTGCGTACGCTCTTCCAAGTTCATCGCATAGATAGGACCGTAAGCATTGAAGTTTTGCATGCAAAAACGCGGCGGCCCCGGATCTGCGACCCAAGACATCTCGGCCTTGGCGGTAGCCATGGTAAATAAAACGCTCGCAGTTAAAACAATACGTGCAATAACCATATAACCCTCTATTCAATTCCCGTGCAAAGCGGAAACGCGCCCTACTTCATCTAAACAGGTTGAGCATGTCAATCACTTAGACAAGGCTGCACTGCCTACAAAACCTTTTGTCGATGTAAGATCATCTCGGAAAACTCTCTCCGACCCCAAGGCTTCCTGGCCCGAGCAAAAACACTCTCTAAAAAGTAATGAAGTTCCGGTCTTTCCACTTTATAAAACACTGCCAACTTGCATAAAAGATTTGCCGGGATGGCGACCGTTCCTTTTTCATAGTCTTTCAGTTGAACTTCCGAAATACCGCAATACAAAGCAACCGTGGGCCGGTCCACACCGAAGTGATGTCTTTCCCTCCAAAGAAACTCACCGATGAGATAATTCATTTTGACCGCAAAGAGTTTAGTTTTCATGGCCATCACTTATTAAGGGATAAAATACGCTCTTGCTCTTCCAACGAAAATGTCTTCCATAGCAAAACATTCGCCCTTAGCTGTGATTCTTTCAAAACAACAACATATTTCAGCAGATAAAAATCGCGCAGTTTCTGCTTTTCTTCCTCCGTGTAGCTCCAGTCTGGAACTTGAATCGAAAGAGTTTTAGATGAAAATGTTAAGTTCACAGTCATTCTTGGGACATCTTCAGGATCAACAAATTCGACATCGACAGACTCTAGATAAAAGCGTGGGTCCTCTCCATTTTTGCGACGATCTTTAAAATAAGTTGAAAAATACTCTTCAACCAAAATCGCGGTATCGAGGGATCCATAGGCTTGAGCTAACCACTTCACATCGTCTGCGAACAATTTGTCCTTCAAGATATTCATGTCACGCCTCCCTTAACATTAATTTTTAATGTTTATACACACTCAACACTACATCATCAAGTTACTTTTGTTTAGAGCACTTGGTCACAATTGATTTAGACATTCCACAAAAAGAACTTTAGACTCAGGTCATGAAAGACATCCGCAAAAATTTCATGACATATGTTCGTCCTCATCTGGACACCAAAGCAAAAAAGGAAGCCGCGAAAGAGGCGACCGGACTGGAATTAAGCACCCTCGATGGCATGCTTTATTACGGAAGTGGCGGGATTGAAGCTTGGCAAAAAGTTTTATGCTTTGTTTTCAATATTTCAGACAGACAGCTCGAAAGTTTTCTTGAGGATCTCAAAGACAATTTAAAAAAAAGAACCAAACCAACAATTGGGCATACTCTATGGAGTCAAGTGGGCGAAAGCCTTACAGAAGACGAAAAAGTTTTTTTCGCGGAGCTAGTCAAAACGCACAAGCAGCTCAAACCTAGCTTCGAAATTAAACAGAAGAAAAAATAGTCCTTAGAAAATAGGCGTGTTTTACAAAGTACAAATTCTGAACATTAAAGTTCATTTTTTGTACTTTCCTAAAATGTCCGATTCCCCATCGACTCAATTCGACATTCTCCACTGAATTTTATTTTACAGCGACCACAACATTGCATAATTGAAGTCAGTGGAAATATTTCTTATTCAGCTCTTTCGTAATATTGGCAAAAATGTGCAGAGGCTTCGCGAAACGAAGAACTTAACACAATCGGAATTCGCCGAGCACTGCCAGCTATCTCGCAGCCAAATTCTTCGTGCCGAATCCGGTCGCGGAGAAGTTCGTTTGACAACCTTGGCGACCATCGCCCATAAAAATAAAGTATCACTGCAAGACCTTCTTAACGAACGCAGTCTTTCTGTTCAATTTCTGCCCATCGACAGTCAATCTTCTGACGTCCCTTGGGTGAAAGAAAATTTCTACCTGAGCCCACTACAAACCCACGAACTAGAACTCAAAAAGAGCAATTTCTTTTTGGCCATTTGCCTTAAAGGAAAAATACAACTGCGCGCGGATTTTCAAAATCACGAACTGCTGGAATCAGACGGATGTTTTGTGAAGGGTGTTGGCAAGATTCAATTGCTAAACTTGGCAGATTTTCCCAGCGAGATCTTAATCTTAAGAAAGACTTATTCTGCTATCTGACGATAAATAATGAAGAACCACTTCGGACAGGTCGCTGCCACTTTCAAGGCGCAATCCAACTTGACCTTGAAGTCTTTCGCGAAGCTCGACGTGGTTTTTAATTGAGAGATCCTTCAGAATCTTAAAGCCTTCATGACGGAAGTCTGTTTCGCATCCCTGCACTCGCCTCCAAGAAAATTCAATCTTCAAAAGATCAAATTCATCTTGAGTCTTGGGAAAAGCTTCCAAGAAATGAACATATCGGAAGTTCATCTCTTCGGGGCTTAGATTATGGTCCCAGAAAAAAGACCACGCTCGCTCTTCTCGGAAACTCAAACTGATTAAGGTCGCTTGTTCTGACTCTGCTTTTTCAACCAAGTAAAGGCGCGCGATGGCCATCAACTCAGCAAAGGCATGACTGAGGTTCTCTGTTTTAGAAACCAGAACGTCTTTCTCCAAAGCATTTTTCAATTCACCCAACCACTCGTCCACTTGAACCAAATTCACCGTCATTCCAGAAAGTGGATTCAGCTCCTTAGAAAAACCGGCAGACATATAAAACAAAAAACCCCGTCTTTCAGACGAGGCTCCATGCATCACTATTCGCAGTGGAATTTCACGGACGAATTGCAACATAGTCACTATTGAAGAGCTTGAGCATTCATAGTGACATGGGATTTCGAACGGAACTGATTGATCCAAGATTCAAACAATCCATCAGCACGACGTTTTTGCATCATTTCTGCAGTCATAGGTTCGATGGCTTTTGCTTCTTCGAACTTAGTTTCTTTCAACTTAAGAACGTATTTGATCGCGCCGTCTCTTACGACACGCTTCAAAAGAGGTTGAGCTTTAGAAAGCTCAAAGACGGCGTCAGTCGCCACAGCGCTTGTGATTTTCGGGAAGTTTTCAGATCCCAACTCAACAAGTCCTGTTTCTTCCCAAGTTGCTTTCAACTCTTTCAACTGAGCATTTGCAGCGGCTTCATCACCTTTTGCCAAAGCAGCATCCAGGGCTTGGATCGCCACTTCTGCTTTTTCTTTAGTCATGGTTTTAGTCAAAGCTTCTTGGTCAATCTTCGCAAAAAGAATATTGATTTTAGTGCTGCGAAGTTCTTGCAACTTTTTAAGTTCAACCGCTGAAGGCTGACCTACAAGTTCAAACAAATGACGAATACGAACGTTGGCGATATCTTTACGCACCTTGTTCTCGAAGTCACCCGCAGTTGAATGGGTTTGCTCTAGGTAACGAGCATAAAATTCTCTTTGGAATTGGCCATTTTGTTGGAAGAACGGAATGTCCTTCACGATAAATTCACGAACTTCCGCGTCAGTCGCCAATTTGCTTTCATTTTGGAAAGTTGGAGAAAACAACTCGTTGCGGAAAGGGTTTTTTAAGGTTTGTTGAGGAAGCATGTGACGCTGAGAGCTAAAGTCCATCGTCGTTCCAAAGAGGTTTTGATAGTACTGCTGAACACGGTTTTCTTCCTGCTGGAAGTCCGCAACAGAGATCAAAGAGTTGTTCACGCGAGCAACAGATCCCACCCCTGCACCAAGCTTCCCTGGCAAACCGAAAAATACGAAAACAAGAATGATAGCACCGAAGAGAATCATCGCTGTCGTATTCTTTGCAGAAAGCTTTCTCTTCATTTTATCTGCCATAGTGTCGCTCATAATAAGTTCCTTCCTTAAACAAATCGTCGATAAATATCGATAAATATCGCCAAACATCGCCCCAAAACAAGGTCCTTGCCGCTTCGGCGATTACACCTGACGTTGATTGGGCAGCTCATTACCTAACGAATTCTTTAATTTTTCAAGTGGAAATTGTTGAATTAATTAACTCTTTTGAATAGCGTTGTTGGCAGTAGGTAGGTGACATTTGAACTTTTTCAACTTTGATCTCAAGAAACTCGTGCTTATCGGAATCGTGCTGGCTTTGCCACTCCTTTCCATCAACATGCAGCAAAGGCCGCAAGAGTCGCATTGGCTCGTTAAACCCTTCAGCCTTTTAGGCAGCACTGTGTCCGAAACATTTTATAGCTTCAGCCACGGCGTCAAAGGTACAACGGCTATGTACCTAGATTTGATCAATATCAAAAAGCAAAGCGAAGACCTGCACAGCACTAATAATGAGCTGCAAGCTCGACTTGAGAAAATGAGTGAATTGCTTCTAGAGAACGATCGTCTTCGCGATCTTCTCAACTTCAAACAACAAACAAAAATGGTTGTAACTTCCGCGCAAGTTATTGGCCGTGATCTCGTGATTGATCACAACACCATCACGATCAATAAGGGAACTAGAGACGGCATCAAGGCAGGCCAAGCTGTCATCACAACGGGCGGCGTACTTGGTTATATCTTTAAGCCGGAACCCTTCACTGCCCATGTGATGCTGATCACTGATCGTTATGCGGTTGTAGACGGTATCGTACAAAGAACCCGCGCCCACGGCATCGTTGAAGGTAAAAGCCAAAATGGCTGTGCTCTTAAATATGTGGAAAGAACGGAAGACGTGAAAGAAGGCGACCTTGTTGTCACTGGTGGCCTTGATAACATCTTCCCTAAGGGCTTCCCTGTTGCGATCGTTGAAAGTGTTGAAAGAAAGACGTTCAGTGTTTCTTTGAAAGTGGAACTTCGCCCGGTTGTCGATCCCTACAAAGTCGAAGAAGTTTTTGTCGTGCTTGATGCTGCCAAAGAGGACCTTGGCAATAAATACGCACCTCATGCACCGACTCCTGAAGGCGCCGCGCCGGCAGCTGACGGAACCACGGCAGTTGTTCCAAACCTAACACCAACTCCAGCGGCGACGGCCCCTGCCGCTTTGGCAAAACCTGCGACACCTGTAGCACCAAAGAAGCCAGCGACAACAAAACCTGCTGTTAAATCTGCCACTGACGCTAAAGCTCAGGAGAAACAACAGTGAAAATACGCTGGACTTTTCTGTTAAATTTTCTGATTTTTATGGCGGCACTCTTAGCTGTTGCTGGTTTCCAAACAGCCTTCTGGTTCCAACTCTTCGGCAATGTTCCGGCGCCCTTGCTTTGGCTGAACCTTATTGTATATGTGACGCTTTATCGTAAACCTTTTCCGGCGATCTTCACGATTTACGCCATGGGGTTTGTTCTTCTCACATTTACAGCAATGCCCTTGAAAATGATGTGGATTAGTTTGCTGATTCTCTTCACTTTGGTCTATTTAATCAAAAGTCGCGTCTTTTGGTCGGGCTCTGGTTACTATACAATCATGTGTGGATTCTCTGCCGTGGCCTATCACCTGATTTATTTCTTCTCTTCGATGGTGCTAGAGAAAAACCCCGCGAGTTTCGAGATCGTGGATCGCTTAGTACAAATTGTTCTAACTCCCTCTTTTGCATTTCCCATGTACTGGATACTTTCCAAACTCGATCGCGTGACACAAGATGAACTTGTGCATGAGCCCGGAGGATTGGAGCTATGAGTACTTACGTAAGTAATCCTGACGAGGCAAAAGAGTATCAAAACCGATACCGCATGTTCTATATTATGATTGCAATCACCTTCACCATCTTCTCGATGCGTTTATGGTATCTGCAAATCATTTCCGGAAATGAATTGCGCGAGTTCTCTGAGAAGAATCGCATCAAACAAAATAAGATCACCGCTCCACGCGGTCTGATGTTGGACCGTGACGGCAAAGTCTTGGTTGAAAATTTGCCGGGCTTCGAAGCGATTTTGACTCCTCAGTACATCGAGGACTTGAATGATCTTGCAAAAGCTGTCGGCCCTATTCTTGGCATGGATGCGGATAAAGTTGTTCAGAAGGTTCAAAAGAGTCGCAAACAAAACGGTCCTTTCGCGCAAATTCGTTTGAAAGAGAACTTAAGCCGAGAAGAAGTCTTCCGTTTAAAGCGCATGCGTTTAGATACTCCGGGACTTGAGATTCGCGAATCCATCGTTCGCTACTACCCGCTTCGTGAAAATGGCGCGCAGTTGTTCGGTTATGTCAGTGAGATCTCAAAACGTCAGATCCCGGTTTTGAATGATCTTTATAAAGGCTCATTGAAGTTCGACCAGGGTGATATCATTGGTAAATCAGGCCTTGAGGAAACTCTGGAGCGTGATATTCGTGGTACTGACGGTATCAGCTTTATTCAAGTCGATGCCCATGGCCGCGAAGCTGTGACACAAACTCCGAATATCTATGGCGAGCAGATTAAAGATCAAATTCCTGTCCACGGTAACAACTCTGTTTTGACGATTGATCGCGATCTTCAAGAGGCTGCGTTTGCGGCAATCAATAAAACTGGCGATGCTCGTGGTCACATCGGTGCTATTTTCGCGATGAAAACAAATGGCGAAGTTTTGGCTTGGGTCAGCACACCCTCATTTGATCCAAATGAGTTCTCTACAGGTATCACTCCGACCACTTGGTCAAAATTGATCAACGATCCGTTCAAACCTTTGCGTAATAAAGTTATCCAGGATCATAACTCCCCGGGCTCAAGCTTTAAGCCATTGGTTGCAACGGCGGCCTTATCTGAAAAAGTCGTGACTCCAACGACCTTGGTTGCCTCACCGGGAACCTTCTTCTTTGGTCGTCGTCCTTATCATGACTCGATCAAACAAGGTCACGGTAACATCACGATCTACGATGCGATTGAGCAAAGTTCAAATGTGTTCTTCTATAAAATGGGTATCGCTTTGGGCGTAGACAAAATGTATGACTACATCCACAACCTGGGTATCGGTCAAAAAACCGGCATCGAGCTTTCCCGTGAGATCTCCGGCATCATGCCGAATTCAGCTTGGAAGAAAGCCACTGTCGGTGAAGAATGGCAGGCCGGTGAAAACTTAAGTACCGCTATCGGTCAGGGCTTCGTCACCGTGACTCCGATCTCTATGGCAATTGCTTACAATGCGATTGCGACAGAGGGTAAAGTTGTAAAACCTTTTGTGATCCGCAAAGTGATCGATCAAGACGGAAAAGTTTTGCGCGAGAACTTCCCGCAAGTGGTGCGCGACCTTCAACAAACACAACCCAATGGCGTGAAGATTTCCGCGGAAACTTTCAAAGTAGTTAAAGAAGGCATGCGACGTGTTGCTAATGGAACGCGTGGAACTGCCCGTTACTGGAAGGTCCCTGGCGTTGAGTTCGCAGGTAAAACCGGAACCGCACAGGTTATGGGTTTCTCTGCAGATCAGATCTTTGCAAGCTGTACGTCTCGACCTATTCACATGCGACATCATGGTTGGTTCGTTTCTTATGCACCTGCAGACAATCCAGAAATTGTAATTGCAATCCTGGCAGAACATTCATGTCATGGTAATACTGGCGCCGTTCCGATAGCGCGCGATATCTATGAAGCATACTTCCAGAAATATCACCCTGAGATCATTGCCAATGCCTTGAAAAACAAAGGCCAAAAGAAGACGGTGAAATCAGAAGCCGCTAGCACAAGCGAGGACGAATAATGTTTAATACGCTTCACGTAGAAGAAAGAACTCTTTTCAAGAAGTTGGATATCAACCTGATTGTTGTGATCTTGGCTTTGAATGTGATCGGTTTGATCAATCTTTACAGCGCCACTCACGGTCCAACATCGGCAGAAGTTTCCGGTCTGTTTGTATCGCAAATCATGTGGTTGGTTGTTGGTTGGACAGTCTTTCTGGTCACGACTTTGTTGGACTATAACATCATCAACCGTATTGCGATCGCGATCTATGTTCTGAACTTGTGCGCCATTGTTTATACAACCTTCTTCGGTAGAGTCGCATTGGGTGCACAACGTTGGATCGACTTGGGCTTCTTCCGCTACCAACCCTCAGAGACAATGAAACTTGCCTTGATCATGATGATGGCAAAAATCCTAGCCAACAGAAATACGCTAGGAAACGGCATGGGCTTCAAGGAAATGTTCACGCCTCTTTTGGCCTTGGGCATTCCATTTGTGTTCGTCGTTGAACAACCCGATTTGGGAACCGCGATGATGTTGGCCGCCATTGGTGGATCGATGTTATTGTTCGCAAAAGTAAAAAAATGGATCTTAGCATCCATCGTAACTTTGGGAATCATCGCCCTTCCAGTTGCTTGGAAGTTCGTTCTTCATGATTATCAAAAAAATCGTATTTTGACTTTCATGTCGCCAACCAACGATCCGCGAGGAACTGGTTACAACAGCATCCAATCAAAGATCGCCGTTGGTTCAGGTCGCTTCTTCGGAAAAGGCTTCATGAAAGGGACTCAATCACAACTTGAATTCCTTCCAGAACGTCACACTGACTTTATTTACTCAGTACTGAGCGAAGAACATGGCTTCGTAGGCTCGGTCGCAGTCATGGGCTTGTTCTGTTTCTTATTCCTAACAGGAATAAGAATCGCCACAAACGCCCGCGACAAATTCGGCGCCCTCCTCACCGTCGGAGTCCTGTGCTATGTGTTCTGGCATATGTTCGTAAATATGGGCATGGTCATCGGACTCCTCCCCATCGTGGGCGTTCCGCTGCCACTCTTGTCTTACGGAGGCTCCAGTATGCTCACTACCATGGCAGGCCTAGGCCTCATCTCCAGCGTCGCCTACCGAAGATATCTCTTCTAAAGTTTATTCATACTTTAAAATACGAAGGGCTCCGAGTAATTCTCGGGGCCCTTTTTTTCTTAGCTGCACCTCTCTGCGTCCAGCACGGCATCGCGCCTCGATCGCCGCGTCGAGCTTCGCTCGGTTCGCACCTCCATATGCCGCCTAGAACGTTTCACGCTCTCCTGCTTGGTCTTTAGATCAGCTTCATCGTCCTGAATCGCAAGCCCAAAGACCTATCTTGTTAAGTTTTCTTCACAATTCCCGAATAGAGTTTCGCAATTTAACTACGGGAGCCGAATGAAAAACCTTTATCAAAAACTAGGTCTCTTTGCTCGCATATTATTCCTCTATCGATTGTACTTTGCGCAGCTATGGTCTTTCAGACTTTTTATATAAAAAAAGAAGTCAGCCAAACGCTCATCGAATCTTGCATCGAGATGGCGAAATCAAACATCGAACAATTCAAAATTCTGCGCGGGTATTACACTGAAAATGTCGTAAAAAAAGTGACAGCAAATCCTAATATGAAAGTCGGTTTTGATCACGTAGACAAAATGGATACCATTCCTCTTCCGGCAACGATGATTCATGATCTCAGCAAAAAATTTAGTGAAAAAAAATAACGGCGGTGCTGCGCTGAAGCTTTACAGTGACTTTCCTTTTCCGAATAGAAAAGATCGTCAACTGGATGAGTTTGCAATTCAAGCCATCGCAGAACTTAAAAAAAATCCTGAGTCTGTTTTCGTAAAATATGTGGATGATCCCGAAAAATCAATGGTCCGAGTTGCCGTAGCGGATAGAATGTCAGAGTCCTGCGTAGCCTGCCACAACAGTCATCCCCAATCTCCTTTTAAAGATTGGAAAGTAGGAGATGTCCGCGGAATTCTAGAAGTGCAAATTCCCACCTCTGTACAACTGGCGTCGACAAATAAGATGGTCCTTAAAACCACAGGCCTTAACATCGGTGTTTTTGTTCTCTTGCTGATCGTAATGGCTGTGATGACTTTCGTGTACACCGTAAAACCAAGTAAAAACATTCTTACAAAGTTCAAAAATACTTCGCAAAAAACTTATGAAGGCACTATTGATATTTCCAACGCATCTCAAATTGTGTCGAATGCTTCTGTTGAGCAGGCCGCAGCTATTGAGGAAACTGTGGCTTCTATTGAAGAACTCACCGCCATGGTAAAAAACAACACTGAAAGTGCTCAGCAAGCCGAAATCCTTTCAGAACAAAGTACAAAAGAAGCTGAAGAAGGTGAAAAAGAAATTAAAACTTTAGTTCAATCCATGAAAGCCCTTTCTGCGAGCTCTAAGAAAATCGAAGATATCATTACAGTAATTGACGATATTGCTTTCCAAACAAATCTTCTTGCTTTAAATGCCGCGGTAGAGGCCGCCCGAGCAGGCGAACAGGGAAAAGGTTTTGCTGTCGTTGCGGATGCCGTCCGCACGTTAGCACAAAGAAGTGCTGCGGCCGCGAAAGACATTACTGTTCTGATTCGAGAGAGTGTAGACAGCATTGAAAATGGAACAACGCTCGCTAACAATAGCGGAGATGTTCTAAATAAGATCGTTCACTCTATTCGCAAGGTCTCTGATTTCAATCAACAAATTTCGATCGCCAGTCGTGAGCAGACAACCGGGATTGAACAAATTGCGACTGTAATGAATGATCTTGATAAAACAACTCAACAAAATGCCTCGGCAGCAGAGCGGACGGCAGAACTTTCCAAAGATCTTGCAGAACAAGCTGAGATTATGAAAATTCTTTTAAAAGAGATGTCAGCTGTGATCGAGGGGAAAAAAAGCTCTTAATCGCATATTAATAAAAACGCGGTCCCTTATGAGTTCCGCGTTGGATCGCCGATGAAAGGCGTGGCCATGGTCGCGTTTCCCGCGCCGTCTGTCGCGCTCACCGTCGCCGATTCGGCATTTGTTGGAGCTGTGTAGACAGCCAGGCCGCACGAGGTGCTCAGTTGCGCGAAATTATTTTGAGTATAGGCGAAGTTATTCAGTTGTCCTGTACCGGAAGTCAGGCTGAAGGTAAACGGACAAAGACCTCCGTGACCATCCACGCAAACCTGGGCTCCGGCGGCATCTGTTACTCGCACAATTGCAGTGCGCGACAGATAGCTTGAGTCCATGGGGGAATTATAAATGCCCGTGGTTGAACTGATGTACTTTTCTGTAGCCTTTACACAAGCTTGAATAGCAGGCTCAAAAGGTACGGACACACTTATGGTAGCGCAGGTGCGCTACCATAAGTGTGTCCGTACCTTTCCGTACCTTTCCGTACCTTTCCGATTCCAACTCGTTTAAGCTCTCAAATTTTCGCTATTTTCCTGTGTCTCAGAATGTCCGTCTCATAGAGGGAATTCGTCCTGAAGTGATTAACTATCTTTCAGTCATTGTCGACAGATTGGTTGACACCCCCTCTTACCAACTTGAAAGAGTTCGTTCTCACAAGCGTTTCACTCTAGGAACTGATGAGTTTCAAGGGCTTAGGTCTTCGGCACGGCCCTTGAAGTATAGGTCTGTATCAGGAGGACGCGGATATGAAAACGAAACATCTCAAATCTACACTCGCAGTAATTACCGCAACGCTCACGTTGGTTCTATTTAATAACTTTGATTTCTTTAGCTGGCACAAGCCTGTGTCACCTTCTATTGAAGGCGTGAGCGAGGCTTCTCGCATCTCACATGCTAAAGAACTTTTGGGTCGCGGCTACTTCGGCAGTGATGCACAAAAAATCGAAGGCCGTAAATCATTGAACTATATGATCTACTCTAAAGTTCAAGCGCACTTGGCTCCACAATGGAAAGGCCATGCACGCGCTATCACTCGCACTGTGATCGCAGAGAGCGCTAAATATCACTTGGATCCGGTGTTCGTGCTTGCGGTTATCAAAACTGAAAGTAAGTTCAATCCATTGACTGTAGGTCGTTATGGCGAAATCGGTTTGATGCAAGTTAAACCAGATACGGCAGAATGGATCGCTAAGAAGTTTAAAATCGGTTGGAATGGTAAAAAGACTCTGCAAAACCCAGAGGCTAATATCAAAATCGGCTTGGCTTATATGAACTACTTGCGCACAAAGTTTAACGGTAAAGCTGTTCGCTACGTGAGTGCTTACAACATGGGCCCAGGTAACATGTTCCGTTTGATCGCAAAAAATG
Source organism: uncultured Bdellovibrio sp. (assembly GCA_964590635.1). Classification (GTDB taxonomy): domain Bacteria; phylum Bdellovibrionota; class Bdellovibrionia; order Bdellovibrionales; family Bdellovibrionaceae; genus Bdellovibrio. The sequence continues at coordinate 20,422 of CAZPYX010000054.1, forward strand.
TGAAGCCTATGGAGTACAACTCAAGAGTGATGAAGAACTACCACGCTTTCTACTCAACTCTTGCCGACCGCTCTCTTGTAACAACTGTTGCAGCTAACTAATTAGCTTTTCCTCTAAAAGATAACGTCGGCAAAGGCCGGCGTTATCGGCAACTCCTCCAAGAACCTAAATCCCTTCTTCAAGAATCTCTAAATATGTGCTCCCTCAATAACGAACTACCTGAGTAGTGCACACATAAACACGACATCATCTCATTTTGAATATCCTGAATATAGAAAAGTTTTGTTTAGCTAAAATCCCTGTAAACTTTGAGAACTGACAGCGCTCAAACACAAGGGGAATGTTCATGCACACTGTTCGCAACGCCGTTCTTAGGCCGCTCTTTCAACTTTCTAAATCAACGAAACTTCTAAATACCATCTACATGCCCTGGATAAGCCCACCTCGCAGCTCTCGGATCTGTTGAAAAAGAATCGACTCAACCGAAGCTATTAAAATTCTTCCGTCATAAATAGGAGTATCCAGCTAATGAACGACTTTAAATTCCATTTATTCTCTCCCCACTACGTCCCAGAATCTCGAACAAAACTTTTCAATGACGTTTATCAGATATGGAAAAAGACCTTTGCTGAAGTTGTTGAGAGCCGAGGGGGGAAACTTGATCCTGACGATTTTTTCCGCGGCGACTATATTGCCGCCATCAGCAAAGACGACCAAGTGGTTTGCATCTGCCTTCTTTCCGTCTTTGACCTCAAACTCACTTCATCAAAAGAACATCACTATATACGTACTCTCAATGACTCCACGATCAACAAGCTCATCTGTAAAAATCAATCGAGTATCATGAGCTGGAAATATCTCATTGTACTGCCC
>CAZPYX010000055.1:0-1714 GCA_964590635.1 uncultured Bdellovibrio sp.
TGTTAAGCCCAGTGACATCAGACATAGCGATGGCACTGTCACTCCAGTTTGTGCCGTTGTATTTAAAGAAGTGGCCACTGACGGGAGCTGCCGAACTAATACTGACGGATTGAATTTTTGCGACAGTGGGATTTGGATAATTTCCAGAAAGATCTCCACCCGCGGCGGCTCCAGATTGAAGTGCGTTAGTAAGTCGAGAATCATTTCCTGCAGCCACAGTATTGGCGGTCGTACCAACATTCAATGTCAAGGCCGGAGCCGAGGAGCCGTTGGCAATGGACAGGTAAGCATTTGTTGAAGTGATATTTGTGACGGTCCCACCTGCAGCCCCGGCGACCGACTGACAACTTAAAGAGGTTCCATCAAAACTTAGAAAGCTATTCGTAGGACAAGCCGGGATGGAAGTTTTTAATACAAAATCTGTCGGTAAGTTAGAGCCTAACTTGGAAGCAGAATAAGAATACCCAGCAAAAGGGACTGAGCGAATGACAGAATCTGGACTGATTGTTTTCCAACCGGTACCATCGTAAAACTTCACGCGCAAACGACGAATATCATTCAGTGCTGGCGTATAAGTCGATCCACCAGAACAGTTCAATGATGTTGAATTGTTAAAAGAATCTAAGAGATTAAATGTTCCTGAGGTCGGCCATGATTGAGTTCCGTTTCCGATGGCGACATCAAAGACACCGCCAGAGTTGGTCATGTCATAACCAATTACCTGTTCTTCATAGAGAATGCATCCACCGATAGGATCTGTGATCTGAAATTGAAAACTAATATTGCTATTTTCTAGTGGGGTATTGTCAGATTTAAGGATGCGTCCTTGATAGGTCAAAGAGCTAGGTGCCGCATAAACTTGGCCCATGAATAAATGCATCAACACAATGATGGTTAGAATTCTCAGGAACGTTCCCATGTATTTTATTTATCGGTCTTTGACAGATAACCATGAGGGTGAAGACCGATTTCCCAAAAAGAGACACTTTTATCTAGTTAGGTTTGTTTAATCAGTCGAATCTTTACAAAGGTCGTGTCAGGTCGGGATTTTTTTATTCCGATATAAATCCCTATGAAGGTCTTACTTGCGGTAGTCGTTTTCTCTATTTTTTTAAAGCCTTTTCAAGCAGATGCCTCTGCGGATCTTGAGCTTTTATACAGCAAGCAAATCGCTTGGACGGCAGCCAATTTAGATGATTCTAAAGTCGTGAGATCTTTCCAAAATTCATTTAAAGAACTTTTGGCAGATAAAAATAAACTCGCTGAAATGCAAACAGTTGAAGGCCTAAAAATTCTGCAACAGGGCAATAATTTATTGGGCGTGATACAGCTCAAAGAACGTTTAGATAAATGTCTTTTGTCTCATGAGACAGCTCAAGGTGTTGCACAGTCCATTGCGCAAGCGATGGATGCAAAGGTTTTATCGACGGATATTTGTGGCAAAGTGATTGAAGAACCTAAGAAAATTCGACGTTTTAGTCGTGCATTGGAAAGTAGCTTTAAGGAAGACGCGAAGAAGAAAATTCTGACTCTCGCGCGTTCACAGTTGCAACAGACTCAATCTTACTGGAATAAAGCTTCACAAAAAGACACTCTGGATCTTGCGGTGGAATTGACCGATCGTGAGCGCGAAATGAAAACTAAGCCCGCACAAACAGGGACGGATCTGTTGCTTTATACCGAGGCCATCCGTGAGCGAAAAAATAAGCAGGTA